>JAGAOK010000031.1 GCA_017623815.1 Lachnospiraceae bacterium
AAACCGTATCCTTTTTCTCACTATCCGCCTCACCGATGTTTGATACCTCATCTTTTAATTCTTTTCTATAATGCTCCAGTTTTTTGGAACACTCCGGACACTCTCCTAAATGCGCCTCAACTTCCTTTCTTGCTTCCGGCGAGCATAAATCCTCTACATATAAGGTCAATAAATCATTTGCAATTTCACATTTCATATTTTTGCACTTCCTTTCACTGTTTTTCCATTCGCTGCATGAGCATATCCTTACCGCGCAGGTATGTCACTCTTCCCCACACCTCGGTTTTTCCGAACATCTGCCCAATCTCACGAAACGATAATTCTGCATAAAACCGCAGGAGGAACACTTCCTTGTACGGTTCCGGTAACTGATGTATGTACATGCGGATTTCTTTTGCCATTTCTTTGGAAAGAACCTCCTGCTCCGGCGTGAGCTCTTCGCCGGCAATTCCGTCCAGTACAATCTCGGTATCTGCATATTTTTTATTCCTTCGCAGATGATCGTAATAGGTGTTCTTTGCAATCTGGCAAAGCCATGTCGTCAGCTTACATTTTCCATCGTAGGAATCAATATGTTCCATTGCTTTTAAAAACGTATCCTGCATCAAATCTTCCGACAAATCCGCGTCCTGACACATCTTATACAGGAATCCGTATACTTGTTTTGCATGTTCCTGATACATGACATTTAAATCCGTATTCTCCACATCATTTACCTCCTTTCACTTACTTAAACGCACAAAAAATGAATTCGTTACAAAAAAAATATATTTTTTTAAAAAAAGAGTGCGAATAACAAAAATTCTGCACTGAGAACCTTATTATCCCGCACTCATTCTATCGTCTGTCTATCCTTTTAATAAAGCTGTGCCTGCACTGCTGTCAAAGCTACAACACCAACAATGTCTTCCCATGAACATCCTCGGGAAAGATCGTTAACCGGCTTTGCAATTCCCTGAAGCATCGGTCCGTATGCTTCCGCTTTACCGAGTCTCTGCACCAGTTTGTATCCGATATTACCGCAGTCAAGATTCGGGAACACCAGCACATTTGCTTTTCCTGCCACTTCACTGCCCGGAGCTTTTGACTTTGCAACAGAAGGTACCAGCGCTGCATCCGTCTGAAGTTCTCCGTCAATGCAAAGATACGGATACTCTTCTTTTGCAATTCGCGTTGCCTCTACCACTTTATCCACCAGCGGATGCTTTGCGCTTCCTTTGGTAGAATGAGAAAGCATAGCGATCATCGGTTTCACACCAACAAGCGACTGGAAACTCTTCGCAGAAGTTTCGGCAATCGCTGCCAGTTCCTCTGCCGTCGGATCCTGATTCAGACCACAATCCGCAAACAGGAAGGTTCCGTCTGCTCCGTACGGACAATCCGGAACATCTATAATAAAGAATCCTGACACAAGTTTTACTCCCGGCGCCGTCTTTAAAATCTGAAGCGCAGGACGAAGAGTATCAGCTGTTGCATGACACGCTCCCGCCACCATTCCGTCTGCATCATTTGCCTTAACCATCATAACACCAAAGGTAAGATAATCATTTAAAAGTTTTTCGCGGGCCTTTTCAATGGTCATGCCCTTTGCCTTTCTTGTTTCATATAATAACTGTACATATTTTTCCGTTAATTCGGAAGTCTTAGGATTAACCACTACGACACCGTCAAGATCTACTTCAAGCCATCCTGCACCGTCCATGATCTTCTCTTCGTCTCCGACCATGATAATGTCCGCAATCCCTTCCGCAATAATATGTGAAGCTGCAATCAGTGTACGCTTATCGCTTGTCTCCGGCAGAACAATCGTCTTTTTGTCTGCGCGTGCTTTTTCTTTAATTTTATCAATATATGACATAGTTTTTCTCCCTTCACCCTACTACCCTCTAGGGCGTTTATAGATTTATTATAATGCAAGGTTTTCCCAAGCACAAGATGAAAACGTGTACTAAAAACTGAACATTGTACCTTTTTTTCAAATATGTTATTTTATTAGTATACGTCTTTTTTATAAAGTTATTTGGAGGATGAGAATGAAAATTGCCGGAATCATTGCAGAATATAATCCATTTCACAATGGACACAAATATCACATTGAACAGACCAGAAAAATCACAGGGGCAGATTATATTATCGTTGTTATGAGCGGTAACTTTACCCAGCGCGGAACACCCGCAATCATAGATAAATATTCCCGTGCCCGCATGGCACTTGAAAATGGTGCGGATATGGTTTTGGAGCTTCCTTCCTGCTACGCATGCGGAAGCGCTGAATATTTTGCAGACGGTGCCATTGCTCTGCTTGACAAACTCGGCTGTATCGACTACGTGTGCTTCGGAAGCGAATGCGGCGATATCGAAATGCTGCGTCCGATTGCGGAAGTTCTTGCCAACGAGCCGGATGACTACCGCGAACTTCTCAAGGCAGAACTAAAAAACGGGGCTACTTTTCCTCGTGCCAGAAACCAGGCCCTCACTCACTGCATTCCGTCCTTTGCAGAAAACGAAAATATTATCGGTTCGCCAAACAACATTTTAGGAATTGAATATATAAAAAGCATCATCAGACGCAAAAGCAGCATCCGTCCTGTTACCATTTTGCGTACCGGTTCTGATTATCATTCCCAGCGTTTCAGTACACAGTACAGCTCCTCTCTGGCACTGCGGCACTCTCTGAATATTCAGGGAAATCTCGAAATGCTTCGCGGCCAGATTCCCGAAAATGTATTTGCGATCATGCAGGAAAACTTTGAAAAAACCTACCCGGTTTTCCCACGCGACTTTTCTGCCATGCTCAAATATAAATTACTGACAGAAGAAGCCGGTGGCTATACGGATTTTGTTGATATCAACGATGATCTTTCCGACCGCATTATAAAGGTACTTTATCAGCCATATGACTATGAACAGATGTGTGACATCTTAAAAACCAAAAATGTTACCTATGCAAGAGTCAGCCGTCTTCTTTGCCACATACTTTTAAATCTCCGAAAAGACGATATGGCGGAATACCAAAAAGACGGAACTGTTTTTTACGCACGCGTGCTCGGTTTTCACAGCAGTGACAACACACTTTTGAAAACCATACAAACACATTCCTCCATTCCGCTCATCACTAAAGTGACCGATGGCCGGAATCTGAAATCTAAAACCGGCCGCAGACAGTTTGAACGTGATATTCTGGCATCGCATATTTACGAGAGCGTTGTTTCAGGCAAATTCTCCTGCGAAATGCGTAACGAATACCGCCGGCCAATTATTACGATGTAAGAAAACACATGAAAAAATGGGGCTGACGCGAAACAGATGTGTAATCTATATGCGGCAGCTCCTCTTTTGGGTCTGGAGCATCTATTTCTCATTCTATTACCCAAAAAACCATTTGAATCTCGCCTGATTTTTCAGATTGGGTCTGCACAAGCGTTTTATATTACTATTATCTTGATATCCTGCTTCTACATTAAAAAAGAGTATCGCAAAAACCAACTCATTTTGCGATACTCTTTTTTTAATTCTTAAAACTATGAATCGGAGCAGGAATTCTTCCGCCGCGGTTTACGAATGCATCGCATCCGAACGGATTGACCGGCATAATCGGTGCATATCCCAAAAGTCCGCCGAACTCTACGGTCTCTCCTACATCTTTTCCGATTACCGGAATAATACGAACCGCTGTTGTCTTTTGATTTACCATACCAATCGCCATCTCATCTGCGATGATACCGGAAATCGTTGTTGCTTTTGTCTTACCCGGAATCGCAATCATGTCAAGTCCCACACTGCAGACACATGTCATTGCTTCCAATTTTTCGAGTGTAAGTGCTCCTGCCAGAACTGCATCGATCATTCCCTGGTCTTCACTGACCGGAATGAATGCACCACTTAAGCCTCCAACATAAGAAGAAGCCATAACACCGCCTTTTTTCACCTGATCATTTAAAAGCGCAAGAGCCGCTGTTGTACCCGGTGCTCCCGCATATTCCAATCCGATCTCGCACAAAATATCTGCCACCGAATCTCCGATAGCCGGGGTCGGTGCCAAAGATAAATCAACAATACCAAACGGAATACCAAGCATCTTGGATGCTTCCTTTGCCACCAGCTGGCCGACACGTGTTACTTTAAACGCCGTCTTTTTGATTGTTTCACAAAGCACCTCAAAGCTTTCGCCGCGTACTTTTTCCAGTGCCGTACGTACCACGCCCGGGCCGGAAACTCCGACATTAATGATTGCGTCCGCCTCCGTCACACCATGGAATGCTCCTGCCATGAACGGATTGTCATCCGGCGCATTACAAAATACCACCAGCTTTGCACAACCGAGCGAATCGTCTTCCTTGGTAAACTCCGCTGTCTCTTTGATGATTTCACCCATGAGTTTTACCGCATCCATATTGATACCGGTCTTGGTGGATCCGAGGTTTACAGAACTGCAGACACGCTCTGTCGTAGCAAGTGCTTCCGGAATGGAACGTATCAGCATCTCATCCGCCTTGGTCATTCCTTTTGAAACGAGTGCGGAATATCCGCCGATAAAGTTTACACCCACTTCTTTTGCCACTGTATCGAGCACTTTTGCTATCTGTGCAAAATCGGATGTAGTTTTACAACATGCGCCGCCAATCAGTGCAATCGGTGTCACACTGATACGTTTATTTACAATCGGAATCCCGTATTCTTTTTCTATTTTATTTCCTGTTTCAATCAGTTTATCCGCTGTTTTTTTGATTTTTTCATAAATCTTTTTCTTACAGTTTTCGAGATCTGAATCAATACAATCCAAAAGGCTGATACCGATTGTAATCGTACGTACATCCAGATTCTCTTTTTCTATCATGTCATTCGTTTCTAAAACTTCGTATTGACTAATCATACCGTTGTCTCCTTATGCAAGTAATATCCCGAAAGATTAAACTCTGTGCATCATATCAAAGATTTCTTCTCTCTGACATTTGATAATAACACCGATTTCTTCTCCCACTGCCTTGAGGTCATCTGCCATATCACCAAAAGATTTGAGTGCATTCGAACGGTCTACCACCATCATCATATTAAAATAATCTGCAACGATTGTCTGTGAAATATCCAAAATGTTAATCTGATTGTCTGCCAGATAGCTGCACACTTTTGCAATAATTCCAACCGTATCTTTACCAACGACTGTAATAATAGTTTTTTTCATCTTTCTGTCTCCTTCTGTTTCGCTAAACCTCTTGTTATTATAACTCTCTTTTTTAAGAATGCAAGTCTCATTTAAACTTCCACAAGACCGGATGGCTCGCTGCGCTCCGCCACTCGGATATCAAAATCAGATGCCTGATATGGATTCTCTCCCATCGTAATCTCCAGCCTTACTGCCTCATGCGCAAGCTGCGGAAGGTTATTTTCTTTGCTTAAATGTCCTAAAAAAATATGTTTCAGATCGTCATGCACAATTTCACTGAGCAGCCTTCCCGCGGTTTCGTTAGACAAATGTCCTTTCTTTCCGAGAATACGCTGTTTTAAATAATATGGATACGGCCCGACCTGTACCATATTCACATC
>JAGAOK010000032.1 GCA_017623815.1 Lachnospiraceae bacterium
AGAAGATATTAAATATGTCGGTGTCAATGATCATCAGGTGGATTTGTTTGAAGGGCAGTATATTGTTCCAAACGGAATGGCATACAATTCCTACGTGATCATGGATGAAAAAATTGCGGTTATGGATACGGTGGATGCATCCTTCGGTCAGCAGTGGCTGACCAACATAGAAGAGGTCATCGGAGACAGACAGCCGGACTATCTGATTGTCCAGCATATGGAACCGGATCATTCTGCCAATATTAAAGTGTTTACGGATAAATATCCCCAGGCGATTGTGGTTGCGTCACTGCCTGCGTTTAAAATGATGCAGAATTTCTTTGGAACAGATTATGCAGATCGGAGAATTACAACAGCGGAGGGGGCAACACTGTCTCTCGGTAAGCATGTACTGACGTTTTATACAGCACCGATGGTACATTGGCCGGAGGTAATTGTGACCTATGATGCGACGGATAAAATTTTGTTTTCCGCGGATGGATTTGGAAAATTCGGTGCACTGGATGTAGAAGAAGACTGGGCCTGCGAAGCGAGACGTTATTATATCGGAATCGTGGGAAAATACGGAGCACAGGTACAGGCGCTTCTAAAAAAAGCGTCAGGACTGGATATTCAGATAATCTGCCCGCTGCACGGACCGGTACTTACGGAAAATCTCGGTTATTATCTGAATCTTTATGATATTTGGTCAAGCTATCGTCCGGAGGAAGAGGGCGTAATGATTGCTTATACTTCTGTTTACGGAAATACCAAAAGAGCAGTGGAACTTTTGGCAGAAGAACTTGAGAAAAACGGATGTCCGAAGGTAGTTGTAAATGACCTTGCACGCTGTGATATGGCGGAAGCGGTAGAAGATGCATTCCGCTACAGTAAGTTAGTTCTGGCTACCACAACATACAATGGTGACGTATTTCCGTTCATGCGGGAATTTATACATGAACTGACAGAGCATAATTTCCAAAACCGTACGGTAGCCTTGATGGAAAACGGAAGCTGGGCGCCGACGGCGGCAAAAGTGATGACCGGAATGCTGGAAAAGAGCAAGGATATCACGTTTGCGCAGACGGGCGTTAAAATCCTCTCTGCTGTTAATGAAGATAACAGGGCGCAGATTAAGACACTTGCAGAAGAACTTTGCAAATGAACGAATTAAAATAGGCATAACGAGCCGGTACATACCTTTTTGTACCGGCTCGTTTTATAGATATATGAAAAAAAACATGTTTTCCCAAAAATAATGCAATACGAATATAAGAAATCTGTGATAAAATGTGACAGGAATGTAAAAGACTATTTGTATGGAGGGCAATCATTATGAGATCGTTTCTTAATTTTAACTACAAATGGGCATTTACAAAAGATGGAAGCGCAGTACCGACAGAGATTCGTCCGGAGTACTACTGGGTAAATTTACCACATACGTGGAATCACATTGACGGACAGGATGGCGGGAATGATTATCATCGCGGAACCTGTTATTATGTGAAACAGTTTGAAAAAACAGATCTTCCTGAAAATAAGAAGTACTATCTCGAATTTCGGGGAGCAAATGCATCTGCCAAAGTGTATGTAAACGGAAAAATGCTGGCAGAGCATGACGGCGGGTATTCTACCTGGCGAGTCAATATGACAGAGGCACTGGAAGAGAAGAATCTTCTGGTGGTTGCCGTGAGCAACGATGCAAACGACAGAGTATATCCGCAGCAGGCAGATTTTACGTTTTACGGAGGCCTGTACAGGGATGTAAATGTCATCGCGGTTCCGGAATCACATTTTGATCTGGAAAATGATGGCGGACCGGCGATTGCAGTAACACCTGTGGTATCCGGGAGCGATGCGGATGTGGATGTGAAAGTATGGGTGACAAATGCAAAAGAAGGACAGAAGCTGGTTTACACCATAAAGGATGCAGACGGGAAAATAGTTGCGACCCGGGAAATGAGCGCAGGGCAGACAAAGGCTTCGTTTCGAATCCCTAAAGTGCATCTGTGGCACGGACGCAAAGACCCGTATTTGTATTCTGTGCAGGTGGAGCTTAGAAGTGATAAGGAAGTTTTAGACTGCATAGAGACAAGGTTTGGCTGCAGAAGTTTTCAGATAGATCCTGAAAAGGGATTTATATTAAACGGAGAAAGCTATCCGCTTCGAGGTGTTTCCCGCCACCAGGACAGATGGGGAATCGGAAATGCACTTCTTAAAGAGCATCACGAGGAAGATATGGATCTGATTTGTGAGATGGGTGCGACCACCATTCGACTGGCGCATTATCAGCACGACCAATACTTTTATGAGCTCTGCGATGAAAGAGGTTTGATCATCTGGGCGGAAATTCCGTATATTTCCAATCATATGTCGACCGGGCGTGAAAACACCATCAAGCAGATGAAGGAACTGATTGTGCAAAATTACAACCATCCGAGCATTGTGGTCTGGGGACTTTCCAATGAGATTACCATGACCGGAAGCAGTACACCGGATCTGATTGAAAATCACCGGATATTAAATGACATGGTGCATGAGATGGATAAGACAAGGCTAACCACGATTGCAGCGATTACGGCATGTGACATTCATGATCCGTATATCCAGATTCCTGATGTGGTATCGTACAACCACTATTTCGGATGGTATGGCGGAGATACTTCCATGAACGGGCCGTGGTTTGATAACTTTCACAAGACGTTTCCGTATATTCCGATCGGTGTCAGCGAATACGGATGCGAGGCGCTCAACTGGCACACCTCAAATCCGGAGCAGGGAGATTATACGGAAGAATATCAGGCCTATTATCATGAAGAGCTGATTAAACAGCTTTATACCAGGCAGTACCTTTGGGCAACACATGTGTGGAACATGTTTGACTTTGGTGCAGATGCCAGATGTGAAGGCGGTGAGGATGGACAAAACCATAAGGGACTTGTCACATTTGACCGCAAATATAAAAAGGATGCTTTCTACGCCTACAAGGCGTGGCTTTCGGACGAGCCGTTCGTTCATATATGTGGAAAACGCTATGTGGACAGGGTGGAGCCGGAAACGAAGGTGACAGTGTATTCCAACCTTCCGGAAGTTGAACTTTTTGTAAACGGAAAGAGCCTGGGAAAACAGAGGGCAGAAGACCATTTCTTTTATTTTAGGGTTCCGAATGAAGGCGAGAGCACACTGGTTGCAGTTGCAGGAGATTGCAGGGATGAAAGCAGAATCCGAAAGGTAGAAACATTTAACGAGGCGTACCGTCTGAGGGAAAAAGGCACGGTACTGAACTGGTTTGATATAACAGAAGTTAAGGGATATTATTCCTTAAATGATAAAGTGAGTGACATCATGAAATCCCCGCAGGGACAGATCCTGTTTAAAAATATGATGGCAGGATTCGGCGGAGGAGAAAATTCCATGATCAGGCCTGAAAATATGGGTCAGATGATGGAAATTATGGGCGGTTTTACGGTGCTTCGCCTGATTAAGTTAATGGGCGCAGCCAATATTACCGTTACCAAAGAACAGCTTCTGAGTTTAAATGCGAAGCTGAACCAGATAAAAAAGGCGGAAGAAAAAGGAGAGATTTAGCCATGGAAATGACATTAAGATGGTATGGTTCGAAATTTGATACGGTGACGCTGAAACAGATCCGTCAGATTCCGGGAGTAACAGGGGTTATTACAACCCTTTATGACACAGCACCGGGAGAGGTTTGGAGCAGAGAACGTATCCGTGCCATGAAAGAAGAAGTGGAGGCAGCCGGCCTTCGTGTTGCAGGTATTGAAAGTGTAAATATCCACGATGCAATTAAGATTGGATCTCCGGACAGAGAACAGTATATTGCAAATTATATCGAGACGCTTGAAAATCTCGGACAGGAAGACATTCATATGGTATGCTACAATTTCATGCCGGTGTTTGACTGGACAAGAACAGAGCTTGCCCGCTTAAGACCGGACGGTTCTACCGTGCTTGCCTACACACAGGAAGCAGTGGATGCGCTTGATCCGGAAAAGATGTTTGAATCCATTGCCGGAGATACGAACGGAAGTATTATGCCGGGCTGGGAGCCGGAGCGTATGGCAAGGGTAAAAGAACTCTTTGAACTTTACAAAGACGTTGATGATGATAAATTATTTGATAACTTAAAATATTTTCTGGAGAAGATCATGCCTGTCTGCAACAAATATGACATCAACATGGCAATCCATCCGGATGATCCTGCATGGAGTGTATTCGGTCTTCCGCGAATCATTATCAACAAAGAAAATATCCTTCGTATGATGAAGATGGTAGATGATCCGCACAACGGAGTGACGTTCTGTTCCGGTTCTTACGGAACCAATTTAAACAATGATCTTCCGGACATGATCCGTGCGCTCAAGGGAAGAATTCATTTTGCACACGTAAGAAATCTGAAGTTTAATTCACCGACGGATTTTGAGGAGTCTGCACATCTTTCTTCCGACGGAACATTTGATATGTATGAGATTATGAAAGCTCTTTATGAAATCGGATTTACAGGACCGATTCGTCCGGACCACGGAAGAATGATCTGGGATGAAGTGGCAATGCCGGGCTATGGTCTTTATGACAGGGCACTCGGAGCCACTTATCTGAACGGCCTTTGGGAAGCGATTGAAAAGGGGGCAAAATAAATGAAGTTAACGCATGCGGAAATATGCAATAAAGCGCAGTGGGAAGAAAAAGGATATCGTCTTCCTCAGTACGACAGAGAAAAGGTAATGAAAGCGACGAAGGAAAATCCGTTTTGGATTCACTTCGGCGCCGGTAATATTTTCCGTGCCTTTCAGGCAAATGTCGTGCAGAATCTGTTAAATGAAGGTGTTTTAGACCGCGGACTTGTTGTAGCGGAGGGCTTTGACTACGAGATTATCGAAAAAATGTACCGTCCAAACGATGACTATTCGCTGCTTGTAACCTTGAAAGCGGACGGAAATATTGAAAAGACAATCATCGGAAGTATTGTAGAATCCTGTATTCTCGATTCCGAGGATGATAAAGAGTTTGATAGACTCCGTGAAATATTTGAAAAGGATTCCCTGCAGATGGCAACCTTTACCATCACAGAAAAAGGTTACAGTCTGGTAGACGGAAAAGGCAACCTTCTTCCGGCGGTAGAGGCAGACTTTACGGCGGGACCGGAAAAACCGGCAAGCTATATCGGTAAGGTAGTGTCCCTTCTTTATTCGCGTTTTAAAGCAGGAGAAAAGCCGATTGCCATGGTAAGCATGGACAACTGTTCGCATAACGGTGATAAACTGTATGCGGCGGTAAGTACCTTTGCTGAAAAATGGGCACAAAACGGTTTGGCAGACCGGGGATTTGTTTCTTATATCGGAGATAAAAACAAGGTTTCGTTCCCGTGGTCCATGATAGATAAGATTACGCCGCGTCCGGATGCTTCCGTAGAGGAGATGTTAAAAGCGGACGGACTTGAAAATCTGGATCCGGTTATTACAAGTAAAAATACGTATGTTGCGCCATTCGTAAATGCAGAAGAATGTGAGTATCTGGTTATCGAGGATGCGTTCCCGAACGGTCGTCCGCAGCTGGAAAAGGGCGGTCTTATGTTCACGGAGCGCGAAACGGTTGATAAGGTGGAGAAGATGAAGGTTTGTACCTGTTTAAATCCGCTTCACACATCCCTTGCTGTTTACGGGTGTCTCCTCGGATATGATAAGATTTCGGAAGAAATGAAGGATGCAGATCTGCGCAAACTCGTAGAAATTATCGGATACAAAGAGGGACTTCCGGTTGTGATAAATCCAGGCATTCTTGATCCGAAGCAGTTTATTGATACCGTGTTAAATGTCCGCATTCCGAATCCGTTTATGCCAGATACCCCGCAACGTATCGCGACAGATACGTCGCAGAAGCTGGCGATTCGTTTCGGTGAGACGATTAAGGCCTACATCGCGTCAAAGGATCTTGATGTGATGGATTTAAAACTGATTCCGCTGGTATTTGCAGGCTGGCTTCGTTACCTCATGGCAGTGGATGATGAGGGCAATAAATTTACGCTTAGTCCGGATCCGCTTCTGGATACGGTTTGTCCGTATGTGGCACAGATCAGACTCGGAGGAGACGCGGATGTGGAAGAGGCACTGAAAAACCTGCTTTCCGACAAAACAATTTTCGGAGTGGATTTGTATGAGGCAGGACTTGCTAAGAGAGTATGCGGCTATTATAAAGAACTGATTGCCGGTCCGGGAGCCGTTCGCGCGACATTAAAAAAATATGTGGAGGCATAAGATGATCAAAGTATTAGAAGATATACAGAAACTCGGTATTGTACCGGTTGTTGTGATAGATAATGTAAAGGACGCAGAGCCTCTTGCGAAAGCACTCTGCGACGGCGGACTTCCTTGCGCGGAAGTAACCTTCCGCACCGATGCGGCGGAGGAGTCAATCCGTATTATGTCAGAAAAATTCCCGCAGATGCTGATCGGAGCCGGAACGGTGCTTACAACCGATCAGGTGGACAGAGCCGTCGCAGCGGGCGCAAAATTTATCGTAAGCCCGGGATTAAATCCTCGCGTTGTAAAATACTGTGTGGAGAAAAATATTCCGATTACACCGGGATGTTCCAGTGCAAGTGATATCGAGCAGGCATTGGAAAACGGTCTGGAAGTAGTAAAATTCTTCCCGGCAGAACCGGCAGGCGGACTTCCTATGATTAAAGCATTGGCAGCGCCTTATGTCGGTGTGAAATTTATGCCGACCGGCGGTATTAACGCAAACAATGTAAAGGAATATTTAGCTTATAACCGTATTCTTGCCTGCGGCGGAAGCTGGATGGTAAAAGGAGACCTGATAAAAGCAGGTGACTTTGCAAAGATTACGCAGCTTACAAAAGAAGCAGTAGAAATTGTAAAAGAAAGTAGAGGGAACTAAGATGGGTAAAGTAGTTACTTTTGGCGAACTGATGCTCCGCCTTGCACCGGAAGGATATTATCGCTTTGTACAGGTGGATACCTTCGGAGCAACCTTCGGCGGCGGAGAAGCAAACGTAGCAGTTTCACTTGCAAATTACGGATTTGACGCATCCTTTGTGACAAAACTTCCGAAACATGAAATCGGACAGGCAGCAATCAATTCGCTTCGCAAATATGGTGTGGATGTATCTGACATCGCAAGAGGCGGAGACAGAGTCGGTATTTATTATTTGGAAAAAGGTGCATCGCAGAGACCTTCCAAAGTAATTTATGACCGCGCAGGGTCTTCCATTTATACTGCATCCAAGGAAGATTTTGACTGGAAAAAGATATTTGACGGCGCAGACTGGTTCCACTTTACGGGAATTACACCGGCGCTGAATGATGATGTGGCAGCGATTTGTATGGAGGCTTGTAAAGCGGCAAAAGAAGCAGGGGTCAAGATTTCCTGTGACCTGAATTATCGCAATAAGCTTTGGAGCAAGGAAAAAGCAGGTCAGGTAATGGAACAGCTTTGCAAGTATGTGGATGTCTGTATTGCAAACGAAGAAGACGCTGCGGATGTATTCGGAATTCATGCGGCAAATACAGATGTGACAGCGGGTGAAGTAAACCATGAAGGATATAAGGATGTGGCAAAGCAGCTGGCAGACCGCTTCGGTTTTGAAAAAGTAGCGATTACACTTCGTGAATCTCTTTCTGCAAACGATAACAACTGGTCGGCAATGCTTTATGATGGAAGTGAGTATTACTTCAGCAAAAAATACAAAATGCATATCGTAGACCGCGTGGGCGGCGGTGACAGCTTCGGAGGCGGACTGATTGCAGCGCAGCTTTCCGGATATGATGCACAGCGCACCATTGAATTTGCGGTAGCAGCGTCCTGTCTGAAACATTCCATCGAAGGTGACTACAACATGGTTTCCATGGAGGAAGTAGAAAAACTGGCGGGCGGAGACGGTTCCGGACGTGTACAGAGATAAGAACGGAGGCTTTTTATGAAAGCATTTATGGACAAAGATTTTCTGCTTACTACCGATACGGCAAAGAAGCTGTATCACGAATATGCGGAGTCTATGCCGATTATAGATTATCATTGTCATATCAATCCGCAGGAAATTTACGAAGATCGAAAATTTGAAAATATTACACAGGTATGGCTTGGCGCGGATCATTATAAATGGCGTCAGATGCGCTCAAACGGTGTGGAAGAAAAGTACATCACAGGAGATGCACCGGACAGAGAGAAGTTTCAAAAATGGGCCGAGACGCTGGAGATGGCAATCGGAAATCCTTTGTATCACTGGAGCCATCTGGAACTGCAGAGGTATTTCGGTTATGACGGAATATTAAACAGTGAAACGGCGGAAACGGTATGGCAGATTTGTAATGAAAAGTTAGCACAGGCTGACATGTCGGCGCGAAGTCTGATTCAGCGATCCGGTGTGACGCTTCTTTGCACCACAGATGATCCGGTTGACAGTCTCGAGTGGCACAAAAAGTTAGCAGAGGACAACTCTTTTGAGACACAGGTTCTTCCTGCATGGAGACCGGACAAGGCAATGTACATTGAAAAGCCGGACTGGACAGAATATCTTGAGAAACTTTCTAAGGTAAGCGGTGTAGCTGTGGACAGTTTTGCGGCGATGACGGAGGCGCTGAAAAAGAGAATTGAGTTTTTTGCATCCATGGGATGCTCGGTTTCCGATCACGGAATGGCATATGTGATGTATGCGCCGGCTACGGAGACGGAGGTGGAAGCTATTTTCGCAAAGCGTCTCGGAGGCGAAATGCTGACAGAAGCGGAAGAGGCGAAGTTTAAGACTGCATTTATGATCGTGATGGGAAAAGAGTACCATAAGCGCGACTGGGTGATGCAGCTTCATTATGGCGTAAAGCGTGATAACAGCCAAAGGATTTTCCGTGCGACGGGTCCGGATACAGGGATTGATTGCATCAGCAACTATACACCTTCCGCACAGCTTGCGGATTTTCTGAATGCGCTTGATGTTACGGACGAACTTCCGAAGACGATTATTTATTCATTAAATCCAATCGATAATGCAGCAATCGGAACAATCATCGGTTGTTTCCAAAACAACTCTGCAATCGGAAAAATCCAGCAGGGAAGCGCATGGTGGTTTAACGATCACAAGCAGGGAATGCAGGAACAAATGACTTCTCTGGCAAGTCTGGGACTTTTGGGGAATTTCATCGGAATGCTCACGGACTCAAGGAGCTTTTTGTCTTATACAAGACATGAATATTTCCGTCGCATCCTGTGCCAGCTTCTTGGCGGTTGGGTCGAAAACGGAGAGTATCCGGCGGACTACAGAACGCTTGAGAAAATTGTAAAAGGCATTTCTTATGAAAATGCGGTAAGATATTTTGGTTTTGAGGTGGAAAGTAAATAGAAGAACTAGCTTTGAACAGGGAGTGTTGCAAAATAAGTGATTTTTAAAATCATCTTATGGAGCGACGCTCTTTTTTTGCATAAAAATTGCATTGGGTCAGGGAGTCAGAAAAAGATATTCCCTACCCACAGATTTGGCATTTCTATGGGTACGGAAAAGACAAAAACTTCTCTCTGACCCAATCCGAATATTTGGCCGGATTTTAAACGCTTTTTTGGGTCAAGGGATAAAAAAATGCTGTTACAGACCCAAAAAAATGAAATCATCAATCGAAAGCATAAAATGTCACGAAATGGTCAATATTAGCAGGAGAGATATATCTATAAATGCGTCATGCAATATTTTCGCATAGTATTAGAGAAGGAGACTGATTATGAATAGCAAAAATGTAAGTCCGTTTGGCATGAAAGATAAGCTGGGATATTTGTTCGGTG
>JAGAOK010000003.1 GCA_017623815.1 Lachnospiraceae bacterium
CGAACCTTTTTCTTTCAATAACTTCAGCTGCACAAACACCAATCGCAAATACCCGAAGAAACTGCCATACATATATTTATTAATATTTTTATCCATCAGCTGAAAACTTCCGTCCTCGTACTCATTGGCCACTTCTTCATATGCATGTCCGATGGATGCCACGATATAACCGTTAGATGCCATCTCACAACATAAATACGTGTTTGCCTCTGCATACGCCCCGTACCCATGGTTATAAATCACAAGCGGAAACTTCTTATCTTCTACATGCTCTGCTCCTTCATAGTAGTCTGCTTTCGGAAGTTCTCCTTCCGGCATTTTAAAATGAAAAGCCTTCTGGAGAGCCTGTAATTTGCGCCGCGTAAATATATTCGCTTTTTCCAAACCTTCTGTCGCCGATTTTTCCGTCGGATAATACATGCGGACATACATTTTTCTAGGTCCCACACCCGGACCTAACACTTCTGTTCTCTCTGCGTCTGTGACCGTAAAAATTTCTGTTCCGACTGCATACGGTCCTGTTATGTAATTTGGTATCTTAGTTTCCTTACCCATCTTAGTTTCCTCCTTCTACTCCTCTGCTCCCAAAAGATAATTCACGGTTTTCGCAAGCACCCTGTGCTGCTGCCTCACATCATACATCTGCGCAATCGGATTTTTATTGTAGCAGTGATACACAATCGCACATGTCTGAATCCCCGTATATGCGGATGAAATATATGTGATCAGTTCCTCCGGGCTGACCTTTGCCTGCAACTGTCCGGCTGCTGCTTTTTTCTGATAAAACTCTGCCATACGGTGCATCAGATATTCTTTATTTCCGACACCGCCGGCGCCTTTTAAAATTTTCTCCACACGGTGCGGCGCATTCATCGCCAGAACCGACAGTTCAAAATCCACTTTCTGAATTCCCATCAGTTCTGCTTCCATATAATCTGCCAGCATGTCAAAAATGCGATATGTCACTTCCGCTGCAGGCAGCAGCTCTTCCTGCGCAAGTATTTCATCCACCTGTTGCTTGATTGTCACACGCAGGCGCAGATCCGCAAGCATATCCGCAAATATCTCATCGATATCTTTATAAAACCTGTAAATACCGCCCTGGCTTAATCCCGTCCGGTTGATAATATCCTGCATCGTTACCGTACTGACCGTCTTTTCCAGACAAAGCTCATACGCAGCATCTACGATTTTCTTTTTCTTGTTTGCTATGTATTCCTCGGTTACCTTTGGCATACGTTTTTCCCTTTCTTGTTTATAATGAATCTAGTTTCATTTTATTGTGGTGCCCGGCATTTGTCAACACAAAAAATGAATCTCATTTCATTTTGGATAAAAAAACAGGAAAATACTTTCTTATCAAGGATTTTCAAAGAAAATCCCGGAACCTTTCGGGTCGTGCTCTTACTTTCCTTGATAAAAACACCAGCAATCTCTTTTTTATCACGGAAATTTACTCTTTTGGTAATCTCACACTTTATCCCAGCCCCTTTCATCGGCCAAAATCCTTGATAAATTTCTCAAAAACGAACTCTTTATCCAATCCAATCTCGGACAACTTACAGAATCCGTGAAAAATCTCGAGAATTTCCATGATAAAATTCCGAAAATGGCGCTTTTTATCCAACCGCAACCGACAAATTCCGCCTAAAGAACCGCAACCGACAGTTCCGCCAAAAGAACCGCGCCCTCAAAAAAAAGAAGCAGATTCCATAAAATCTGCTTCCTGTTTTTCTTAAAATGTAATTGTCTTTGGCGGTTCCGTAAAGGAACAAATCGTTGCTGTTGCATCTTTCAAATAGTAAACCACCGTATTTCCATCACCCGGTTTGTACATTGCCTGAAGATTCGGATAGGCCTCCAGCATATGCGTCTGCGCTTCGATGCGCTCATCCGGTACAACTTCTGCTGCCACACGAATCCATCTGCCTTCATACATGGCCGAGATTTCAACCTTAGGATTGGCATTCATCTGCTTCGCCACTTCCTTTACAAGCCCTGTCTGAATATAAATTTTATCTTCAAACAAATCTACCGTACCAAACGGACGAACTCTCGGCTGATCCCCTTCCACGGTTGCCAAATAGTAAGTCTGTGCATTTTTCAAAAATTCATAAACTTCTTTCACGACATTTTCTCCTGTTGCTTTTCAAAAAATATGTATTTATTCTTTCCTTCGCGCTTTGCCTGATATAATGCGGTGTCCGCTCTCAGATAAAGTGCTTCGATAGATTTTCCGCTCTCCGGATATACTGCAATACCAATACTGCCTGACAGATTTACATCCGCATACGGCTTACAAACTCCCTGTATTGTCTCAAGCAGTTCCCTTGCCTTCATTTCAATCGTATCCCGGTCCTGTACATCACGCATCAGTGCAAAAAACTCGTCCCCACCGACTCTTCCGACAATATCGCTTTCACGGAAACTGCTTTTCAGTTCTGCCGCAAAATCAATCAAAAATTCATCACCGACAATATGACCGTATGTATCATTCAGCAATTTGAAATTATCCACATCAATCATGAACAGTGCATGTTTACTACTGTCATCCTTCTCGAAAATCTGACGAATATATTCCATCGTTGTATCACGATTTAAAACCATCGTCATCTTATCCATCTTGGCCGCCGTGAGCAATTTCTGCTCCTCCAGCTTTTCTTTATCAATATTTTTTGCAGAAAGCATTGCGCATGCATGCCCGCTTTCCACATCCATCATGAATCTTATTTCATTGTGTACCCAGTGTTTTCTTCCGTCCGACAAACGTCTTTCGTACTTAAATACCATATGGGTACGACCGCTCTCAAAAATATTTCGCAGGAAATCCTGCGTAAAATTCTGATAGAACTTCGCCACTTCACTACCTGAATCCACAATTGACACAACCGCTGCCTCCGCAAGTTCTTCAATTGTCTTACACGACTGTATGGTCCCCCCGCTGATAAGTTGTCGTCTCTGGCTGATTACACGCCAGCTGTCAATATCAATATAGGATACCGCATAAACATCACGCGGAAGTTCAAACAGATATTTAAGCTCCTTCTGATAATTCTGACGCACCAGATAGTCTTTGGTAATATCACGCGTCACACCCAGAATCCCCAAAACTTCTCCGTTTTCCCCTTTGAGAATATACTTGGATGTTGAACCATATCTGTGCTGTCCGCCTTCATCTGTAATCGGTTCAATGTAATCCATCAGATTCTGTCCCCTGGCAAGAAGCTTACGGTCATCCAGCACATAACGATCTGCCAATGCCTCATCTTCAAAAATCTGATGATCTGTCTTACCAATGATATCCTCCGGCTTTTCTTTTCCAACCATTTTGACAAACGGCTGCGAGACTGCCACATACACGAGCTTTGCATCTTTTATGAACATCATATCCCGTGTACTGCCTAAAATTGCCCGAAATGCAGTTTCAATTAACGTAGAATTCCCATTTTCTCTCATAACTATTTCCCCTATATCAAAAAATGACGTTTTTCTTGCATAATATTATACTACGTCTTTCCATCTCAGGCAACTTTTTTATTCCTCCTGTGCCAGTTGCATCTTGTAATAAATTCCCTGTTTCAAAAGCAGCTGTTCGTGGGTTCCGCTCTCTACAATATTCCCCTCCTGCACTACCAAAATCAGGTCTGCATCCCTGATGGTCGAAAGTCGGTGGGCAATCGCTATGATTGTGCGTTTCCCTGCTATATTCTTAATCGCCCTCTGTATTTTCTTCTCTGTCTGTACATCCACAGACGCCGTTGCTTCATCAAGTACAATCACCGGCGCATTCCGCAATATTGCCCTTGCAATAGAAACCCGCTGCTTCTGGCCGCCGGAAAGGCGAAGCCCCCTCTCTCCGACCTGCGTTTCATATGCCTTTGGCATCTGCAGGATATCCTGATGAATATTGGCTGCCTTTGCCGCCTCTTCTATCTCCTGTCTTGTCGCATCCGGCTTTGCATATCCGATATTTTCCGCAATGGTTCCGTTAAATAAAAATGTATCCTGAAGTACCGGAGAAATATTGCGTCGCAGACTCTCCAGTGTCACATTCCGAATATCTTTTCCGTCCAGCAGAATTCTTCCTTCCACCGGATCATAAAAACGCGAAATCAACTGCGTCATGGTCGTTTTTCCCACTCCGGTCGGACCAACCAGTGCCACCATCATACCCGGCTTACACGAAAAGGATATGTCCTTTAACACCGGAATATCATCTTCATAATGAAAGCTTACATGTTCAAACGTAACCTCTCCTTTGACCTTGCCGATATCCTGCGCATCTTCCGCATCCGTGATGGCGGAAGGGGTGTCCAGAATCAGTGCCACACGCTCTGCTCCCGCCAGAGACTGTTGCAGATTTTCAAGCAGATTGGCAAGTCCCGATACCGGTGCGTAAAACAGGGAAAGATAGAGGACAAACGCCACAATATCCTCCACAGAAATCTGTTCTTTGTACGCCAGCCAGCCACCGAAAAACACGACCAGAACAGTTCCTGCCGAGGAAAGAAACTCCACACACGGATGAAATACTGCACTTGCTTTCAGCGCCTTGAGCATCGCCTTTACCTGCTCAAAATTCCGCGCATGGATGCGCGCACTTTCATGCGCCTCCTGTCCGAACGACTGAATTTCATGAATTCCGGACAAACTATCCTGAAGCTGTGCATTCAGCTCCCCCATACACTTTTGGGACTCTTTAAAATACGGCCGTACTTTCTTTGCAAATACTCCTCCGGATGCAAGAATCAAAGGTATCGGACAGCAGGTAATGAGCGCAAGTTTCCAATTGATAAACAAAAGAATTACCAGTACGCCCACAAAAGTCACGACGTTAGTAATGATATCCGGAATCATATGCGCATACAAAAGTTCAAAATCTCTGGTATCGTTGACTACCCGGCTCATCAGATCTCCCGTCTGTTTGTCATGGAAAAATCCCAGATCCAGTTTTTGCAGTTTATCATACATCCTGCTTCGAAGATCTCCGACCAGATACCAGGCTGCCTTATGCGCCAGATAATTGCTTAAAAAGCGGAGAAGAATCCGAATCAAATAAAGTACCAGCAAAACAATGGTTAAAACCACGATTTGCCGAAGGGCCTCATCATCCATCTTTTTCCCGACCACTCCGGTCATCACGGACAGGACTTTCGGCGCTGCAAGATTTACCAGCGTAAGTCCCAATGTGGAACAAATCGCCAAAACATACAGCCCTTTATATCGTGTTGCTTCCTTTGTCAGCTTCCACAGCATTTTCATCGAATTCTTCTCCTATTTCATACCTTTACTTCAACATGCGAACAATCATGTAATACCGCTCTGCATCGAGCTCAAGTTCCACGCTCTTTCTTCCTGCTGCCAGATCAAACCGGTAATTCTGATCGATAATCTCTATATTTCCCTGCTCTGCGATGTTTGCCACCTGCTTTGTAAAGGTCATATTTGTCCCCATATTAATCGCATTATCATATCCGTAGCAATCATTGAAATCCGGCTCAGGACATGTCAGTTCATGCATTCCCTGCTTCAGATACTCATATTCCACACGTATGCTTCCGCCCGCCGGGATTGTCACCTCATTCTTCACAAGGAAAAGTGTGGTTCCCGTATAGGCATAATATGCCATATCAGAAAGAGAATTTGAAAAATATGCTGCCATATCATCGTATTCTCCGTCCTTCGCATTTCTTAAAGCTACATCACTTACAATCTGAGCGGCAAACCCTTCATACAGCTTCTGCTCCTGCTCGCTGAGTGTTCTTTCTTCGCCCCACTGTTTTGCCGTGCGGTTGCTTGCTATAACTTCCTCAAACACTTCACCGAAGGCAGCTTCCCTCTTTGTCATACTTGCCGAAACGTCATCTACCTCATACTGTTCAAAGAACTCCATATAGGAATATCCCTGCTCCGAATAGTCTTCCGGCTCTTTTCCGTCCATGAAAATAATCTTCGGTGTGTCCCCGCTTTGAACATCTTCCACATAAAATCCTACATACAGATAACCATCTACATATGTGACACCGCCGATATCCTGAAAATAAATATTTTTATAATCGTCTGTTTTAAACTTCACGGCATAAGCACCGTACTCTGCCGGGTCCCCCGCGCATTTCACATCAGAAAACTCGTAGACAAGAACCTTTTTATTCCACAACTCCTCATCTACTTCTTTTACCTCTGTATGTGATGCTACATCACCGATGATACAGTCCATCTCGTCTGTTGAATGCGCAAAGGACAAAAGCTGCTCATATCCGAAACTGTCTTTCCCGTAATATGCCCCCGTCTGTATATCTGCCAAAACCGTTTCCCCGTTTACTTTCACTTCCGGCTTGGAACCGTTATTCATCTCATAAATCGTTCCCAGGTACGGATACAGAAGTGTCACCTCCTGATCCTCGTCAGAAGAATTCGTAAATTCATAACTGTCACGAATTGCAACAAAGCCATCCGACTGCTTTGTCACCTCAGAAAAATCATATGTCATATCTCGCTGCGCAGTTACAAAGCTGTTCGCCTGCGCTAACGTCACAGGCATCAGCGGTCCCGGATTAAACTCCGCAAAGGACTCGTACTCATTTGAAACCAATCCGCGATTATATTCCACATCCGTATCTGTCAAATCATCCGGACCGCAGCCTCCGTCACTGATTAACGGTCCGTCATACGGATCCTCCGGATTGAAGGGAACGTCCGGATCATCGAGACCTGTCCCGAGTTCATCGGAAGGTCCGCCCGGAATTCCGTGACTGTCCGGGTCTGTCTGCTCCACCTCCGGCGAAAGCGGCTTTAATAATCCCGCCTGATTCAGGGCTGTCGCCGCTCCCAAAAGCAGTGCCAGAGACGCCGCCATGGCAATCACCGTGCGAAGCATGGCTTTGCTTTTTCTTTTTGCTCTTTTTCCGCTTTTTACTATTAATGTATCATCTATCTGGCCAATTGCCTGAAATAATTCCTCTCTTCTCATGATATAAAATCCTCTTCTTTCAAAAATGTGTGTAATTTCTTACGTGTTCGGGATAAAATCATCAGCACATTGCTTTCTTTGATCCCATAGCGTCTTGCAATGACACCGGTTTCCTCCGCATAAAAATACCGACGAATAAAAATGTTGCAATCGCGCTCCGGAAGTTTTTTCAAATAGGTATTGATTGCCTCTACCAGCTCTTTCTGTTCGTAGTGCGCTTCCACATCCGATGAGCCTGCTACAATCTCTTCCAATTCGTCAAGCACCACCGCCATCTGTCCGCCGCCTCTGCTCTCGCTGTGACTTGCGCGATACTTATCAAACGACAGATTTCTCGTAATCTTTCCGAGAAACACCCGAAGGTACGTCGGTACCGTCGGCGGAATCGCATTCCAGGCTTTCATCCAGGTGTCGTTGACACATTCTTCCGAATCCTCATGATTGTGAAGAATGTTATTGGCAATATTGAAACAATACGCTGTGTATTTCTCTGCCGTGTGCTCGATCGCCGCTTCCTTTCTTTGGTTATACAACTCAATAATCTGCTTATCTTCCACTTTTTCCCTCCTTTGTTTTTCAAGGCCTTCACTTATAAAGACGCAAAGAAAAACAAAGTCTAACACATTTTTGAAAAATATTTGAATTTTATTTCTTTTTCTCTCCAAGCACTGCCATTCCCACTAAAATCATGATCGGGAACACCAGCCCTGCCAGCAATCCTTTTTTCAAATCACCATCCATAACATTTGCCGCCATACCGACTACCGTCGGACCTGCAGAACAGCCCACATCACCGGCCAGCGCCATAAACGCATACATCGCTGTTCCCGCCGCCGGAAGTTTCAACGCCGCCAGGCTGAATGTTCCCGGCCAGAAAATACCGACCGAAAAACCACAGACTGCGCATCCGATCAGCCCCGCGACCGGACTTTTTGAAAATGCGGCCACCAGATAACAGACAATGCACAAACATGCACTACCCACCATCATCTTTCGAAGCGGAATCTTATCACTGTATTTTCCGTATAGCGCCCGCGCAGTTCCCATAAAGACTGCAAATGCACACGGCCCTGCCAGGTCTCCGACGGTCTTGGATACTCCAAGGGCCGATTCCGCAAATGTTGATGCCCACTGACTCATCCCCTGCTCGGAAGCACCGGCTCCGATCATCAGCACCACAAACACCCAGAATGCCTTTTGTCTCAAAAGACCTTTGACGGACATTTCTTCATGCCCGCCCGCAATCGGATACAGCGGTACCATACAAAAGTAAACGGCATTTATCAGCGGAACAACCGCCCACACGCAGGCTAAAGCCTTCCAATTTACAATTCCAAACATCTGAAAGAACAGTGTGGAAAGCAATACCACTCCCACATGTCCCCAACAGTAAAACGAATGCAAAAGACTCATCGCCGCCTCTTTTTTCTCCGTCGGACACGCTTCCACGATTGGGCTGATCAGCACCTCGATAATACCTCCGCCTATCGCATACAAAATCACACACAGCAGAATTCCTATGTAAGCATCTGTAAACAGTTCCGGCAAAAATGCCAGGCCTATAAGTCCCGTTGCCGCAAATATGTGTGCTGCCACCACACTCACCCGGTGACCGATTCTGTCTACAAATTTTGCCGAAATCAAATCAACCAGAAGCTGCACCGCAAAATTGATGGTTGTAATCAATGTGATTTTATCCAGTGTCAAACGATACTGTCTCGACATTGTCAAGAACAACAGCGGCAGAAAATTGTTTACAATTGCCTGTGTAATATATCCGACATAACTCGCATATATCGTATGTTCATATTTTTTTAATTGCTTCATCCTAATTACCCTTACCTAACTCTTTTCCAATCCAAATAGCCTTTGCATCCGCTGCATGGCCGATGTCTTTCGTTACTGCAACCGGCAAATCCTCCCTGACATATGGTTTCAGTATCTCTTCCGGTCCCGGCAATCCCTTGATTGCCTCCAACTTGGTAAACGTACCGAGCAAAACGCCGGACACCTTTTCAAATGCTCCCATCTGTGAAAGTTGTGCCATATAGGTTTCTATCTGCGCCATCAGTCCGCTACGTGCTTCCAGAAGAAGGATTTTACCTGTAAGGTCTGGCATATAAGGAGTACCCACCAGTTTCAAAAAACAACGGATATTTCCGCCTATCACAATCCCCTGCAAGTCCTCTCCCTGCACCATCTCATAGTCAATGTGAAATAAATCCTCATGCTCCTTACTCAGTATATTACGGATCTGATAAAGCACGGAGGCCTTTCCGGTCTTTGCATAAATCGCATTGATCAAAGTAGTCAAATCGCTGTATCCGCAAAAAACCTTGGTACTTTTCGCAATTTCCTCATAATCAAGATAAGGAAGTACTCCGTTTGCCAGATCACCGCCGGAAACATCAAATATTGTTTTTATCTCCTTATCGCGGTAAACATCCATCAGGATTTTGGCCCGTTCCCGCCCGGACAGACTCTCGTACAGATACTCACCATACACGGGAATCATTCCCATATTTTCTATTTTTTCTACCAGTTGCAATATCTGCTCCCGCTCCGCCTCTTTCCTTTGATCGGAATTGCAGACCAGTGCAACCTTGTCTCCTTTTTTCAGCATTTTGTACTCCTTCCTATCCTTCCGCTTCCTGCTGCTTCAAATAGGTATCAAAATCCATAAAACGCTTCTGTACATACTTCTGCGCCTTAAAATACTCACTGCAATATCTGTTTAAATGAAGATCTCTGTCCATTGTACGCAGGCGGAAAGACTCATCCCTGTACATAGGAAGCACGCTCACATACTCGATTTGCTCATTGGTAGCTACATAAGGTTTCCCAAACGCATTCTGATAATATACTCCTTCCGGATAAAAAATTATCATATAATTTTTTATAAATAAAGCAAATACACCGCCAAGTATAAGAAATACCGGTCCCATCACTGCGTAAAGAAATGCCCACACTATCGTCTCCATGTTCTCTCCCATACTGCTTAGGCAAACACACGCTGCAACAAGCATTCCTATCCCGATACAAATGCATACCACTGCGATTGTACAAAACGGTCCTTCACTGTACCTGCACACAATGAGCTGCTCGCGCGCCCATGGTCCGCCCGGAATTTCAGGCAGCGGTAACGTATTCATAACAAGGATATAGATACACGTTCCAATCACAATCACATTTGCTGCGATTGCGATGCATGTTATTACCGTTGTCTCCTGCAGCGTAAATACCTGCAACAAACTGCACTGATTCACATAGCATGTCACATACACCAAAATAGCGGATATAATAAGTGTAGCGATGATCAGTCTCACATATGATTTTATACGTTCTAACAATTCCGGAGTCATTATCTTATTCCTTTCAAACATTCATTTTTGCATAGCTCTTTTATTATACAATGACACAATAAAAAGCGCAAAGCCATTATCACATGCTCTGCGCTCTTTCGTGTCGCTGCTTTCAATCCTTACTCATTCAACGGCTTTCCCGTCTCATCCACATAAATCCACTTGATATTATACTGCTGCCCTGTAACTTTACCAATGTTATTCACGTAGTCTTCCAAAAGTTTCTGTGCCCGCTGCTGTGCATTCGCAAGAAGTGTTGTGTCTGCCGCCGCAGTTTCCTGCATTTTTCCCTGCGCTTCCGCAAATGCCAGCATTTGATCTTCCGCCTTCACATCTGCTGATTTTTTCGCCACGATAATAGAATCCGGAGTCAGTGATTCTTCATTCACTTTACAGTCTAAAATGCGTGCCTTCGGCATAGTAATATTCACATCTGTCCCATTAACATCAATCGTAACCAGCGATGCATCAATCCCCAACGTTACCACGCCTTCGTATTCCATCCAGAAATGCTTATCCTTCTTCCACAGTAAAATACCTTCCGCATCCTCTTCTTTATATTTGGCCACATTATGGTAATAGCATTCCAGCGTTGCCAACTCGCATATGGAGCGCATCTGTGTTTCCTGTGGCTGAATCTGCACATCTTCTTTTCCGCAGGCACAGCACAATAACATCAGTCCGAAACAAATAAGTAATAACCCTTTTCTCATACTGTACCTCCCTATTCAATCACCAAAACATATTCTGCATCCACTTGATTCATAAATGGTTTCACCAGTGCTTCCACTACATTCTTCGCATTTTGCTCCGCCAGTTCATGAATTGCATCTTCCTTCGAACATTCCTCGATTACATCTTTCTGACATGCTTTGTATGCTTCCTGGGCAACCGTTTCATCATTTGCTTTATCATTAAGGAAGATAAAGTCCAGCGATGCAATATCTACATTCGGATCTCCAATTTGAATTTCCGGTAATGTAACGATAACTTCTTTCGTTTCAGGATTTACCACTATCTCAATCCCCTCAAAATCAATTCCTGCTTTTACAGTTGCTTCGTAAGAAACATAGTAATCAATCTCCTCTTGCTTTTTTTCATTCATCACCTGTGCCACACCATTATAAACGGCTTCAAACGTTGACAACTCACTGATTTCTATTATTTCTTTCAGTGTTGCAGAACTGATGATTTCCTTTTTGTTATCTTTTTTCAAATTCAATACAACAATCAGTACAATAACAATAAGTAATAAAACCGCTACACCGCCCCAAATTATCGGTACTAATTTTTTCTTCATGTATTCTTCCTCCTCCACAGTCTTTCCCTGTACAAAAAATACTGACAACCACCTATCAAGTCATCAGTATTCTTATTCGTCACTTATGAATTTTTTCATAGCGTTCCCCTTGCATTTCTTTATAATATGTATTATCTCACACTGCTACTAAAAATTCAATCCTACCAAAAACATCAAACTCCTCATTTAGTAGGCTTTCACACAAAAAAACATCTCCTCCGGAACCACCGTTCCAAAGAGAAGATGTTTTTTTCGCGAATCCATATTTTTTCCCTGCCCCTACAACTCAATCCTCTCAGGGAATGCTTCCTTTCGCATGATTCCCCACATTTTGTCGATGTAAGCAAGGGTATAGAAATTCTCATAATAATGATAATAAAACGCCCCCTTAAGCGTCATCCTGTACACGCCATTATGTTCTGTTAAAAAGCCCAGACCTTTTGCAATGGCCAGCTCTAAGCCATACATTTTCTTTAAGGAAACCCCAAAGAAGGCTTCAAAATCCGCCGCATCCACCTGCATACTGTAAGCCGTCCAAAACAGGTAATATACCATGCGCTGCCTACGGGTAAAACGAAGCGTCAGCGAGGTCGGTAATTTGCCGTCATCTATGCGTCTGCAATACTCCTGCACCGAAAATGTATTAATCTTAAACTGATCCCGCAAAAGAGTCGTCGCCGAAGCACCAAAGCCCAGAAAATTGTCACGTGTCATGGAGGAATAACGCGCCTCCCTCTCCCCGGAAAAGGTCCAGATGGAATCACGGACATATCCTTTTTCCAGACAATACTTCGTAATATCATCCAAAAGGCGGCGCTTTTGCTTCTTCGGAAGAGCCGTTACACTGCTTTTTGTAAACGTAAAGTCAATAAACGGATACATTGCCACATGATTGGCCCCCATTCGAAAGGCTGTATCCACATCCGACTTCAAATCTTCAAAGGTCTGCCCCGGCAAGGCAAAAATAAAATCCATAGACACCGTTTCAAACGGGACCTGCGAAAGAGCTTGTTTCAGCGCGTCGGTATCCACTGATTTTCTCCCCAGTACCGTCTGATACTTTTCCTGAAAGGACTGTATACCGATGCTGATCTTGGTCACACCTGCCTCTTTCAACGTCTGCAAAACAGACATCGTCACATTGTCCGGATGAAGCTCAACTCCGATCCCTTCCGTAATTTCAAAATACTCCTGCAACGCGTCTATGATTTCTCCGATTCTATCCGCTGCAAGCGCCGGAGTTCCCCCGCCGAAATAAAGACTTGTTACCTGTTTTTTCTCTGCATACATGCTGCCCACCATACGGATTTCTTTTAACAGATGATCAATGTAAGTATCGCAAAGCCGGCTGTCATACTTCACTTTGCAATAAGGGCAAAAATTACAGATACTGCGGCAAAACGGAATATGAACATACAAACCCAATTTATCGCAGTTTGCATAAGACAACCGCCCATCGTATTCATTTAAAAAGACAAACGGTCTGGCCGAACGCGTCAGCCACGACCGTGTCAAGGTTGTTATCAGACTCATAATCATTAAATATACTTCAGATATGTCCGAAGCATCTCCCATATAATTTTAACATTACCGCGAAACAGCAGGGTATATTCTGCCACAAAAAAGTAGCCGCACTCTTCGCAGAGTCCCGGTACCTCTATGCAGCGTCCGCAAACGGAAAGTTTTCCGTTTTCCATCACCACGCACTGATGACACGGTGTCGGGAAATTGTTGTTAATCAGATACGGGAAGGCGCTCTTTAGGTTAAATACAGGTGCCCCCTCCTTCATCATCTGCGTGATTACCTGACAGCACTCGCTCTTTTCCTCTTTGGAAAGAGCCAGCTCCCTCGTATCCGGGTACGGTGTGTGAAAATTGAAAGAAACCGCCCGGACATTTTTGGTATCTCTTGCCAGCTCACATACACTGCGGACCGCATCTTTGTTAATCTGATTGATTGCCATGTAAAAACAAATATTGTCCGATGTTGCATGCGCGATATTTTCCATAATGGTATCATAAGTATCGCCGCGCACTGCATTGTGACGCTCCTTATCGCCATCCAGACTCAAAAGCAGAAGATCTGCCTGCGGAAGATCAATCGGAAAGGTCCCGTTTGTCACGACATTGACAATCAAAAACCCCATCTGTTTTGCCTCTGCGACCAGATCTTTGAGCGTTTTTTCTCCATCCTTCCAAAGAAACGTCTCTCCGCCGCAGAAAAACAAAATCCGCACCCCCATGGCAAGAAGCTGCTGCATCTCACTTCGAATCTGCTCATACGGATGCACTACTGCGGTAATGTTATTTACCGAACAATGCTTACATTTTAAATTGCATTTATCCGTCAATATAATGGTTCCGAGAATCGGTTCCTTTTTGCGCAGCAGTATTGTTTTGATTCCAAAACCTGCAAAATGCAGAAATGCACTTATCTTCATTTTTAATACCCGATGTCCTTTAATACTGCATCAATCACCTGTGCATTTTTGATGGAAAACTCCAGCGAAACGGCAGGTACTTCTTCTCCGCAAATCGCACGGCAAAGCTGCTCTACTTCCAGACAATAATTCTGCTTTGCACTCACTTTACGCTCGGTGATTCCTTCCTCTGTTATCAGCTGATAGGAAAGTTCACCCTCCTGATTAAATTCCACATCGGAACGTATGTATCCCTTGGTTCCCTTTATGTAAAGTCGGTCATATCTTGCATTGGTACCGATTCCCATCATCATTCCGACATTAAACGACGCTCTTGTTCCGTTTTCAAATCCGATGATTCCGGCCGTAAACAAATCCACACCCTTGTCACTCATTTCTGCGCTCGCCTTCACGTAAGAAGGCTTCGCATCAATCAGCGATAAAATCATCGTCGTACAATAACATCCAAGATCATACATCGCGCCGCCGCCGAGTTCTTTGTACAGGCGTATGTCTTCTTTATATCCCTGTGTCAAAAAGGCAGATTCAATATAGAAAATATCACCGATGACTCCGTTTTTCACATCTTCCTTCAAGGCCTTTACATACGGGCTGTGCAGATAAGCGTAAGCTTCTGCCAGAATCACTCCGTTTTCCTCTGCCACACGGTACATTTCCTCTGCATCAGATGCGGACAGCGCCAGCGGTTTTTCACAAAGCACATGTTTTCCGGCTTTCAGCGCCTTAATCACCCACTCATAATGCAGTCCGTTCGGAAGCGGAATATACACTGCCTGCACTTCCTCGTCCGCCAGCAGGTTTTCGTAACCGACATAGCCTTTTTCAAACCCGTATTCCTTTTTAAAAAACTCAACCTTGTCCGCATCGCGCCCTGCAATTGCGTAAAGCTGACACCCCTGCGCCATTTTCATCCCCGGAATCGTACATCCCTTTGCGATGGATGCAGTTCCTAACACACCCCATTTCACTGCCATAGTTATAACCTCCTGTTTTCTTACATTTTAATTTTCTTCACCTTTGAGTAAGTACCGTACACCTTTTTCCCGTCAATCACTTTATAGGCTCTCACCTTAATATAATAGGTTTTTCCTTTTTTCAGATTCTTCTTTGAATAAGATACTATTTTATTTTTCTTCACGGTTTTAATCAGCTTGTATTTGCCCTTTTTCCCGGTCTTCATCATCACCTGATAGCCGTTCGCTTTTTTATCTCTTTTCCAGCTGATTTTTACCGCTAAAGCATTCTTTTTCTTTAGCTTCAGTCCGCTGACCTTCTTTGGCGAAACCCGCACCGTAAAGGATGTTGTCACATCTCCTGCTTTTGCCGTAATGACTGCTTTTCCGGCATTGACTGCTTTGACAACACCTTTGCTGTCTACGGTTGCCACCTTTTTATTGCTGCTTTTGTAGGTCACGGTTACATGGTCCGGAACCTGCTTGATGTTATTTACTTTCTTGCCAGGTTTCAGAGTCACTGTTTGTTTTTTGAACTGCACTCCGACCGCTTCCGGTTGTCCGCTTTCCGGCTGAACTACTCCTTCGGTACCGATCCCTGCACTTGGTGTATCTGCCGGCGGTATCGGCTCGCCCTCTGTATCTTCCTCTGTTTTTTCAGACCATTTCGCATAGGCTAACACATTATCCATTTCCGTTCCGTTGAGCCCTTTGAGCTCTTTCATAAGCTTCGCATCCCCAAACCATCCTTCAAAGTGATAACCTTCTCTCACCGGCGCGGTAAAAGCAAAGGTATCTCCCAAAGAAAAGGTCAGCGGATTGGTATGCCGGGCCGGACCCTCCTGCGTATCATTGAGGTAGTACATCACACGATATTTGATACCGTCCTCGCCATAATATTTTGCATTGTTGTTTAATACATCATTTCCTTTACTTACGGAAAGATTGTCCCAATTTTCCCCCTCAAAATAAATCTCTTTCAGCTGAGCCCGCTGAAACACCGCCGTTCCCAGCTCTTTCAGGTTCGGCGGAAGAACCACTTCATTTACACAGACAGCCCCGTCAAAGGCATATTGTCCGATTGAAACAAGCGAATCCGGCAAAGATATTTTTTCTATACTATTGCAACGTGCAAATAATGCGTTTCCGATTTTTTCAATGCCTTCTTCCACAACAACTTCCCGGACGCAGTCTTTATAAGGATCCCACTCCGGAAACAGCTTCGAATGGAAATTCGTGGTTGCTCCGGTTCCGGATATGGTCAGAACACCACCGTACGTCAGTGTATAGGTTGTGGTCTTTCCGCAGTTTCCTGCCATCATAACCGCATTCTCGCTTACCGTCAACGCATCCATAACCGCCTTGTCCAGATAAACATCGGCTGCGTTACCAAAATTCTCAAACCGGATCTGTTTTGCACAGCCCTCAAATGCTTCCGAAAAACACACCACATATTCCGCCTGTTCTTCTATCACGATCTCTTTATCAATCGGAAGACTGTTATAGGATACCTGCCACGCGTTTTCTGCTGTTTTGTCAAATGCTTCGATTTCATAAGCATAGCTTCCTTTATCGGTAAACACACGCAAGGTTCTGTCACGCGCCGTATCATTTGTCACAATAAGATGCGTTCCTGCTTCATCCTTCCAGACCGATGATACATACAGATCATTTGCCATCTGCAGATTTTTAAAATCAACCACCGGTGATATGCGGGAATCCAAAGGACCATGCTTATATCCATACCCGATATTCAACCCGTCAAACACCACATTTTCCAGTCCGAAATCGCCCTTCGGCGCATGTGCAAAAACAGTATTTCCTCCGCCGTTGACCGTACAGTCTTTAAACGATATGTTTTTGCCGTTGCTAAACTCCAGCTGAACCATAATGCAGGCGTTGACATACGCCGTACTGCCCGGCGCATTTAAAGCCGGAAGTTCAAACCTGCAGTTGGTAAAATGTATATTTTCTGCATCAATATCTTTATGTCCGTAGACCTGCATTCCGTCCGTATGTACCTCACCGCCGCTTGCCGCATGATTCATATCCCCCCAGAAGCAGTCATTGACTTCCACATTGCGGAACGGATTCATTCCGTCCGAATAGCTTCCGCCGAACTTACAGCGGTTGAAAGTTGCGTTGCTTCCGTAAAATCTTACAAACGAACAATTGTTAAATTCATACGACACATTGGAATCTGCCTTTCCCGTAGACATACTTAAGAATTTACAATTGTTAAAAATCACGCGGATTTTTCTCTCAACGCCTCCCTCGTTATAAACCGTCAGCGCTTTATCGGAAAAATCAATATTTTCAAGAACCACCTCACCGGAAATCTCTTTGTTCCGGTAATAAAAGTCCATCACTCTGAGAATCTTGTCACCGCTACCCGATGCCGTCAGAATAATATCTCCGGCCTTCCAGTTTATTTTCCCCCACGGATCGGTTTCTTCCACCAACGACTGAAGCACCCCTATGCACCCTGTATTATACTTATCCGGAACAACCGTAAGATCCTGCTCCGTTTGTGTAATCCGTACTTTATTACTTTCTTCTGCTTTTACCTGCACCGGCGCAGTTCCCATCCAAATACCGGTGCACACGACTGCACATGCAAGATAAAATGCCAGTCCTCTTCTTATTGCAACTCTCAATTTCATTCGCTCTCCTCCTCTTAGCTATCCGGTGTCTGCAGCCATTCCAAATCCTTCGCCGGAACTACGATATAACTATCCGTGCCTTCTCCGACTCTCAGGTACACATTGTTGATACCCGCCTGAATAATCATCCGTGCACAAAGCGGACACGGTTTAGCCCTGTGAACCGAATTATCTTTCGGATTGACACCTGCCAGATACAAATCCGCTCCCATTGTCTGCTGTCTGGAACAGTTCAAAAGCGCATTTGCTTCCGCATGCACGGCCCGGCAGATTCCGTAGCCGTCTCCCTGATGC
>JAGAOK010000033.1 GCA_017623815.1 Lachnospiraceae bacterium
ATATTTATCCATAAAAAAACCTCTGCATTTTTTATTATCCTATGCAGAGGTTTTCTATTCTGTTATTTAATTTATATTTTCAAAATGCTATTCCAGATTCAATTTGTTTTTCATAATCGAATGTGTCAAATAATAGAATCCTGCTGCCAAAAGCGCAGAAAGAATCGTTACGATTGCGAAGACGATAATCATAAAATTGATATCATCCATATTGCTTTCCATCGAATACGGATCTACCGCCATCGTGAAAAACATCATAAGATAAGAAGAAACTGTCTGAATCAGCATGTAAAGTCCGATATATACCCCGATTGCACCGAGAACCTTCTGTTTTTTGAACGTCTGTCCGATACTGATGGAAGCATATCCCATAAATACATTAGAAAGCTGTCCGGCAATCGCCAGCAATATGTATAAAACGATAAGAAGAAAGATTCTGCCGTCAAAGTCCATCATGGCAAACGCATCGCAAAGTTCTCTCCAAAAATCTGCTCTTTCCGCCCCCGGCATCGCCGCAAACACGAGACCGAAAATCGCACTCATCATAACCACCAGACTGATCAGCATCCAAATCAATGCCACAAAAGTTTTTGACCAGATCAGCTGCGCCGGTGTCACCGGAAGTGTATGCATCAAATATCCCTGATCCGTATACAGATTTTTGTAAAAACGCACATAGAAATAAATGGAAACCACCATCGAAAGTGCTGCAATACTGGCAATGAAGAACATCATGTATACAACTACCGTAACCGCCACAAACTCATTTTTGTCCATGGCATTCCATGTTTCATTGTTCAAAAAGAAGCAACCGATCAGCGTTAGTCCGATTACGATCAGATTCATAAGACCGACCAGTCTCCAGCTGTCTTTCCACTCGTGTACAAACAATTTTTTTAACATGCGAACACCTCCCTGAAATATGCGTCTACCGTTTTTCCGTGTTTTTCTCTGATATCATCCACCTGCATCTGCAGAACGATCTGTCCCTGCTTGATAAATACAACATCATCTAAAATATTCTCAATATCCGAAATCAAATGCGTACAAATAATGACAGATGCCTCCGGATTGTAATTACTGATAATCGTACGGATGATATAATCTCTCGCCGCCGGATCCACGCCTGCAATCGGCTCATCCAAAATGAACAAATCCGCATCTCGACTCATCACAAGAATCAGCTGTACCTTTTCTTTCGTACCTTTAGAGAGCGTTTTCATTCTCGCTTTCGGATTAATGTTAAGCGCCGTAAGCATATCCAGCGCCCGATCTTTCTGAAAATCTTCGTAAAAATCAGCAAAGAAATCCAACATATCTCCAACTGTTCTCTGCGCTTCCAGATAAGTTCTCTCCGGAAGATAGGATACACATTTCTTTGTCTCCACTCCCGGTTCAAAGCCATTAACCAAAACCACTCCCTCTGTCGGGCGGAGAAGTCCGTTAATCATCTTAATAAGCGTTGTCTTTCCGCTTCCGTTCGGTCCAAGTAACCCTACGATATGTCCCTTTTCAATCTTTAAATTGAGATTTGCAACTGCCGGAACACCGTTCAAATAACATTTTGTAAGTCCTACGCATTCCACTAATGCACTCATTATTTTTCCTCCTTATATACGTTCTTGGCCAGTTCCAGTGTCTGTTCCTGACTAAATCCAATCTCCCTCATCTTTTTGAAAAAGTTTTCAATCTCCGCTATGGCGATCGTTTCCTTTATCTCTCGAATCATGCTTTCATCCTCCGTCACGACACGCCCGCTGGTACGCATCGTCACAATCAAACCACTTCTTTCCAGTTCCATAAATGCTTTCTGCATCGTATTCGGATTCACCCCTGCCTCGGCAGCAAGTTCTCTCACACTCGGCAGTTTTTCGCCCGCCGGATAAAATCCGGAAATAATCCGAAGCTGCAAAATTTCAACAATCTGTGCATAAATCGGTCTGTCGTTATTTAGTTCCCATGCCATATTCTCTCTCCTTTCCCATCTTGTAAGTTTTGTCATGCATCTGTACTGCTGTATTATTGTGTTGTTGTACTAGTTGTTTAATACAATAATACACCATTTATTTTGTTTGTCAATACCAAAAAAGAAAAAAGGCAGAAATTTTTCCACCTTTTTTCATTCTTTGCCAATATTCCGTTCTTTATTAACAGATTACCTTAATCCATCCTTCCGGTGCTTCCATACGTCCCATCTGAATACCGGTAAGAGTATCATATAATTTTTGTGTAATCGGTCCCATCTTTTCCATTCCGCTTGGGAAGCAAATCTCTTCTCCGTGGTTTACAATCTTTCCTACCGGTGAGATTACTGCTGCAGTTCCGCACAGACCGCACTCTGCAAAATCTTTTACCTCGTCAATGCCAACTTCTCTCTCTTCTACTTCAAGACCAAGATACTCTTTCGCTACATACATCAATGAACGACGTGTGATAGAAGGAAGTATGCTGTCAGACTTCGGTGTCACCACCTTATTATCCTTTGTGACAAACAGGAAGTTGGCTCCTCCTGTCTCCTCAACCTTTGTTCTGGTTGCTGCATCCAGATACATATTTTCATCGTATCCTTCTTCATGAGCAGTTACAATCGCATGTAGACTCATCGCATAGTTCAGTCCTGCCTTGATATGACCTGTTCCGTTTGGTGCGGCTCTATCATAATCACTTACTTTTAATGTCAATGGTTTTACGCCGCCTTTAAAATATGGTCCAACCGGTGTCGCAAAAATACGGAACTGATATTCTGTTGCCGGTTTTACACCGATAACCGGATTGCTTCCGAACATATATGGTCTTAAATATAATGACGCGCCGGAACCATACGGTGGCACATAAGCTGTATTAGCCTCAACCGTTTTTACTACTGCCTCAACAAATTTATCTTCCGGAAATACCGGCATCTGAAGTCTGCGTGCTGAATCTGCCATACGTGAGGCATTCAGATCCGGACGAAATACTACAATATGTCCGTCTTCCGTAGTGTATGCTTTCATACCCTCAAAAATCGTCTGCGCATACTGAAGCACTCCCGCACATTCACTAATCACAACGGTAGCATCCTCTGTCATCACGCCTTCATCCCATGCTCCGTCCTTATAATTTGAAACAAATCGCTTCTCTGTCTGAATATAGCCGAATCCGAGATTTGACCAATCAATATTTTTCTTTTCCATCTCTCTGCTTCCTTTCACTTTCCATAATGCGCTTTTGCTCTTATGTATATATTTTACTAGAAACAGTTTACCACCGTCATTTTTATACTGTCAATATATCATTTTTTCATATAGAACATAGCGTTAAATTATGGTATACTTATCAGTAATTAATTAACCTTGCACCAAAGGACTTCTGACATGAAAAAATATATTTTACAAATACAAAAAACCATATTAAAAAACGCAGGAAACGAAGGGCCTTCCAATGATCTTTCCGTGCTGCTTCGCGTACTTTCCATCTTCTGTATTTTTCATTTTCTCTTTCTGATTTTTCCAATTGCATATATCAGCAATCTATACATGACTATTTTTTTGATTTTCGGAATCGGAATTATGCTCGGTGTCATCATCTGCACATACGAAAACCGTACCCCGGCCGGTCTTTGGCTATATAACGGTTTTTTCCTTTTATACGCGTCCCTTATGTCCATTTTTATCGGATGGGAGTACTTTTTTGTTCCAATGATTTTTTCAACCATTCTTCTGGCTTTTTTTGCGCTCAGTCTTTCTCTCCGTATTCGATTGTTTTACACCTCCTTCTGTTGTGTGCTTACTCTGATTCTTGCAAACAGTCATTATTTTCTGCCTTTGCACACAACACCACCGCTTAAGATCCAAATCGCTATACTTACGCTGAGCACACTCTTGATGTTCGGAACTTTCACTGTGATTTCCTATGCTTTTTATTTGAAATATACCAAATCCGAAGAAAAAATCATGCAGTATACCAACCGCCTTGAGCAGATGGCCAACACCGACGCACTGACTACTCTTTGGAATCGGCGCGCCATGAACGAACATTTAATGACTCTGTCCAAAAATTTTGACAAACACAAAGCGGATTTTTCCGTTGTTATTCTCGACATCGACTTTTTCAAGAAAGTAAACGATGAATATGGACATGGCATGGGAGATTTCGTTTTAAAATCTTTGTCTTACCTGTTCAAAACCTATATGGACGGAAAAGGACATGTCGCAAGATGGGGCGGCGAGGAATTCCTGCTGACCTTTGAAAACATGGACTACGATCGCGCCATCAGCTATATGGAAACTCTGCGCAAGCGCGTTGAAGACCAGGAATTCACATTCAGAGATACCACCATACGCATCACGATTACTGCCGGTATCGAAGACTATCACTCCAACATCGGACTCGATCAGCTTCTGACCAAAGCGGACGAAAAATTATATCTTGGAAAAACCTCCGGTCGAAACCGCGTCGTGAGCGCATATACTTCTGTGTGATATATCTGCATATGAAAAGGGCGATTCACTCATCGCCCTTTTTTCTTAACCCTTATATTCTCTCATACGTCGTAAACCGGTACTCCAGATCAAAATAGGTCTGCTCTTCACTCTCAGCCGTCATTTTCCACTCCGGTTTTTCATCGAGGTTCGGAAAGAATGTATCCGCCTCATATGTGTGATCAATTCTCGTCACATACGCTGTGTTACAATATGGCAGGAACTGTTCATATACGCTCGCTCCGCCGATGCAGTAAATTTCATCGCCGTGCTTTTTGCTCTCCTCAATGGCTTCCTCCACACTGTGGACCACAATCGCGCCTTTGACCGCATAGTTTTTATCCGAAGTCAGCACAATGTTTGTTCTGCCTGCAAGAGGCTGTCCCTGCGGAAAGCTCTCCAGCGTTTTTCTACCCATGATGATGACCTTACCCATCGTCTCATTACGAAAAAACTTCATATCATTCGGAATGTGCACCAGAAGTGCATTTTTTCTTCCGATTCCCCAGTTATTATCTACTGCTACTATTAATTTCATGTTGATATCTCCTTAAATCGCGATTGGTATATTCGTAATCTGCGGATGGGTTTCATACCCCTCCAGACGAACGTCATCCCTTGTAAATTTGTAAAAATCTTTGACATCCGGATTCAATATGAACTTCGGTGCCGGAAGGGGCTCTCTTTCGATCAGTTCTTTTATGATCGGAATATGTCTGTCATAAATATGTGCATCTGCAATCACATGCACAAACTCACCGACCTGCATATCACACACCTGTGCCAGCATATGCACAAGTACCGCATACTGCACTACATTCCAGTTATTCGCCGCCAGCACATCCTGGGAACGCTGGTTCAAAATCGCATTCAAAACCAGTTTCTCCTGCCCCGGCTTTTGTGTCACATTAAATGTCATGCTGTACGCACACGGATACAGGTTCATTTCATGCAGATCCTGATGCACATAAATATTGGTCATAATACGTCTGCTGAACGGATTGTTTTTCAGATCATAGATCACGCGGTCCACCTGATCCATCATCCCTTCTTTGTACTGATGTTTTACACTCATCTGATATCCATAGGCTTTTCCGATGGAACCGCTCTCATCCGCCCACTCATCCCAGATATGGCTGTGCAGATCATTGATGTTGTTTGATTTCTGCTGCCAGATCCAGAGAAGTTCATCCGTCGCACTTTTAAGCGCTGTCTTTCTCAGTGTCAGAATCGGAAATTCTTTGGAAAGATCATAACGGTTTACCACACCGAACTTTTTGATTGTGTAAGCACTCGTTCCGTCTTCCCAATGCGGTCTTACCTTTTCTCCTTCCGTACTGGTTCCGTTTGCCAGGATATCCCGACACATATCTATAAAAATGTTATCTGCCATACTCATGGCCGTTGTCCTCGCTTTCTTTTTATCTGTCCCACTTGTCGCAGAGCGCATTGATCTGATCTGCAAATTTTGCCAGATCCTTATTTGCGCCGCCTTCATTGCGATGAATAACCGCAATAAGTCTCTGACCTGCATCAAGAAGCCTGTGGAAGATATCGCTCGCCACTTTTTTCTTCTTAACCGGAACACCCTGAGCCTCGTATGTGATTTCATTGGCAAGCAGATCAAACTCTGTTCCGCTGTAAGGTGCATACGTCTCAAATCCGTATTCGTGATGCAGGCACTGTGCAAACGCACTGCAGACAGTATCTTCGCCGTGAACAATAAATACTCTGGTCGGTTTCTTTTCAAAGCCCTGCACCCATGCAATCAGTCCGTTCTTATCCGCGTGTCCTGACAATCCGGTCAGTTTCGCAATCTTTGCACGCACCTGAATTGGCTCTCCGAACAGTTTTACTTCATCCACGCCGTCCACAATGATACGGCCGAGCGTTCCCATTGCCTGATAACCGACAAACAGCACCGTACATTCCGGTCTCCAAAGGTTATGCTTTAAATGATGCCGGATGCGTCCTGCTTCACACATACCGGATGCCGAAAGAATAACCTTCGGGGTATCGTCAAAGTTGATTGCCTTGGACTCATCACTCGTAATGGAAAGGCGCAGTCCCGGGAAACTAATTGGGTTAATCCCCTGCATCACCAGTTCCATGGCCTCCTCATCGAAACAGTTGTATATGTTTTTGTGGAAAATACCGGTTGCCTCTACCGCAAGCGGACTGTCGACATATACCGGAAAATCCGGGTGTCCCTCCACCAGTTTTTCCGTTTTGATCTTACGTAGGAAATAGAGCATTTCCTGTGTCCTTCCGACTGCAAACGACGGAATGACTACATTACCTCCCTTATCAAAGGTTTCTTTTAAAATCTGTGCCAGCTCAGCCACATAATCCGGTCTCTCTGCCGAATGAATACGATCCCCGTAGGTGGATTCCATCACCACATAATCTGCATCCTTGGTAAGCTGCGGATTACGGATAAGGGGCTGTTCGACATTTCCGATATCTCCGGAAAAAACAATCTTCTTTGTAATCTTATCTTCCGTCACCCACACTTCAATACTTGCCGAGCCGAGCAGATGTCCGATGTCTGTAAATCGGATTTCCACTCCGTCACAAAGCGTAATAATTTTATCATAATGACATGGCACAAGACACTTGATTGCGCCATCCGCATCTTCCATGGTATACAGCGGCTCAACCGGCGGATGTGCTGCACTTCGTTTTGCCTTGCGGTTTTTCCACTCTGCCTCCTGCATCTGGATATGTGCACAATCACGCAGCATAATACTGCAAAGATCGGCCGTTGCATCCGTCGTAAAAATCTGTCCGCGGAATCCCCTTGCATACAAAAGCGGAATCATCCCCGAATGATCCACATGCGCATGCGTCAAAAGCACATAATCAATCATTGATTCATGCACCGGAATGTCCACATTTTCAAATACATTCACTCCCTGTTCCATTCCGTAGTCCACCAGAATATGCTTTCCGCACGCTTCCAGATAATGACAACTTCCGGTAACCTCATGGTCTGCTCCGATAAACTTCAGTCTCATAGCAAATCCTCCTTACCCTTTTAGATATAATATTCTGATCCCGGCCAAAAGCAAAATATGCGCCGGATAAAACACATAGAAGAAATATTTATTGCTTTTCCCTTTTTCTCCATTGTACCATGGTAGCAGCAGGAAAGCAGGAAAGCACCACAGCTCGCCTCCGACGAAACAGATTGCACCATAACCCGCTATGCAGGATAGTATCCGGTCCTGCCTTAGCAGATACAAAACAAGGATAACCACAACACCCACAGCACCGTAATCCGTCTGCAATACATGCGCTGCCAAAACACAGAGCAAAGCACCAATCCATCCTGCTGCCATGCACCATTTTGTCTTTGCAACAGCCGGATCCTGCAACTTCTTACATTGATGCAGAGACCACATCGCACACACTCCGAAAAACAGTGTAAAAAACACATTCTGCATCTGCATATTCCAAACACTGTCATAAAACGCCAGATCAAACGGAACCTCCGATATTGCCGCAAACAAAAGCAGTCTGGCTGCATATTTTTTTACACTGCGTGTATGTAAAAAACCCTCCACCAGAAGAAAGCAAAAAAGCGGAAACGCACTCCTTCCGATGATACGCAGTATATCATAGATAATGTCGGCTCCCGCAAAATCCTGCATCCCATCATATTGGCTCGTAAATATATAGAAAAATGCTGCCCCGATATGGTCTATGAACATTGTGACGGCCGCAATTCTTTTTATGCTTGACCCATTCATAATATCTACTTACCTCATTCATAGCTATAATATATATTATAGCTATATTCTACCACAAACCACATGAAATTTGCTGACAATTTCAACAAAATTTGCACAAATTTTTCTACTACTTTTTTTTAAATTCGTATATCCTAATTTCGCATCTTTTGTTATACTTAATGTAATATAAAAATAATTGTATGTTTCATCTTGTAACCGCATGATACATACTGAAAGGAAGGAACTAATACTATGAAAAAAATCAGCGAATTTGCCAACATTGAATCCTTAAACAAATATATTGCAGATTGGTCGCAGTTAACCGGACTTGCTGCTGCCATAACTGACTTTGATAACTCTGCCCTTACAGAAAACTTTGATCATGATGCATATGCGGTTGCAAACGTGGATGATTCCATCTCTCTTCTTAATGTCTGCGGCGAAACAGCTGCCCAGCTTTCCTTTGGAACTCCTGACGGTGTGTCCACACAGGATGAAACTGTGATTGCAGCATTTAAGTTGTTACAGAACATAATCAGCACTGCACTTTCTGATCAGTTCAATCTTTCTGAGAACGAAAAAGAAATTGCCAAATACAAAGACGAATTACATATCTTCCGTACACTGGTAGATCAGATGATTGAAAAGTCACACGCACTTGATAAGATTGAATCAAAACAGCGTATGCTTGCACTCAACGCTTCCATCGAAGCTGCCCGCGCAGGTGAGGCAGGAAAAGGATTCGCTGTTGTTGCGGATGAGGTTGGTAAACTTGCCAGCGTATCCGGAGAAATCAACCATTCCATCAAAGAAGGTATGAGTGAACTTTCCGGCCGTGTTGATGCACTTACCGCACCACCGGTTGAACTGAAATTATAAGAATGCTACAAAAAAGAGCGTTGCTGCGGCAGCGCTCTTTTTTCCTGCGTAGAAGGCGGAATCCTCTCACAAAATCCTTCCACATTCCATTCCACAACAAAATAGGCAGCGAGAGCATAAGAATCGTAACAATGGTAGGTTCATCAAGCAGCATTGTAAGTACATGTCCTACTCCCAAACCTCCTTCTACAAAAAATGCAGTCAACACCAGCGTCACAACTATCGCAATCAGTTCCATCCACATATCCATTACCTCCGTTCCTTTTTTCGGGTACCCTTACCATAGTTATAGCAATTTTTACGCGCTTAATCTATACTACCTTTCACAAAAAAAGGAGTATTTTACTACTCCTTTCCATGATCCGTCACACTATAATTCTCTCTTATATAGGTCCCGAGCGCATGATTAAACTTCGGCAGACCATTTACATTCAAATGATTGTAATCAGCAAAATCCGTCGCAAAATCAATCCCCATCTCATCATATGCATCATTAAAATCCACATACGAAACGTTTTCATAAATTTTCTGTGTTTCCAGATAATCTTCCAAGGTATTAAATACCTTCTTATCATCTTCCTGCACAATATACGGCGCATTGATAAGAAGCACCGGTATCTCATACTCTGCGGCCAGCATTAGTATCTTTTCAAAATACTCCATAGTCTTTGGCTCAATCTCCATCCGCTCCGTCACATGGGAAACTTCAGGTCGTACCATAGCCGCCACCTCCGTTACCGGATGCGCTCCTCTGTAATCGTCATCCACAACCAGACTGCGGTCAAAATCTGCCCGCGTCAGATCCACATAACGGCTGTGATAAGAAGGAAATTCTGCCATATGAAGCCAGACATCTTCCATATCCTCCGGCGCCAGAGACTCCTTGATGGATTCGTACTTATTCCGCGAAAGTTTCATCCCATAAGTATTCTTTACAATTTTACTCTCCTTAGAATACGGAAACGCCTCCACAAGGCGATACACATCAAGCACTACAAGCTGCGGTGTTTGGTACTTCAGCGCTTCTTTAAAATAATAGTACGTATTCCACATCGGCTGCATACTTCCGCAAAGATCATAAGCCCAAATTCCGAACTCCTCGTCAAGCATCGCCGGATTTACATTGACAAACGCATGGGAAGATCCCAAAACAAGCACATCCACGCTTCCCTTTTCCTGCCTGTAAAACTGTTCCATCTGTGTGACCCCGTCCGTATACTTAAACGCCACCACATCATTCACTTTTAACATTACCATTGTCAGGATCAGCAAAAAACCGACAACCCTGCACGCTTTTTTCTTCATTCCAAACCTCTAAAACTGAAAATAAATAAATTCCGCCGCATTATATCCCGGTCCATAAATTCCAAACAGGAAAATAGACACGGCAAGAAAGATATAGACACTCCAACGCAGCCACAGCCACTTGGTATTCAGATATTCGTAAAGCTGCATCCCTTTCCGGTACCGGATCAGATCCACGAGCAAAAGAATGACAAGTCCTGCAATGGCAACAACAAACTCAAGCCGCGACAGTCCAAGTGTAAACAATGCTCCCTCCGCAGGAGCAGCATAATCCGCAGCTGTCAACATTCGTTTGATATATGCCACACTTTCCGTTAATGAACTACAGCGGAAGAAAATCCACGCAAAATCCACCAAAGCAAACGTAATCAGCCCTTTTACCAATTTATGCAGCAAAGATTCCGTATTGATATGACACGCCTTTGCCACACGTTCCCTTGCCGGACGCAGACCCTCGCCGATGATCTGATAAAGACCATGCAGACCGCCCCATGCCACAAAACTAAAGCTCGCCCCGTGCCAAAGTCCGCTTATCAGAAACGTAATCATCAAATTGATATATTTCCGCACTCTTCCTTTTCTGTTTCCGCCAAGCGGAATGTACAGATAATCGCGAAACCAGCTGCTGAGCGAGATATGCCATCTGCGCCAGAATTCCTTGACGCTGAGTGCAAAATAAGGGGTATTGAAATTTTCCATCACGGAAAATCCCATAATTTTTGCACATCCCATCGCAATCAGCGAATAACTTCCGAAATCACAGTACAACTGGAACGCAAAAAACACCGCCGCCAGCACTAGGGCTTCCGATGCGCACGCTCCATAATTTCCAAACACAGAATCCACAAAAATCGCCAGGCGATCCGCGATAACCATCTTCATAAAATAGCCCCAGAGCATAAGTGCTGCTCCGCCCGTGATATTCTCATAATTCCAAATCCGAAAGGTATGGACACTTTGCATCTGTTTCAAGAGATTCTTGGAACGCTCAATCGGTCCTGCTGCAATCAACGGGAAAAAGGACACAAAAAGCGCATAACGGAAGATATTCTTCTCCGGTCTCATCTCACCGCGATACACATCCATCGTATATCCAAGTGCCTGAAACGTATAAAAAGAAATACCGATCGGAAGCATAACATCAAACGTTTTTTCTAGTGCCTGTATTCCGACTGACCCAAGCACACGGTTTACATTAAGAAGCGCGAAATCAAAATACTTAAAGAAAAACAGAATTCCGAGATTCGACACAAAACTCCCTGCTATCATCCAGTTTTTTATTTTCTTATCTTTTGCTTTTCCGATTCCGAGCCCGGTCAGATACGTGATTACTGTTGATAACGCAATCAGCACCGCATACTTTGGATTCCAGCTCATATAAAAATAATAGCTGACAATGAGAAGCCATACATATCTGACTTTCTTCGGTATTAAAAAATATACGAATAATACAATCGGAAAAAACAAAAGAAAATCTACGGAATTAAAAACCATAGTTTCCTCCTGTTAATAATCAGTCTTATGAAGCAATCTTGCACGGAAAATCACTCCGCACAAATTGTATAAAATATACAACGTCATCCATGTAAAAAACACCAGTATCAGAATCGTCACAATACCCTCCGCAAAATGCGTCCGTACCCTGCGCGCATTTCCTTCATCCTGCTCCGGTTCCACATCATCGCGATATCTTTCCCGTGACCGTTGTCTGAAATAATGCAGACCATATACCACCCAGAATATCATCGCTGCGCCACAGAACACAATTCCGATTTCCTTCATCTGATAATTTACATAAAACGGGACAACTCCCACCATGCAACCGGCTGCGATCATCCAGCATATCACAGCAAGTACAATGCTTTCCCTGCTGTTTCCGGTTTTTCTCTGCAATATCTCTCTGTTTTGAGCAAGTTCTTCCAGCCCTCTGTACATCCGTCTGCGCTCCGGCACTTCATAGCCATACGCTCGCAGTCGTCTCAGGTAACCTGTACTCATCGCAAACCTTATCCAGCATATCAGAGCCATAACCGGGCAAAACATTGCCCCGACCATCGTCACAATCGCAAACAGCGCAGATCCCACCGTATCTGCAAAGGGCATAAATGCAAATGCAATAGATCCAAACGAAACAATCGTTGCTACACAGGCCGCAATTAAATTAATACGCCTATCCAGGCAATCATACTTTATTACTGTATACCGTTTATCCTCAACTCTCATTCTTTATCCTTGTTCCTGTTTTTTCTTTTTTTCTCATCGTACATTTTGCGATCCGTCACACGGATACAATCCTCCAGCGATGTCTTGGCTTCTACTTTAAACACCTCATAGCCGCAACTCATGGAAAGCTTTGCCATTCTGCCGCCAGAATTATATTCCTCAATTCTATCCTTAACCCGCTGCCAGTATTCTTCGATTTCCTGCTCATCATGCACCGTGCCCATCACAATAAATTCATCGCCGCCATAACGTGTCACATAGTATTTCCCGGATTCCTCCTGCAAAATTCTCGCTGCCGCATTGATAATCTCATCACCTGCTTCATGCCCGTAACAATCATTAATGGTTTTCAGATTGTCAAGATCAATAAACGATAACTGCATAGAAATACGTGACATCATGCATTTTTGCTTAATTTCCGCAAAATGACGCTCCATACCAAACCGGTTATAGACGCCTGTCAGCGAATCCCTTACATACATCTCATCCAGACGATTCATCGCATTCTGAAGCATGCTCTTTTTTCGGATATTTTCGATGGAATCTCCCATCTTAATCAACCAGCTGATAAAAAGCTGATTGCCAACCGAAAACGGACTGTCCACAAATACCACATATCCGAAATTGCGTTCCAGATAATGGATTGGTGATATAATGTACAACTTGCATTTATCCGAATTCTTAAACATACCGTCAAATGCATATTTGGACTCAAACGCCGGTTTGTTAACAAACACTTTATTTTGATATGAAACTACCGGATGACTGAATTTCGAATATGCAAGCCTTTGCGCAGTGGTCATCTCTTCCTGCTCCAAAATATCAAGTTCAAATACATTTTCTACAAAATTATCATTTACACAAAAATAAAATTCTGCCCCCTCTGTTTTGGAGATAAATTCCTTCAGAGACTCTATCCAGTCCTCCAGCCCGTCTCCTTCTGTCAGACTCTTTTCAAACTTGATGAGCTGATGAAGCTGTTTTCTTCGGGCAATGTCCTCTCCGCGGATCACTCTGCTGTCACCTTCATCATACGCCACCGACTTTTCTTCACAGCCGCAGCTTTCATCCAGCACCACTTCATCCGCAAGATATGAGTCCCTGGGTACCTCTTTCCCATCTATCGCATCCACCAAAATCCTGCAGGCCTCCATACCAAGTTCCATAAAGCGGGTTCTTACCGAGGTAATGCGCGGATAATTACTCTGTGCTTCCACACTATAATCGTAACCTGAAATAATAACATCATCCGGAATACGATAACCGTTTTCCATCAAAATATCAGAAATTGTAATTGCCATAATATCATTTGCACAAATAATTGCTTCCGGAAACGGCAGAACACAGTTTAAGATTTCTTCTGCCGCTTCTTCACCGCCTGTCACATAAAAATCTCCTGAACTGATACGCTGCGGTAAAATCGGAAGGTTGTGTTCTCTCATGACATCTTCAAATGCCCGGTATCTTTCCGCTGCATCCTCATTTCCCTCAATCCCCTTTACAAAATGAATATCCTTCGCCTTATGATCGTTGATAAAATGCTCTACCAATTGACGCATCGCTGTATAACTTTCCGTACGGATGCTGTAATAATCTTTTACCTTACAGCCCACACAAACAATCGGGCAAGTCAGTTCCGCTAAAATAGACTCAATCATTGCACGATTTTTTTCGATGTGGAATGCATTAGAAAAAATAATCACTCCGTCAAACAAACTCAAATCCGGTAAATTGACAATATTCACTTCACCGAGATTATGCTTTTCCGTTTCAAAGGCTCCGGTAAACCATAAAAAGACCGCAATATTGTATCCCCGGCTTTTACCGAATTCTTCGATTCCCTTTAAAGCTACCGCCTGTGACTCCGCATCCAATGCGGTCATCAACACTGCAATATTTTTAAATCTCATTTTTACCCCCTGTTTTTTGCTACATTTGAAATACCTTTTCTTATTTTACCACCGTTACAATAAGTTCACAAGACAAGAAAACAGAACTACTCGGCCTCCATTTCGATGCATTTCCACTTCTCACCAAGTATCTCAAATACGAAATCCTGCTCTGTCTCTATTTCTTTAAATCCGGCCGCCTTATAGCAATAATATGCAGAAGGATTATTCTCAAATACACCTAATGTAAGTTTTTCTGCCTTCAGCATATCAAATGCGTATTGCATGGCCATCTGTATCATCTTTTTCCCATATCCCATACCACGTCTTGTATCATCCACAATAATGAACCCAAGGCGAATTGTGGTCTTTTCCTCGTTTGTATAGCGCAGAATCAGATGTCCTACCGGACCGTTTTCATCCACCGCTGTCATCGGATAAAAATTATCCGGTTCCTCACAATCCCCGTTACAATCTATGTATTTGTAATTCATATCATCTGCAGAAATCGGATACTCCCCGTACCGGTCCGAGCTCCATTTGCGAAGAGCACACTCATCTTTGATCCAGCTTACGATGGTCTTTGCGTCTTCCGGTTTATATGGTCGAAGTTTCAGTTCTTTCATTGATGTTTCCCTCCTTGTAAATATAAAATAAAAACACCATCAAACAATATCTCTATCATCTGATGGTGCAAAATTAACTGCAATATATTTCTTATGAATTGCTTTTTCACATACGTACAATTACGCCTTATGATACTATGAAGCTCTCACAATGCAATATTTTTCCATCAGTAATAAATCCCGGTTGCAACCATTGACGGGATTGACGACGTGCGTATGTAACTGTGGAAATCTGTATCCGCTTTGCATCGCTTAACTTCCTTTCATTTTTATAATTGTAGTTGATAATACTCCGGATGCATTGTATTGTCAATCATTTTTATGTAATCGAGGTACAAATAAACTAAACCGCACAAAAAAAGAACATCCATCGGATGTTCTTTTACGTAAGATAAGAGCGCGAGACGGGACTCGAACCCGCGGCCCCGACCTTGGCAAGGTCGTGCTCCACCAACTGAGCCACTCGCGCATATTTTGCCTCGCTTTTCAGCGGGCAAAAATAACTATACTATATGACTATGTATTTGTCAATCCCTTTTTCATAATTAATTCTGCTTCTATTATTTCTTCGTTGCAAATTTGACACGATAAATTCGTCTGAGCGACTCATCAATTCGCTCCTCCGTCAGTTTTCCGCTCCTTACCGCATCAAGTACACCATTATATGATTTCAGAAAATTCTTCGGTGACAGTATCATATCAGCTCCCGCTTCAATTGCTCCCTCGGCCGCTTCCGCATAGGTATAATGCTGATACATACAGGAACGATCCATAAAGTCAGTAATGACAATTCCATCATATTCCCATTCGGTGCGCACCATGTCTGTAATCACTTCTTTTGACAAAGATGCCGGTCTTCTGTCTCCGCGTATTCTAGGCAATCCGATATGTGAAATGATCACAAAGTCTGCTCCTGCATTAATCGCCTCCAAATATGGTGCGTATTCTTTTTTCAAGTCATCCGCCGTTCTGTTTGAAACCAACTGTCCACTATCGCCGTCGTGCGAAACGTCACCATAACTTGGGAAATGCCCGACAGCCGCCGAAATCCCCTGATCTGATAATCCTTTTACAAGATTCTTTCCCAGTTCTGCTGTCGTTGTCATATCCGTTCCGAAACCTTCTTTTGCAGCAACGCTGTCCTGTGTCAGCGCCACATCAACATTCGGTGTAAAATTCACATTGATTCCATATCTTCGCAACTCGCTACCCAAAGAAATTCCTGCACTATATGCTCCCGCTGCCCCCAGACTCTCTCCAATCTCTTTGTGGGAAGCAATCACATTTTCTGTCACACCATTTGCAACAAACGGCGTATCCTCTCCTCCCTGATGCTGCACTCCAAGAAAAATATCTTCGGCAAGATAGGCATCCAGATTAGACATTAATCCTTCTAATTCAGCACTTCCCGGCATATTTGACTCATCCAGCAAAATTCCACCTACCGGATACTTGGTATAGAATTCTCCGAATTCACTTCCGACTGCAATCACATCACTTTCGCGTCCCATCAACTGCTCCGGTGTTACAAAAAATAACCCTGCCACTTTCTCTTCCAGTGTCATAGAAGCAATCTTTTCCGAAACCTTCTGCTCAAGAGCCTGCATATCCTCTGCTCCGAGAATTTCATCAAGCACACTCTGTGCCATATCATCCTCTTCTTGCGTTTCGTCACCCGCTTGAACTTCACTTTCCGGTATCTCCGTCTCCGCAGTTGTCTCTTCCGGCGGCTGCACTCCACCTTCCGGTTGCTCTACCATTTCCTCTTCTGTCTGTGTATCCTCTTCCGATGGCACTTCTTCTGTCACCTGTTCCATCTCATCTGTAGGTGCTGAGTCCACGATCTGTTCCGTCACGCTCTCCGTTGTCACTGCATCCACCTGTAAATCATCTGCCTTTTCACCACCATGCGAAAAAGCTTTCACAAGTGCTACTGCGATTCCGCCTACAACAAGTAACACTACCAACACCGCTGCCGCAAAAATGGCAATCACCTGTATTCTCTCCTGTTGGCGTTTCTTTTTTCTTAACTCTTCTTTACTTAAACCGTCTGATTGATATTCCACGTTCAAACCTCCACTTGGGCAAATTACATTCAATTACATCACACAGTATAACACAAAGACTTAGCGGGCATCAATCTCTTTTCGAATGATACCCGCTAATTAACTGTTTGATCCATTGGACCTACCTCCGTATTCTGTTGTAATTCGTTCCATCCTCGGCTTTGTACTTTATGTACTGCAGTAAGCTGATGCTCTTAGATTTAAAGCTATCATTTTATCTTTTGTACTTTACTGCTCTTCGTCTCTCCATGTACTTGAATGCAACTATTTCTTTCTCCTATGTACTTCTATAAAGTACTCAACTTATGTTTCTGGTGGTCTGTACCTCTCTTTCTTTTGTTTATCTATGTGAACTTCTTTTGTATGTACTTAGTATACCCTTTGACTCCTCATTTGTCAACACAATTTTTCATATTTTTTCAAATATTTTCAAATATTTTTGGCAAAAACATGCGTTTTCTGTCATTATTCGGTAATTCACCGCATTTTTCTGCCATTTCCAGCTTATAATTTTGTATTTTGTCGTATATTTTATTCTCTGAACTTCTTGTATTCACCTATTCCTGAGCCGCAATTTATGCTACAATCAAAATGTAAGGGAGGTATTTATTATGTCATTTGTTAAAATGGCCTTTGAAAAAAAGGCAAAAATCATTATTGATAATCTAAAAAAACGAAACATGGAAGGTTACTATTGTGAAAACAGCGAGCAGCTTTTAGAGACACTGCTCCCTATGATTGAGGAAGGTTCCAGTATCGCCTGGGGCGGTTCGGAATCCTTAAAGGAATGCGGTCTTATGAATGCACTGAAAGAGAAAGGCAAATACAACTTAATTGACCGCTCCAAAGCCAAAACTCCGGAACAGGACAGAGAAGTTTATTTACAATCTGCCGGAAGCGACTACTATTTGATGAGCACAAACGCCATCACGTTAGAAGGTGAACTGGTCAACATTGACGGAAACGGAAACCGCGTAGCCTGCCTGATTCACGGGCCGAAATATGTATTCCTTGTAGTGGGCATGAACAAAGTCGTAACAGACATCGCCGAAGGCTTAACCCGTACCCAGAATATAGCAAGCCCGCCAAACACAATCCGCTTAAACAAAAAGACACCTTGTGCTGAAACCGGTGTATGCGCCGGCTGTCTTTCTCCGGACTGCATCTGCAGCCAAGTCGTTATCACGCGCCGCAGCAGACACGAAGGAAGAATCAAAGTGTTCCTTGTAGCAGAAAATCTCGGCTTCTAAGAAAAACCGTACTTTTATAGTTTTTATGCCTCACAATTGATTTTGGACACCAGACCTAAAGATTGCTAAAAAATTGGGTATTATATCTATTTTCACACTCACGAGACCCAATCTCAAACTAAAAGGTATTCACCCAATAGTCCACACAAAAAAAGGAGCAGATTTTCAAAATCTGCTCCTTAAAATAGTTCACAATTTTTACATCATTCCGCCCATACCTGCGCCGGCCGGCATTGCAGGAACATCTTCTTTGATGTTTGCCACTACGGATTCTGTTGTAAGAAGAGTAGAAGCCACACTTGTCGCATTCTGAAGAGCACTTCTTGTCACCTTTGCAGGATCAAGAATTCCTGTTGCTACCATGTCAACATACTCTTCTTTGAGTGCATCAAATCCGACACCTGCCTCAGATTCTCTTACTTTATTGATAATAACGCTGCCTTCCAGACCTGCATTTGCTGCGATATGGAATAACGGTGCCTCAAGTGCTTTGAGCACAATCTGTGCACCTGTCTTTTCATCACCTTCGAGTGTATCTGCAAGCTTTGCTACTTCTTTCGAAGCGTGAATATAAGCAGAACCACCACCTGAGATGATACCTTCTTCTACTGCTGCCTTTGTTGCTGCAAGAGCATCCTCAAGACGAAGTTTTGATTCTTTCATTTCTGTCTCTGTTGCAGCACCTACACGGATAACTGCTACACCACCTGCAAGTTTCGCAAGTCTTTCCTGTAATTTCTCACGGTCGAAATCAGATGTTGTCTCCTCCACCTGTTTCTTGATGGATGCGATACGAGCCTGGATAGCATCTTTTGCTCCTTCACCGTCTACGATTACTGTATTTTCTTTCTGAACTTTTACAGATCTTGCACGGCCGAGTTGTTCCATGGTTGTGTCCTTAAGTTCAAGACCGAGTTCAGAACTGATTACCTGTCCGCCTGTAAGAATTGCGATATCTTCCAGCATCGCTTTTCTTCTGTCGCCGTATCCCGGAGCCTTTACTGCTACTACATTGAATGTTCCGCGAAGTTTGTTCACGATAAGTGTTGTGAGCGCTTCGCCTTCTACATCTTCTGCAATGATAAGAAGTTTTGCACCGCACTGTACAATCTGCTCAAGGAGCGGAAGAATTTCCTGAATATTGGAAATCTTCTTATCTGTAATTAAGATGTAAGGTGTATCAAGCACTGCTTCCATCTTATCCATATCTGTCGCCATGTATGCGGAAATATAACCGCGGTCAAACTGCATACCTTCTACGAGGTCGAGTTCTGTAAGCATTGTCTTGCTCTCTTCGATGGTGATAACGCCGTCACCGGAAACTTTTTCCATCGCGTCTGCAACAAGGTTTCCAACCTCTTCATCACCTGCTGAAATAGCAGCTACTTTTGCAATGTGCTCTTTTCCGTTTACTTTAGAGCTCATGTTTTTGATCGATTCCACTGCACAGTCGGTTGCCTTCTTCATACCCTTACGAAGGATAATCGGATTTGCACCTGCTGCCAGGTTCTTCATACCTGCATTGATCATCGCCTGAGCAAGTACCGTTGCTGTTGTAGTACCGTCACCTGCCACGTCATTTGTCTTAGTCGCAACTTCTTTTACAAGCTGTGCTCCCATGTTTTCAAATGCATCTTCAAGTTCGATTTCTTTTGCAATCGTCACACCGTCGTTTGTAATAAGCGGTGCGCCGTATGATTTGTCTAATACAACATTTCTTCCTTTTGGTCCGAGTGTCACTCTCACAGTGTCTGCGAGCTGGTTTACACCGGATTCAAGAGCTGCTCTCGCATCTGCTCCGTATTTGATTTCTTTTGCCATCTCTATGACCTCCTAAGATTCATTTCTGCTTATTTTCTCTGCAAAACGCAGTCTTTTATTCCTGCACAATTGCAAGAATATCACTCTGACGTACAATCATGTACTCTTCTTCGTCCAGTTTTACTTCTGTACCTGCGTATTTTGAGTAAATCACCTGATCACCGACTTTTACGTGCATGGCGATTTCTTTTCCGTCAACCATTCCGCCCGGCCCAACGGCAAGAACCTCTGCCTGCTGTGGTTTCTCTTTTGTCTGTCCCGGAAGAACGATGCCTGATTTCGTAGTTTCTTCCGCTACAAGCTGTTTCAATACAACTCTGTCTCCAAGTGGTACTAATTTCATAACTGTTAACCTCCTTCTATCTTCAAATCTCGTTTTTCTTTTGTTTAAAAAACTTACCGAAAAACAGTATAACACACTTTTTCCATATTTTTCATAAAAATTTGTTTTTTTATAAAGGATTCATAATTTCTTTATATCAATCCGAAATGCTTCATGGCATTCCAAATGCCGTCATCGTTTATATCTGTCGTAATATAGTCCGCATTCTTTTTTGCAATCTGTGTCCCGTTTCCCATCACGATTCCGATTTCTGCATATTCTAGCATATCGACATCATTGATACTGTCTCCGACCGCAATCGTATTCTTTTGTGAAATACCAAGCATCTCACAAACGCGTCGGATTCCTCCGGCTTTGCTGAAACCATGCGGAATAATCTCTGCAATATTTTCCTCATGAAGAAGAATCTGATAATGTCGCTTTGCCTGCTCCGTCACTTCCCCCATGCGGCTTTTCGGTACCTGGATACTGATCTTGTTGGCATGAATATCCTCCACCCGCTCCGGTACCACGCAGAAACGCTCCGACACCATCTCTCTGATAGAACGCACATACCAGTCATCAATTGCATACCGGATGGTTCGCTCATCATAATAAATATACTCGGTCCCTTCCAAAATATACATGGTATCTGTATCCTTGAGCACCGGAAGGATATCCGTAAGCTGCTCCGTTGTCATTTCCTCGTCAAACAATATCCTCTCTCCAAAGCTTGCATACATCCCGCAGGCGGCGATAACTCCGTCAAACCCGACGGAAAGGATCTCCTTCTTAGGAATCATAATACGACTCCGCCCGCTGCAAACAAATGCAAGATGTCCGTTTTCACGAAGTTTATGAATCGCTGCCACTGTACTTTCCGGCACCGGATTTCCCTGAAGAAACAACGTTCCGTCAACATCAAAAAATACTGCTTTTTTCTCTGTCATTGTTTTCCCTTTCGCTTTATCACACACAAACGCCGGAGCTGTCAAAAGTTCCGGCGCCGCATCTTATTTTTTCTCTAAACGCTCCCTGTATCCTGGTGCATTTTTTATTTCCAGCTTATTGTTAAACATCTCATATTCCGCATCAGACAAAAGCTCTGACACCGTCTGCTCTACGTTTGTTTTAAACACGTATCCGCAGGCTACGGAAGGGGCGATTTTGTCATCCTCATACACTTCACAGCTTTTCTGTACTCTGCTACAGTAATCTTCTGCTTCGCCATCCTCCACAAGAGGAATCAAAACATAGAAAAAGTCTCCGCCGCAGCGTCCGATTACATATTCATCCTTTGCCTCCCGGCGCAAAATTTCGGCCACCACCCTGATCAGGCGGTCGCTCTCCTCATCGCCGAACCTGTCATTGACATATTTCCAGTCATTGATATTGGCACAGATTACTGCCACCGGTACCACATCCGAACGATCAATAATCTTGGCTCTGTTCTCAAAATAGGTACTGTTTAGCGCTCCGGTCAGCGCATCCTTTTTCTCACCGTGTTTTACCTGATACTGCTCTTTTTCCAGCCGCTCTTCCAATTCATCCGCATAAATCGAAGTTTCCGTCTTCTCATATGTATTTGCCGCCAGTTGCGTAAGATGCTCTGCTATTGCCTCTGCCAGCCGCCTGTTTTCCTCAGAAACCGCATCCTTTACATACAGATGTGCAACTGTCCGGTTGCTCACGCGAATCTTAAGTCCCGGCTCATTTACCACATCCGGCTCAAATCCTGTAAAATCTCCGGCGCTGACTGCCTTCTCCCCATGTCGGTCCACCAAAAGCAGCCCCATATGCGTTACCGCAGATACCGCTTCCAGATAATCCGTCAGCTTTTTCATATCATATAACTGATCCGTACTGTAACTACGGATATTGTCTTTTAACCGCTTCTCCAGCGAAACAATTCCAAATGCCATACCTATACCCTCCATATACCGATTATACCATCTCGTGTGCCTTCTCTAAATCCTCTATTACACGAAACCGAAAAGTCTTCTTGGTTTTCTCTTCATGTACAAGAAGATACTCTGATAATTCTTCATCACTTTGTTCCCAAGTAAAACTGCATTTATGAAATTCCATAACCCCAAATATATGTACCATACCTTGATATGTAAGATATGCATATTTATCAAAACATACAGCAATTACATGTGCCAATATAGAGATTATCTGCGCTAAAATCAATCCGCGAAATATCCACATGGACCATAGCATTCCCATTCGCTCGGTACTGTCTTCTAGTTGACAAATACAAAACAACACTACCACTTCCAAAAAAATGGTAACTATATATGCCATTAAATTAAATGATTGATTTTCACATTTAATCCCTGGATATCGATACCCCTCTATTTGTCTTAATGCCATATAACCGCGAGCGATACTAATTAATAATTTTCCATAATGATACAAACTATATAATAAGCATACAACTGAAAGTATTCCTAAAAACATGGCTATCACACCTCCACTCAATCATACTCACGACTTCCGTATCTAAAGTGATTATATCTTTTTTTCATTTTTTTGTCTACGTTCATTGTTG
>JAGAOK010000034.1 GCA_017623815.1 Lachnospiraceae bacterium
ACGTAACCTCCGGATACCATTACCACACGGTAACGGCGGAAAGCGAGGAAATCCTTGACTATATCCACGATGCTCTGAAGGAGCGCGGATTCCTTGCTCCTTTGCAAGACTATGAACCGGTGGATTTTAACAAATAAAAAAGGAGCAGCTGCTCCATAGAGAACCCACTCTATGAATCAGCTGCTTTTGTTTTTTTCATGTATAAAACAAAACTTACGATTCCCACCAGCAAAAATGCCGGTATCATGGTTGCAGAAACACGCATCTGTGAAAGCCCCTCAAATCGTTCTGCTACCGTCTCCGATGCAAACAGTAAAAGTAATACTCCTGCGCCGCAGTTATTGTTTATCATATGGCAAAATGCCGCCGGATAAATCGACTTTGTCCTCTCGGTAAGCAGTGTCAGAAATGCGTTAAAACATGTACACATCAGACACATAAATCCGATACCGGCCCACGGGAAATACGGGTAGTCCACACCGAAATTGTGTCCTGCCATCGTAACCGGTGCATGCCACAGTCCCCAGAGAATACCGCCGACTATTATGGCTGCGGGTCTGCTCATTACTTGCTCAAGCTTCGGACCGAGATACCCTCTCCAGCCCCACTCTTCCCCGAACGCCGGGAAGAACAGAATGATGGAACTTGCAATCTGTAACAAAAGGGCGGCTGTTTTCTGACTAAGGTCCTCTCCCGAAAACATCTCCGAAAACGGTACATCACCGAAAAACACCTTCCATATCAAAAACACTTCCAATACAACTTCAAGTAGTTTTATCCCGACTGCCGCCAGATAATATTTGCCGTTTCCTTCCATATGCAGGGCAAGATAAGAGTCTTTCATACCTTCTTTTGTTATCCACCGGGTCAGAAGATTCGCCACTGTCGGTGCGAACATGCCAAACACTCCCAGCGCATATGCAATCGCCATGGCGTTTTCTTTCTTTGAAGCATATATGTACTCTCCCACATAGTGTGTCGCAAGCGGCGTTAACACGGCCAGAGGTAAAAAAGCCAGTACATAAAATATAATAATCCGCTTGATCGTAAGCTTCTTACTCTCCACTAGATTCTACCCCCTTCCGGTAAAGTTTTAAAGAAATACGGTATGAAACATAATATGCCACTGCAGCCGCGTACGGCAAGAGGGCAATTACCCATATCGCATTTCCGCTCATCAGCCATTCCATGAATGCCTTCCATACATTTTCCTGAAGAAAGAAGGAAATATCGCCGAACAAACCATATATGATAAGCACAATAAAAAAGAGGGTTAAAAATGCACCTTCCACGTTCATACCCTGCTGTGCTCCGAAGCGGAACATGAACGGTATCTCAAATGCCATCACAAGCATTCGGAAGCTGAACATAATGACTCCCACTGCGATTGCACTATGCTGCGCATTTCCGGAAACAACCACAATAACAACATCCGTTACAAAACATGCAAACAGCACCATCAGATGCACCACAAGCACGGCATAATATTTGGCCTGTACCTGTCCTTTGACTGCCAACGGAAGAGACATTGCAAAATGATTCCACGGACGTTTTTCATCCTTTGTAAAAAATTCACTGCACAATATGCTTCCAAGAAATAATACCAGAAAATAAATGAGGCTTGATATCATAGTAATTGCCATCATCAAATCCTGCGGCGTCTCCGCTTCCGCTGTCACCGCACTTGTAATACAAAGCCCGCAAAAAAAAGCGAGCAATCCGGCCAGAACATAAAAATCAGCCTTAAACTGATGAAACTCTTTATACAATAGTCCGCGCATTATTTTTCCCTCCTTTCATATAGCTTCACCGAAAGAAAGAAGCTGACCACGGTAGTTACCAAAAATACGGCGGTAACCTGAGGAAGGAAAGAAGCAAAGCTCGCAAACAGGTCATTTAACATCATATCCGCGCCCAGCAGCAGTTTATCGTCACGCAATAACAAATCAAATCCAAAAATCATAGACACGGTAGACAATATTGCAATTGCAATTGCTGCACGGTCCATCGACCCAAACAGCAAAATAAAGATCTGAAACACCTGCGAATAACACATAAAAAACAAAAGAATCACCAGAATGCACTGTATACTCATTCCTGTCTCATTCGTTCCCGCAATCAAATCACTGCACCACATATAAAGCGCCGAAAGCGGAATGGCAAGACCCATCGCGGCAAAAAGTAAGATATATTTTACCAGAATATACTCGCAGCCGCTCACCGGAATCGTCTTACGAAAGAGTTTCCATTTGCGGTCGCATTCAAACTGCCAGGATTCCACCAAAGATATAGCAAATGCTACACATGCATATATCGGTAAAAAAGCGGAAAACATAAATATAATCTCCTCAACAGCCTCCTTGTACTCTTCCGGAATCAGTGCAAGATTTCCGTGTTTAGCACTCAGCAGTACCAGTATCCCCAAAATCATTATAGACAGGGCCATCACACCATTGGTCAATAAACTTTTTCTGGAAAGATAAAGTTCCCGATACAAAAGACATCCAAGTCTTCGCATTTTCATCACGACCACTCCTTCTTCTCTTTATTTACGTAGAACAGCATGATTTCTTCCAGATTGGTCTTTTCCAAGTCGGCCCATGTATATTTCCGTTTGACAGCTGCGCGGTCAGAAACCATGACATCCACACAAAAATCATTTTTTCTGGCACTTACAAAGTCTGCCTTTTCCATCTTGTCAAAGTCTGCCTGACTGCATCTTATCATCGCATGGGATTCGAGAATATCATCCTTATATCCGGTCAGCAGAATCTTGCCTTTATCAATAAATGTCACACTGTCCGCAATCTTATCCAGATCGCTTGTAATATGCGATGACATGAGAATACTGTTCGTATCATCACTTAAGTATTCACGGAAAATATCCAGAATCTCGTTTCGCACCACCGGGTCGAGTCCGGTTGTCGCCTCATCCATAATAAGAAGTTTTGCTCCGTGGGAGAGCGCAGTCGCAATCTGTATCTTCATCTTCATACCCTTGGAAAACTTTCCGATTTTTTTATTTCTCGGAAGTCCGAAGCGGTCCATATACTGATAAAACAGCTTCTCATCCCATGTCTCATAAATCCCCTGAAACATGATACTGAGCTGTTTTGCCTTAAAAGAATCATGAAACGGGCACTCGTCAAAGACAGCTGCAATCTGCTCTTTGACTTTTAACTCATCCTTTATGTGGTCCATTCCAAGGAGACGGATCTGTCCGCCGTCTGTTTTAATAATGTTTAAAATTGCTTTGATTGTCGTGGACTTACCGGCTCCGTTTTGTCCGATAAATCCCATAATGCTCCCTCTCGGCACTGCAAAACTAATGTCATCGAGCGTAAATCCGTCATACTTTTTCGTAAGATTTTTTACCTCAATGGCATTTTCACAGGCAGCCCCGCTTACTGCATTTTCCAAATCACTCATCTTGATCTCCTCCATACACAAGCTCCAGGATCTCTTTCATATCGTCAAGCGACAGTCCGCACATTCGTGCCTTTTGACATGCTTTTGCAAGCATCTCTTCTGTCTGACGGACAGACTCCTCCCGAAGAAAATCTGTGTTCTGCGCCTTTACGTAGCAGCCTTTTCCGGCGATTGTCTCAATGAAACCATCCTTTTCCAGCTCCTCGTATGCGCGTTTTGTTGTGATGACACTGATTCTCAGCTGCTGTGCAAGCATACGCATCGAAGGAAGCGCCTCCCCCGCTGCCAGCTCTCCGCCCATGATCTGCGCTTTGATCTGGGAGACAATCTGCTGATAAATCGGTTCATCGGATGAACTTTTTAAAATAATTACCATAGTGCACCTCTGTTATCTCTGTATATATACGCTATACACAGTATGGCATGTATATATACAATTGTCAACATGTTTTTTGATTTATTTGTGTCGCTGTCCTTCCTGCTTTCCCGGCGCCGCGGGTATTGGCTATTATTCCCGCTTTCCGGCGCCGCGGGTATTGGCACTCAAAATCTGCTCTCAATACCCAATTTTTGTTCAAAAATTGCCCGAAACGGGTACCAGATGCCATTTCCGCCTTCTAATACCCAGTATTTACGAATTCTCTGGGTATCAGATGGCAAAATCAAGCGCCAATACCCGCCGGAGCAGATTTAAAAATTTCGCATCACCACGTCCGAGCTTCCTTCAAAATCGTTTCAAAATCGCTTCGAAATTCATATCAAAGTCAAAATAATAAGGCGCTGCTGCAATACACAACAACGCCCTGAACGCCCTGATCGTATGAAAGTAAGGCCTACAATTCCATCAAGCAAGATTCCTGCTCGTTTCATGCTTTGCGCTTACTGTTTTTGATAATTTCAACAATCGCAACCACTACTATGTCCACCAAATAAACAAGAAATCCCCACATCGTCCACTCCGGAGTGAGGGTTCCGCTAAATCCCACCGAAAACAGCAAGGTAAACACTCCCGCCACATATACCCCTACCATCGCTGCAAGCGCAATGAAGACATACCCTATTCTCCATCCCCAAAAACGTCCTGCAAACGCCTTCCAGTCCGGCAGCAGAAATCTTTTCCACAGTATATAGTAGCCGATCAAAAAGGCAACCAGCCCCATCGGGTATGTCACATAATTGACATGATAGATAATTCCCGAAAAAATAAAGGAAGAATAGGTTTCTCCCGTATCCACCAAAAAGGAAAACAGTATGATGCTCGAAATTATACCTAAAACAACAACCAAAACCCAGTGCAGCAGTGTAAGCAAAAGATTTTTCCAAGGATTTCTTTTCGTTATACTCATCCTATAAAACCTCCAATACTTCCCAGTCGTCTCTTCCGACATTATATTCTGCCTGACAATACGGGCAATTGCGTTGCTTTGTCGCATCAAAACTTCCTCCGCAGCCATGACACATTACCTTCACAATGGAAAAATCAGGTAAAACCTTCCATGTCGTATCGTGTCGCATACGCAAATACATCGTATCCTTTTTCTTTTTACACCGCTTTTTGGAATAATACGTGTTCTTCATCAAGACCCTGAGCGTCACTTCTATGTAGTTTCCGTTTTCTTCTATTTTGCTGACATCCAGTCCACCTCGATAATCCATATCAACAATGTCAGCATACGCTGATTTCAACGCTCCGCCGCGATACTGCACAGACTGTGTCACATCCTTTTCAAAAATCATCATACGTAAAAGCGACAATGCTTTTCCCTCAAAATAATCATAACTGAAGGAAGGGTCATATTTTTTGAGTTTTGATGTAATCTTTGCTTTTGCTCCTGCCACACCGAGCGACACCGGAATCGATTCCACCATTCCTGATACCAGTGGCGAAAACATCATGCTAAGCGGCAGACAGACCAGATATGCAACCGCATAAAACGTTGCAAACGAATACTCTCCTTCCACACCTGTTTCTCCCAAAAAAGCACAAAGTGTGATAAAAAGCGCAAAGAAAATGTTTGCCAACGCAATTTTACAAAATCTTCCAAATGACATTTTGGTATCTGCCACTGTGTCCAATGTATAAAAATTCGCTACCTTCG
>JAGAOK010000004.1 GCA_017623815.1 Lachnospiraceae bacterium
TGATTTTAGTTCCACACAATAAATAAAAGCTTCCTCTTTGATTATCAGCACCGATTCCGGAATAGTTACTTTTTTCAATGTTTTATTCTTTTTATCTAATTTATTTTTACTAAAAGCCCGGTATCCAATCACCTTTACTGGGATCCCTTCAATAGAATCCGGAATTATCACTATCTCTGCATTTCCTTTATATTTGAGAATTTCAATTCCTTCATATTCTTCGTTATAGCAGTACTTGAAATCTCCGTAAGTTTTGGTTTCTGATGCCCATGCATTTACCGGTGATAGGGCAAAGATAGCTATAACTATCATCAGCAGAGAACATATGGTTTGTAAGTAATGTTGTTTTGTTTTTTGTTTTGTTTTTTTCATGTTCTATTCCCCTTTTTTTTATAAAAAGCAGCAGACTAAAGCAATTACGTAATCACTTTAGTCTGCTACTATTGTAACACATCTCTCTATAAAAGAAAACACGTGTTCATGTCGTATTTTACGTCTTTCATGCACAAGCCATGGTTTTGGAAGCCTATTTCCCTATTTTCATTGTAAGCTGAATACGTTTCTTGGCTACATCCACTGTCATAACCTGTACTTCCACGATATCGCCCACGCTGACTGCCTCAAGCGGATGCTTGATAAAACGATCGGTCATCTGTGAAATATGTACCAGACCATCCTGATGCACTCCGATATCCACAAATGCTCCGAAATCGATTACATTACGTACCGTTCCTTTTAAGATCATTCCCGGCTTTAAGTCCTTCAGATCCAGAACATCGCTGCGAAGAATCGGTGTCGGCATATCATCACGAGGATCGCGCGCCGGTTTTTCCAATTCTTTCAAAATGTCGGTCAGCGTAATCTCACCGATACCGAGTTGCTCTGCCATCTTTTTCTTATCCTTAATCTTGCGTTCCAGACCGCCGATTCCTTCCGAAACCGTTCCGCCGCTCTTAGCATCACCGGATGGTTTCGCTGCGGATGCATCTGCGCCGGAAGATAAGCTTACACCGCCCATTGCCTGCGCAAGTGCTTTACCCATAGCTGTGTTGGTGTTTCGGATGACAACCTGCTTTTCTTTTTTCACCGATTTCTTCTTCTCCGAAGGAGCCGCTGCTTTTTTCGGATTCAGGCGTTCCTTTGCCGCTTTTTTCTGAGCTTCTTTTACATCTTCCATCGTAAGTCCTGTCAGCTCCAGAAGCTTTTGCACTGCCTCATACGACTCCGGATGTACACTGGTTGCATCCAAAGGATTTTCTCCGTCTGTGATTCGCATAAACCCTGCACACTGCTCGTACGCTTTCGGTCCGAGTTTTGCAACCTTTAACAGCTGCTTACGATTCGTAAAACGGCCGTTCGTCTCTCTGTAATCTACAATGTTCTTTGCAATCACCTTGGAAATGCCGGAAATATGTTCAAGGAGCGAAGCCGATGCGGTATTTAAATCCACTCCGACCTTATTTACGCAGTCTTCAACCACACCTTCGAGAGCCTCTCCGAGTTTCTTCTGATTCATGTCATGCTGATACTGTCCGACCCCGATGGACTGCGGATCAATCTTTACCAGTTCCGCAAGCGGATCCTGCAAACGACGTGCAATCGATGTTGCACTTCTCTGTCCGACATCAAAATTCGGAAACTCTTCCGTTGCAAGCTTGGATGCGGAATAAACAGAAGCTCCCGCTTCATTTACAATCACATATTCCACCTTGGTATCGAGTTCTTTTAACAGCTCCACGATGACCTGCTCGGATTCACGGGACGCAGTTCCGTTTCCGACCGAAATCAGGGATACGTTATATTTTTTAATGATCTTTTTCAAGATTTCTTTTGACTCTTTTATCTTATTTTGCGGCTCCGTCGGGAAGATAACCGTGGTATCAAGCACCTTTCCTGTCGGATCCACCACCGCCAGTTTACACCCGGTTCTAAATGCCGGATCCCAGCCGAGCACCACACGACCTGCGATTGGCGGCTGCAAAAGAAGCTGCTCTAAGTTCTTACCAAATACTGTAATTGCTCCATCCTCTGCCTTTTCCGTCAGTTCGTTACGGATTTCACGTTCAATGGCCGGGGCAATCAGGCGGCTGTAGCTGTCTGCTATGGTCTCCTTTAACAGCGGAGTTGTTTCCGGATTGTCATTGATAATGGTTTGTTTCTCAAGATATCCCAAAATGCGGTCCACCGGAGCTTCCACCTTTACCACCAGCATTTTTTCTTTTTCGCCGCGGTTTAATGCCAGCGTTCTGTGTCCTACCACTTTCTTGATCGGTTCTTCATATTCATAGTACATTTCATAAACACTCTGTTCTTTGGCATCTTTAGCGCTACTGATGATCTTACCTTCCTCAAACGTCAGATTACGAATATAGATACGATAATCTGCCTCATCGGAAATCTTCTCGGCGATGATATCCTTTGCCCCGTCAAGCGCTTCTTTTACGGAAGCCACACCTTTTTCTTCATCCACATATTTTTCTGCTTCCAGCAAAATGGAATCGGAAATTTCCTGTGCAAGGATGATTTCTGCAAGTGGTTCCAGTCCTTTTTCCTTCGCAACCGATGCACGCGTTTTTCTCTTCTGCTTATACGGACGATAGAGATCCTCTACCACTACCAGTGTTTCTGCCGCCAGAATTTTTTCTTTCAACTCATCCGTAAGTTTTCCCTGTTCTTCAATGGAAGAAAGAACACTTTGTTTCTTATCCTCCAGATTGCGAAGATAATTCAGACGCTCATAGAGATTACGCAGCACTTCATCATTCAGTGCCCCTGTCACCTCTTTACGGTAACGGGCGATAAACGGAATGGTATTTCCTTCATCAATCAGTTTGATGGTCGCTTCCACCTGTTCCTTTTTAATATTCAGTTCCTGTGCAAGTTTTACGTTGATGTCCATGTATAACTCTCCTTATTATTCTCTTATACCGGCCAGTTTCCTGCCCGCCACTCTTCTTTCAAGTATAATCAAAAAAAAGGCTTTCTTCAATCTTTATTTCATGCTATGATTAATTTATAGAAACAAAGGAGTCATTTTATGGATCAGAACAACGGACAGCAGGATTTTCAAGAATATTTAGATGCTTCTGCTGCCATTCAGTACACAACAGAACAGCCGGGCAAGCCCAATACATTTACCATGCTTTCGGTTTTGACCGGAATCTTTGCCTTTATGTCATGCAGTTTTATTTTTACTGCACTCATTGCCGGAGGGCTAAGTATTTTATTTGCCATCCTTTCTAAGGGCAAATATTCAAAGATGCATTTCATGGCAAAATCAGGCATTGCTGCCTCCATTGCCGGAATCGTACTCTCTGTCATCATTACTTCTTCTGTCGTGTATCTCGTATTTAACAGTCCACAGTACAGGGAATTACTCAACACAACTTACGAGTCCATGTACGGAATGACTTTTGACGAAGCATTAGAAGAAATCTATCCATCCACACAAGGAGGTGGAATCTATGACAATACCGGGAATTAGCGGATATACAGGAGCATATTCTTATGGCCCATATTCTGCCCTCCGTCCTACGGATCCTGCTCAGTCAACAGACAAAGTCACAAAAAATCCGGGAGCTTCCGATGTCAAAAATGCCGGAAGAGCTTCTTCGCCTGCTGACTGCCAAACATGTCAGGAGCGCAAATATCAGGACGGATCGGACGAAATGGTTTCCTTCAAATCTGCTGCTCATATTTCACCAAACGCTGCTGCTACTACCGTCAGAGGACATGAACAGGAGCATGTTGCAAATGCATATAAAAAAGCAGCACAGGGCGATGGCAAAGTACTTCAGGCCAGTGTTCGGCTGAAAACAGCGGTATGTCCGGAATGCGGACGTTCCTATGTTGCCGGCGGAGAAACCACCACAAAAATCATGTATTCCAACGAGGAAAACCCTTACCAGAAAGCCCTCAAAAAGGCACAGGAATCTGTTTTTGCCGGTATGAATTTCGATGCTGCTGTCTAAAAAACTATTTTGGAGTTGTATATGAACCAGTTAAAACCATCCTCTGCTTTAAAGGCAGATGCCAGAGAAATTCTTCTTGGCAAATATAAAACCGTTGTTTTGGCCTACCTTCTCATGCAGCTTATTACTTCAAGCATTCTGACTTTTATAGAGCTGCAGGTCAATGTACAGACAACAACCGGTTTGCTTTTGTACTACGCCGTTTCCTTTATTGTAGCAATACTTTCCACCGTGTTTGTTGTAGGTCAAAATCATTTGTACCTAAACATATACCGCTGCCAGCCATTTGAAACAGGAAACATCTGGATTGGCTTTAAAACTTGTGCAGACCGGGCAATTCTTGCGTATCTGCTGATTGCTGCAAAAATTGTACTTTCTGCAGTTCCGTGCATCCTTGCTACAGCAATCATGCTCACAACTCAAAACTATTATTTTGCACTAATCGTCGGAGGCTGCGCTATATTCTGGATTATCAGCAGCGCACTGATTGAACTTGATTATTCACAGGTATTTTATCTGATTTTAGATCATCCTGATATGTCAGTAACCGCTCTTCTTTCCGAAAGCAAAGCTTTGATGAAGGGACATCGAGGAAGTTATCTCTATCTTATGGTCAGCTTTATCGGAATACAGTTGTTATCTGCACTAACCTTCGGTATTGGTATGTTTTGGGCGTATCCATACATTACCGCAACCAAAACCGGATACTATTTAGAACTAAAAAAAAGAAACACTGACTAGTCAGCGTTTCTTTTTTCTTTTATTTTTTCTTTCAGAACATCTCTTACATCTCTTGCTTTTTCTTTCACGCGGGCATTCGCTTCTTTGGATGCAATTACACCACTTAACACCTTAAGTGAAAGATCATATTGTTCACATTCCATTGCAAGGACTGCAATCAGATAATCCATCGTTGTTTCGTCCATTCCGCACATCGGGAATCCCTCCGACTGGCACGCTGTAATAAACCCTTCCAACGCATTTGCAAGATATTCTTTTTCCATTCTTGCGTACGCATCTCTTCGTTCCTTATATTCCGGCGCACTCTGATCCAGTGCCTCTGCCATTCCTCTTACGAGCCATCCTGTCTTCAGACATATATATGCTTTCTCACTGGCCTTTGCCTTCTTTACAATTGCACATGCAAGTGTCAGTTTATATCGTTCCAAAGCCTGTTCATGCGTATACGTATCGCCTTCCATCGGATGCGGGCGATAATGATCACATATGTTGGTCCGGATCATTTTCAGCTGCATGGATGTCATATACTTAAAGTAACGACTAAGAGCAGCATAACCGCAATGCGGACACGCGATCGTCTCATATTTCATCATATCAATATTCTCATACCGCGGTCGCAAATCCATGTCCGTCCCAAGCATACGAATCTTTCCTGCACGTATCGTTTTTGACTTAAACTCCTGATCACATACCGGACATGTGTAACTTTTGTCAAACAACATGTCCTCTTCCTTTATTTCAACCGTTTGGCTACCTTTTTTATCTTTATCCGATTGCTTTTCCGGCTTATCATATAAATTTATGCCTTCAAGATTAGCAAGCCCTAAAGAACCGAGTCCTGACAACAAACCCATAATACATCTCCCTATTATTTACACTTATTTCGGAAGTTTAAAGGAACTCTTAAGTGATACAATGCGGTTAAATACAAGCGCATCCTCTTTCGAATCCTTATAATCTACCGTGAAAAATCCATTTCTTACAAACTGGAAACTATCGAAAGCCTTTGCCCCTTCAATCGCCGGCTCAATATAACAGTTCTCAAGCACCTGAAGTGAATTCGGATTTAAATTCAGACTTCCGTCCTCGTTATAAACCCCCTTCTCTTCATCAATCAGATTCTCATACAAACGCGTTGTCACTTTTACTGCTTTTGAAACAGGTACCCAGTGAATCGTTCCTTTTACTTTTCTCTCTGAGAAACCGGAACCGGCCTTTGTTGCAGGGTCATAGGTACAATGAACAACTGTTACATTTCCATCTTCATCCGTTTCATATCCCGTACAGGTTACAAAATATGCATGCATCAGACGCACTTCATTTCCCGGGAACAGGCGGAAGTATTTCTTCGGCGGCTCAATCATAAAGTCTTCACGCTCAATGTAAAGTTCTCTCTCAAACGGAACCTGATGGCTGCCAAGCTCCGGATTCTCCATATTGTTGGCTGCCTCAAGCATCTCAACCTGTCCTTCCGGATAGTTATCAATCACTAATTTAATCGGATCAAGCACTGCCATCATACGTGCTTTCTTTAATTTAAGATCCTCTCTTACACAGTACTCAAGCATCGCATATTCTGCGGATGAATTCGCTTTGGAAACACCGCAAAGTTCTACGAACTTCTTGATGGATTCCGGTGTAAATCCTCTTCTGCGAAGGGCCGCAATGGATACAAGACGCGGATCGTCCCAGCCGTCCACAATCTTATCTTCTACTAATTTTTTAATGTATCTCTTACCTGTTACCACATTGGTCAGATACATTTTTGCAAACTCAATCTGACGCGGAGGCCTTGGATACTCGAGTTCTCTTACCACCCAGTCATACAGAGGTCTGTGGTCCTCAAACTCAAGCGTACAAATGGAATGTGTAATTCCCTCGATGGCGTCCTCAATCGGATGCGCAAAATCATACATCGGATAAATACACCACTTATCTCCCGTATTGTGATGTGTCATGTGTGCCACACGATAGATAATCGGATCACGCATGTTGATATTCGGTGACGTCATGTCGATTTTCGCACGAAGAACCTTACTTCCGTCTTCGTACATACCGTTTTTCATGTTTTCAAATAATTCTAAATTCTCTTCAATGCTTCGGTCACTGTACGGGTCCTTCTTCCCCGGCTCTTTGAGTGTACCTCTATACTCACGAATCTGCTCCGGTGAAAGATCGGATACATACGCTTTCCCTTTTTTGATAAGCTTTACGGCTCCTTCATACATCTCTTCAAAATAGTCAGATGCAAAAAACAGACGATCCTCCCAGTCTGCTCCCAGCCACTGGATATCCGCTTTGATCGACTCTACAAACTCGATTTTTTCCTTGGTCGGGTTTGTGTCATCAAAACGCATATTAAACTTACCTCCATACTGCTGTGCAAGGCCATAGTTTAATAAAATACTCTTTGCATGTCCGATATGGAGATATCCGTTCGGCTCCGGCGGAAATCTCGTATGCACTGTATCATAAACACCTTCCGCAAGGTCTTTATCAATTTCCTGTTCAATAAAATTTCTGGAAACAACTTCTTTTTCCTGCGTTTGTTCCATCATGTCTTTGTTTTCCATAATCTTCAAACCTCTTTATACATTAATTTTATATTTTATCATATCATAATCCATGCAGAAATTAAAGATTTTCTTTTTCTGCCAGACTTCTCTCAATTCGCATATATAAATACGAAATCGCAAGTGCAATGACACCGACTACCAGGAAGGAAATCACGCGATCTGCAGACTGTGCATCCGCAAAATCCACAAGCAAAAGTTTTGCACATACGAACAATGACATACACAGTCCGTAAACACGAACACTTTTCACCTTAAACCAGAAACCGACTCCAACCGATGCGATTGCAATAATCATAAGTAATATACTGACTGCAATCGGAAGTTCAATGTTATATGCAAACACCATATAGGTAAAGAAAATTGTCAACGCATGCGTTCTTCCCTTTACAATATTTTCCGTCCTCGTTCCGCTGTCCTCAGAGAACAGAAGCATCAAAAGCACTGATTCCACAAGCAGAACAATTGTCATCGAAATACGATTCGGATCCTCGATTTCACTCACACTTGCCAAAAGACTGATTGCGTTATATACCCATGCAAAACTAACCAAAGCTTTTACATTTGATGTCCGATACATCTCCACCTTCGTAAAAAGTGCCACACAAAGAAGCAGGAATATAAGCGAAAGCGGAATTGCAATTTCAAGTACCTCAAAACCAAACAATCCGAACATCCAAAGCACGGACATCAGAAGAATTTCATGGAATGCTTTGTCTTTTTTGATTCCCACGACAGAAAGCACCAATGCGGCCAGAAGCACATACTGCATATTCGTATCCGAAGTCATATTCAAAAGGAACAGAAGCGCCGTACCGATTGACATCACGCAATCCGGAATCCGCAGTTCCTCATTCCATATACGGCTAAGAACCTTATACATCAGATAAAGCACTGCCACACCAAGCAAAAACTCTTTTTTGGTCATGCTGCTGCACACAAGCACAAAGCACACCGTAAAGCAATGCAATCCGGTCCAGCGGATTTTCGCCTCGCTGCGAAGATAAATTCCTGCTCCGTGGATCAACGCAAGCACAAGTGCTGCAACAACATAAAACTTTTCGTCCCATACTGCAAATGCCAAAAGCGCATGCATCCAAATATGTCCCGTAACATAAAATCCCACAAGGCTGCCTTCCAGTTTCGCACCATAATAAATTGCATAATGAATCAAAAGCATCGAGGCCAGAAAAGCAAACACCCAGCCTGCGGCGATTTCCGACGTCCATGCCATTATCATGAGATAAGAAGACGCCAGTATATTTGCCGATACATGCACATTTCGCACTGCCCGGTCATTCTCACCTACCGGAAGCAGCAGATAAATCACATTAACGATCAGCAGAATCACACACGGAACCACAAACTCTGCCACCGATTCAAAGCGATCCAGAGGCATCAGGGAAATATAACATCCTAAAATACCAATCATACGGAGCGACGCCGATTCGCGTTTGCGACTAAGCAGCAGCGCAAACACCGAAACCGCAACCGTCGCCATCAGGGCTGCCACGGAATTCATCGTATGTAGATACAGGTAATTGAGTATCGTTGCGGTATACAAAACACAGACTCCGATTCCCGTTACTGCCTGCGCAAAACGCTCCAAATGTTTGCGTAATTTTAATTCCGAAAAGGCAATAACAACGCCTGCCAGCACATAGAAGAAAATTCCCTGCTGAAGATTGTCCATAAAGTTCAGACCGAAAATCACAAGAGCCGCGATAATAAACAACGCTCCCACAATACTCAGCACAACTGCTCCGATACCAAACTCCATATCTTTTTTCTTGGCAAGACGACTTTCGACCACCTCTTTTGGTTGCTCTGTGGTCTGCGGTTCCGCCACCACTTTGGGCTGCACTTTGACCTGTGGTTCCACCAGCACTTTTGGCTGCTCTGTAGCCTGCGGAAACGGCTCTGCAATAAGCAACTCTTCCACAGAATCCGGCTCTGCCGACTGTATCGGCTCCGGTTGCAGCACTTCTTCCTGCTGTCTTTTTAAATATATTTCGTAGTTCTTATAAAGATTTTCCGACAAATCATCCAGTTTTACCTGCTCTCTGCAAAGCACTTCCTCCATCTTTTTCAAATAGCCAAGGAATGCTTCTTCTTTGACCTCTTTTCTCTTTTCCGCAATAAACAAAAGAAGTTCACCTATGCGGTCAGTTTTTTTGACCTCTTTGTCATACGGCTCCATCCCCAGATGCTTTTCAATCCTTGAAAGCCGTTCTCTAAGTTCTCTATCTTCCATTCCGATTCCCTTTCAAATACTTTTCCTCAAAACGGTCTCTCGGCATCGGGCGATCAAAATAATACCCCTGTACCAATCGAACCTGCATACCTTCAAGCACTTTATATTGATCTCTTGTCTCAATTCCCTCAACGCAAATGCTGACGCCGATTGCTCCTGCCAGCTCTGCCACCATCTTGATAAACGACTGAGAATAGGAGTCTTCCGCCAGTTCTGCCACAAAACTCTGATCTACTTTAATCACATCCAACGGAATCTCACGAATATGATTGAGTGACGAATAACCGGTTCCGAAATCATCCAGTGCGATTCTCACCCCAAGATCGCGAATGCTATTTAAGATTTCCTTCATTCGTTCCATGTCGTTAATTGCCAGGCTTTCTGTCACTTCCAACGTCAGGTTCCTCGGATTGACTCCCGTCTCATCCAAGGTTCGTTTCACAATATTGACAATATCCGCCTGCAAAAGCTGCACCACTGACAAATTGACATTCACTTTGTATTCCGGATGCCCGTTATCATTCCAATATTTACACGCAGTGCAGGCTTCTCGCATCACATAATTTCCAATCGGATTAATCAAACCAAGATATTCAGCCAGAGGAATAAAATCTGATGGCGGTATAAAACCAAACGCGGCAGAATTCCACCTTACAAGCGCCTCAGCACCCATGCAAGGTGTCCCCGTTTTTTGTATATCTATAATCGGCTGGTAGTACACTTCAAACTCCTTGTATCCATCCGATGTTGCATTTCGCATGTTTTTTTCCATATCCAGACGTCTGCCCGATGTCGAACTGATATTGTCAGAATATACGGCAATACGATTCTTTCCGCCTTTTTTCGCTTCGTACATGGCTATATCCGCTTTTTTAATCAGTTCCTGTACATCTTCTCCATTTTCCGGAAAATGACAGATTCCCATACTCATCGTACAGTAATAATCCACATCTTTTAAAAACCATGGCTTGGCAAAAATTTCCTTAATCTCTTCGGTAATCTCATCAAAACGATCAAAACTTTCCGGCGGAATAATGATGACAAACTCATCACCACCCATACGATAGCAGCTATTCTGAATCCCTTCAATTCTCCGCAGGCTGCTGGAAATCGCTTTCAAAAGCACATCTCCATATCGATGCCCCAGTCCGTCATTGATATGTTTAAAATCATCCAAATCAAGATACAGGAGCCCGCCCGGTCTTTTTTCAAGTTTTGCATGCTCAATCTGCATTGCCAGATCTCTCTCGCAACACATACGATTGTAAAGACCTGTTAAAAAGTCCGTATACGCCTGCTGTTCAATCTTTCTTTGATACAACTTTTTATCTGTAATATCATATAATGTGCAGAACACAACGTTTCTGCCGTCTACCCAGTCAATATATCTGTACTGCATATCATACCAACGTTTGCGCGTCCTGTGCTGAAGTTCATAAAACCCTTCCCGCACGCCAATCGGTCTGGCCTCATCAAGCAGTTCATTCAAAGTTCCCTTCAAAAGCTCTTCCTCGAAATCACGCTTTAATAATTCGTTGGCAAACAACACTTCGCCCGTCTCCATATCCCGGACATACACACAGCTTCCCACCATATTGAGAATATCCGTCAGCGTATTGTACGAACTCACCATGGAATTATGTGCCACACGTCTCTCAAGCATACTTTGCAGTATTTTCGCTACATCGCCCACAAATTTAACTTCTTCCATATTCCATGTTCTGTTTGTCCGGGTCTGAGCAAAAAACAGATACATCGCTACATTTCCACGCAGCAAAATAGGTATGGAAATAAATGCCCGGATTCCCTTTTGATTCATATCCTCCTTCAGTTGCAACGATACTGTAGAATCTGAGGAGACAATCATATTTTTATCACTTTGTAAAATCACAGGTCTTTCCATTGACTTTTGTCCCACATAACATTTCGGATCCTTCGGTCCACTGAACGCAATTAAATCCACAAACTCCCCGCCGCGTAAAACCTGAAACAGACCAGCTACTCCTGTTTGAAGGTAATCTTGTGCTATCTCAAGCGTTTTTTGCGCCAGTTCCTCAAATGGTTCACTGCCAACTAAAAGCTGCACAATATGAGTCATGGTTTCTGCGCGTTTAAGCGACTCACTCATTTCCTCTTCATAATAACGGCTGCGACGACTTTGTGCCTGCGCTTCCTCTTTTCGCATATTCGCGTCCGTCAAACCTTCCATCCACATGCGCATAAGATCCAGCGCCTGATAAAACCGCGGTTCCGTTGTGATCTTTGAAAATCCGGTTGCCACATTATCTGCCTGCTCCGTTTTTTCTATATCTAAAACACAACAAGCAAGCCAACATAATATTGGCTTGCTCTCTGCTTTTACCGCAACCGCTGCAATCTTCACATTAGAAAACTCAGTCCCTTCTACAATCTGGTCTTCCATAGAGGATATTCTCAGACGGTCGTACAATCTCATAAATTTCTGTTTATCGATCAACTGTAACATCCGCTCTGCATCTGATGAATCGCCGGACACCTTGGTAAGTATATTTCCCTCTCCGTCTACACTGAAGATTAAAACATCCGCCAAAGCCGCAAATCCATCCTGCATCCTGCTGATGTAATCACGTTCTATCATTTCGTTAATCAAGGGTGGTACCCCCTTATATTTATTAAGACTCCACGCTGTAGTTTGGAGCTTCTTTCGTGATATGAATATCGTGCGGATGACTTTCTTTCAAGGAAGCTGCAGAAATCTTAACAAATCTTCCTGTCTCCTGCAACTGTGGAATTGTTGCTGTTCCGCAGTAACCCATACCGGAACGAATACCGCCAACCAACTGGAATACAGTATCTTCTACCGTACCCTTGTATGCCACACGTCCTTCTACGCCCTCCGGAACAAGCTTCTTTGCATCAGACTGGAAATAGCGGTCTTTACTTCCGTTTTCCATCGCTGCAATAGAGCCCATACCACGATATACTTTATATTTACGTCCCTGGAATAATTCAAATGTACCAGGTGCTTCATCACAACCTGCAAAAATACTACCCATCATGCAGACACTTCCGCCGGCTGCAATTGCCTTTGTCATATCGCCTGAGAACTTGATACCTCCGTCTGCAATAATCGGTACGCCATATTCTTTTGCTACAGAATATGCATCCATGATTGCAGAAACCTGCGGTACACCGATACCGGCAACAACACGTGTAGTACAGATAGATCCCGGTCCGATACCTACCTTAACCGCATCTGCTCCGGCTTCAATTAATGCTTTTGTTCCTTCTGCTGTTGCAACATTACCTGCGATTACCTGAAGATCCGGATACGCTTCTTTGATCATACGCACACAGCGAAGTACATTCTCGGAATGTCCGTGTGCAGAATCAAGAACGATTACGTCAACCTTTGCTTCTACCAGCGCTTTTACACGGTCAAGTACATTTGCTGTAATACCAACGCCTGCTCCGCAGAGAAGTCTTCCCTGGGAATCCTTTGCAGAAAGCGGATACTTAATCTGTTTTTCAATATCTTTGATTGTGATAAGCCCTTTTAAGTTAAAGTCATCATCCACAATCGGAAGTTTTTCTTTTCTGGCTTTGGCAAGAATCTTCTTTGCCTCTTCAAGTGTAATACCTTCTTTGGCCGTTACAAGCCCTTCAGAAGTCATGCATTCTTTTATCTTTTTAGAAAAATCTGTTTCAAATTTCAAATCACGGTTTGTGATAATACCCACAAGTTTACGTCCCTCCGTGATCGGAACACCGGAAATGCGGAATTTTGCCATCAAATCATCTGCATCTTTCAGTGTATGCTCCGGCGATAATGAAAATGGATCTGTGATAACGCCGTTTTCAGAACGTTTTACTTTGTCTACCTCTTCTGCCTGTGCTTCGATCGACATATTCTTATGAATAATACCGATTCCGCCCTGTCTTGCCATGGCAATTGCCATTCTGTGCTCTGTTACTGTGTCCATTCCTGCTGACATCATAGGAATGTTTAACTTGATTTTCTTGGTTAAGTTTGTGCTCAGGTCCACCTGATTTGGAATCACCTGCGAATATGCAGGAACCAACAGCACGTCATCAAATGTAATGCCTTCACCAATAATCTGACCCATCTTCTTTTCCTCCGTCTTTCTTCAAATTAGTCTGCATTTCTATCTTAACTTATCGGGAAGTTTATCAGACTTCTCCGATTCCGTCAATCCCAAAAATCAATCCTTGAATACTTTACGCGGCGAAGCAGTAAACATCTGCTCATAAAGTTCATCCGTCATCTCAATTTTTACCAGCCACAACTCTTTTTCCACATGTACCACCATCTCAAAAACACGTGCATCTTCAGAGCCCGATGTATAATCCTTAACTTTGCTGACTTTGCTTTTCATCTGATCCAGGTGATGCGATCCGGAAGGAGCAAGCACCTCCAGTGTAGTCGTTAAATCGAATTCCGCAATTTTTTTACGTTTCTTTCGATTTTTAATCTGATCCACATAAAAACTCTTATCAAGATACAGATATTCATACTCTACATTTACATTTTCTTCAATTAAATAAGACCCCAGAAGTAATATAACTCCCAGCAACAAAAAAGGAGCCACAAAATATAGCAATCCCACAGCCAGTAAGGCCATTCCCAACATCATGCAAATAAAATGAAGGCTCTTTATCAAGCGGGACGCTTTTCTTTTCACCAGAAGTTCCACATAATTTTCTGTCATTTTCTGTCCTCCTTCAAAAAAACAAATACATATTTATGATATTACATTTTTTGTCGTTTTTCAAGGAAAAGCCGCAAGACATTTCGCACGATTTTAGGTGGAAATTCATGGCATTTTTGGGCAAATTTATTTATATACCAAGAAAGTCCTTCCTGCAGACACATTTGATTCTGCAAGAAGGACTCATTCATCCTCATACCCATATTTATCTTACTGCTGCGTAGCACTCTCTACGGTATAATACAAAGCATCTTCTGACAGCTTTGCGCTTATCACATACACACCATCCGCGGCAAGTGCAAGCATTTTTTCTTCCGGAACAAACAAACTGACTGTTTCCGATGACTCGCTTGCGCTTTTTACCGCCGTGTACATCACTCCGCCTTCCCAGGCGATGCCTTCCCCCTGAATTGTAACTGTCATTTCTACCTCTTGTTCTGCTTCGCTCTCCTGCAGAATCTCTGAGATAACTCCATCTTCAGGCGGCATCTGCTGTTGCGCAACCTGTTCGCCGCTTTCCGCACCGCCGGTTATTCCAAGATCTTTTACATCAGCACTATCCGTTCCGCTTTGCCCTGTCATATCAGTAGCCTGCACGGATTCTTCTACCAAAACATCCGATGGTATCTCTATCTGCGCCGTACCATCAGAAACCTCTTCCATCGGCGCTGATTCCTCTACGGCCGACTCACTTTCCGATGCATCCACCACCAGATTTTCAATGGTTACATTTTCAATCTTCTGCGGTACCGAATCCGTTGCCATCTCGCTTTTTTGGTTCTGTCTTGTAAAAAGATAAACCGGAACAATAATCACAAGTGCAAACAGACATGCTGCCACGGAAGCTATCATGCGATAATGCTGATAGCGAATGCGGCGTTTTTTCCTTTCTTTTTTCGTTTTTGAGGTGGAACTTGAAACCAGTGCTTCTACTTCTTCAGTTCCTCCGTCCTGACCTTTCGCCGTAGCACGCTCCAGCGCATCCACCCCGGCTTCAATACGATCCCAAAGGTCAGGCGCCTGAGCATTTAAATATTCTTTATATTCTTTCTCGAAATTCTTACTCATATCCACATCTCCTAAGTTTTTTGATCGCATTCTGATAACGCCACGTGATGGTTCCCATCGGGGTATTTAGAAGCTGCGCAATTTCTTTGAACGTCATATCCGCAACAATCTTAAGCTGAATGACTTCCCTCTCATTGTCATTGAGCATCGAAAGTGCCTCCTGAAGCGACAAATCAGAAATCACTTCATCCTCCACCTGACTTGTGTTATCACCACCGTAAATACTGTGACCATAACTTTCTCCCTCTGCGGATTCGCCAGCATCCTCCATCTTGTCGCTAAGCTCCATACGTCTGTGTTTGCGCAAAAAATCAATCGCCATATTTCTGGCTATGCGCACCATCCACGCACGGTGTCCGTTGCCCGGTTTGTAACTTGATGCCACCGACCAGAGCTTGATAAAAAAGTCTGCACTGATATCTTCCGCATTTTCTTTATTCTTAAGTACATCCAAAACCACGGCATAAATATAGCCGATGTATTCTTCATAAATCATCCGTAGGCCGTCTTTATCCCCCTGCGCCATCCGGCTGATGCATTCTTCAAATTGTATGTCAGTCACCGGTAACTACTCCTTTCTGACATAAAACGTACGATTCTCTCACCGTATTTTATGGTCGTTTTCTATAAATAATCTCAGTTTATTCTTTCCAAGGATATTCACCCTCAAATACTGTCTCTGCCGGCCCTGTCATATAGACAAGATTTGCCTCTCGGTCCCATTCGATTTCTATTTCACCGCCAAGAACTTTGACAAATACATGATTCCCTGTATGACCACCAAGCACGCACGCTACAGCTGTTGCGCAGCATCCGGTTCCGCACGCGAGCGTCTCACCGCTTCCGCGTTCCCACACGCGCATCTCCACATGGGAATCATCGATGACTTTGACAAACTCTGTATTGGTACGATTCGGAAACCGTTCATGCTGTTCAAAATGCGGACCTATCTCCTCAATTTTCATCCCCGCCACATCATCAAGAAATACCACCGCATGCGGATTCCCCATAGACACGCAGGTCATGCGATAGGTTTGGTCATTTACTATAATCTCTTCATCGATTACCTGCTCATTCGGTGAAATGACCGGAACATTTACCGCCGTAAGTTCCGGCTGTCCCATATTAACACGCACCTTTGTCACTTTCCCGTTTTCCACTGTCATATCCAAATATTTGATTTTCCCGCAGCTTTCTACTGCCACCTGACTTTTCTGTGTCAATCCGTGATCATACACAAACTTTCCGACGCAGCGCATTCCGTTTCCGCACATCTCTGAGCGGCTTCCGTCCGCATTGTACATCTCCATCTCAAAATCCGCAATCTCAGATGGGTTGATAAAAATCACTCCGTCCGATCCGATTCCGAAATGCCTATCACTTGCTGTAATCGCCAGCTGCTTTTTATTTTTTATATGCTCTTTGGCACCATCCACATATACGTAGTCGTTGCCGCATCCATGCATTTTCGTAAATCTCATTTCCGTTTCCTCCTATTGTTTAAACGCATACATTATACCTTGTTTTTTCTTTCTGCGCCACAAAAATATGAATTGCCTATCCCCAAACAATATGCTATACTCCTTGAGTTGAAACAAATATATATTTTATGGAGGCATTCTTTATGAAAAAATTTTAAAAAACAGTTGGTATCCTTGCCCTTGTATTGATAGGCATCATCGCACTTTACATAGTTGCATGCGGAAGCGTGGTGGCTGAAATTTCAGCCTTTCCTCAAACGTCTCCGGCTCAGTATATTACGGATTTCACTCTCCTCGAAGAAAAATCTTATGAAATATCCGAAGGAGATATTTCCATGAAAATCCCAACCAGTTATGCAACTACAAACCTCAGGGATTATTACATGATTTTCGGTGAATCCAAGTCTACAAAAAGCACTATATGTGTATACTACAAGCCACTGCAGCACGTTGCCGGCAAATTGGGGCTGGAGAATGAATTCAAAGAATATTTGGATGCCATTAAATTATTGGAAGAAGATAAACCGGACTATCCAATCAATCTTTTTTTCGACATTCCGGATGATATCTTTGAATTATATAAAAAAGTTTCAACTGCAGATAAAAACAATTTCAAATTCTGGAATCTTGCATCTGCTCTGGAAACTTCCTATTATCTTGGCACGCGCCAAACGCTTCAAGATAACGGCATCAATATTTTTGCCATCTACGAACGGGATAATGTTCGTGCCACAATATTCAACAATTCCGAGCTCGAAAATTATTATATCGTGATGCTTCACAAAAACAATCTCGCCAATGACACTTATCTTTTTGCTGTTGAGACCACGGAACTCGATGAAATAATAAAAATGTTAAACACTTTCGAGTATAAAACCGGATTAGACTTCTAGTATTCCATCATCCCGGGCTAAATATGGCCCGGGATTTTTTCTGTCATAATCCCCCTTTTCGTTTCATATCTTATACAAATGCTTCTACAAGGAGCCTGTTATGCATTCCAAAACAAAGATTATTGTACTTCATATGAAAGAACTTGTTTATACAGGAATTTTCGTCCTTCTCGGCATTCTCTTTATCGTACTACTTGTGCTGATGTTCTTTTCCGACCGGCCGGCTGATTCCGGTAAAACCACCGCCGAGACCATGGCATACATACCCGGCATTTATACAAGTACCTTGCAGCTGGGAGATCACAATGTAGAACTGGAAATCGTTCTGGACGAAAACAACATCAATTCCATACGTCTCATGCAGCTCGACGAAGCAGTTACCACTATGTATCCGCTGATTGAGCCGTCGCTGGATTCCATATCGCAACAGATTTGCGATTCCCAGTCACTTGATCGTATCACCTTCTCCGACGATAACCGCTACACCGGCAGCGTTCTTTTGGAAGCCATCACAGCGACAATAGAAAAGGCCGCTCCGAAGGCTGCTGCCACCGAACCGACCGTTTCAGATTAATCCTTTTATTTTTTACATTACATTTCTTCCAACGCCTCGAGCCAGATTCTTGCGGATGCATCGGACGGCATTCGCAGATCTCCTCGCGGCGAAACAGCTACACTTCCGACTTTCGGACCATCCGGAAGACAAGAGCGCTTAAACTGCTGGGAGAAAAATCTTCGATAACACGTTTTTAACCATTTTAATATCACTTCCTCCTCATATTCCCCTGCAAACGCCTGCTTTGCCAGACGGAAAGTCTTATCCGGCGCAAACCCGTAACGCAGCATATAATACAAAAAGAAATCGTGAAGTTCATAAGGTCCGACCAGATCTTCTGTCTTTTGCGCAATTTTTCCTTCCTGCGGTGGAAGAAGTTCCGGACTGACCGGTGTATCAAGTACGTCCATAAGCACCTTTGTAAGAGTTTCGTCTCCGCACGTATCTGCATAATAACGTACCAAATGGCGCACTAATGTTTTCGGTACATCGCCATTGACACCATACATGGACATATGATCGCCGTTGTAGGTCGCCCACCCCAGCACCAGTTCCGAAAGATCACCTGTTCCGATGACAATCGCGCCCTTTTGGTTGGCGATATCCATCAGTACCTGCGTTCTCTCTCTGGCTTGTGAGTTTTCATACGTCACATCATGTTTATTTTCATCCTGCCCGATATCTTCAAAATGCTGTCTGACCGCTTTCTTTATATCCACCTCCAAAAGTGTGGCTCCAAGCGCACCTGTCAGCGTACACGCATTCTCATAAGTTCTGTCCGTGGTTCCGAAACACGGCATTGTCACTGCAATGATATTTTCTCTTGCAAGACCGAGCATATCAAACGCCTTCCCTGTAACCAAAAGAGCCAGCGTGGAATCCAGACCGCCCGAAATGCCGATAACGGCTTTCTGTCCGCCGATGTGTTTCAAACGTTTTTTAAGTCCGCATGCCTGCATCGTCAGAATTTCTTCGCAGCGTTGCATTCTCTCCGCTTCATCCTCCGGTACAAACGGCGACTTCGCTACCGGTGCTTCCAGCTGTGTTTCCTGATGTACCAGCGCTACCGGAACCGTCATATAGCTTCCCGCCTTCGGTGTAATACCCGTGGTGCTTCTTCGCCTCTGCGAAGTAATTTTATGAATGTCCAGATCTGCACATAACATACCGGTTTCAAATCGCGCAGACTCTGCGATAAGTTTTCCGTTTTCCGCAATCAGATTGTGACCTGCAAACACCAGATCCTGTGTCGACTCACCTTCGCCTGCATTTGCCATAATATAACCGCAAAGCTGCTTTGCGCTCGCCGCACGCACAAGAAGTCTTCGATGCTCCGTTTTTCCTACTGCTTCGGTAGAAGCTGCAAGATTTACAATTACGGTTGCACCCTGCGCGGTATGAACAACGGAAGGCGACTGTGCCACCCAGAGATCCTCACAGATTTCCGCTGCCACTTTCAGACCGCTGATTGCATCGGATTCAAACAACAAATTGGTTCCGAAAAGCACCTCTGCGCCGTCAAACTCAACCACTTCCGGTTCTTCATTTCCTGATTCAAACCAGCGTCCCTCACCAAACTCACCATGCGATGGAATGTATCGTTTCGGGACCAGTCCGACCAGTTCCCCGCAATTGATAACCGCTGCTACATTATAAAGAGAATTTCCCTTTGCAAACGGAAGACCGACAAAGATCAGTGCATCTATCCCGTCACTATACTCCACAATATAGCGAAGTCCTGCCAATGCTCCATCAAGAAGTGTTTCCTGCAAAAATAAATCCTGACAGGTGTATCCGGTCAGACAAAGCTCCGGGAACACAACTATCTTTGCCCCCTTTTCCTCTGCCTCATCGATTCCTTTGCAAATCTGCTCCGCATTATAATACGGATCTCCGACTTTGATCTCCGGTGTGACTGCTGCCACTTTTATGAAACCATGTTGCATGGCCATCCTCCTATCTTTTACACTGTTTTAACAGTTCCTTCAGTTCTTCCACTGAAAATTTATAATTGGTGTTGCAGAAATGACAGTTGACTTCTATCTCTTTTCCGTCATCTATCATTTCCTGAATATCCTTGGCTCCGATCGATATGATTGCCTTCTCAATTCTTTGCTTATCACAGTTACACGAAAACTGCGCCGGAATAGTATCCACAATCTGCATATCCAGTCCCTCGAGCAATGCCTCCAGAATTTTTTCCGGACTCATACCTGCATCCAACATGGATGTTACACTTTTAATATCCTTTAGATTCTCTTCCAGCTTTGCGATTACTTTTTCTTCCGCAAACGGCATCAGCTGGACGATAAATCCACCCGCCTGTTTTACGGTATTGTCCTTTTCCATCAAAACACCGAGTCCCACACTCGACGGAACCTGCTCCGATGTTGCAAAATAGTAGGTCAGATCCTCTGCAATCTCTCCCGTCTGAAGCACGGTTTGTCCGCAGTATGGCTCTTTTAGTCCAAGGTCTTTGATCACATTTAAAATTCCTAGTCCCAAAGCTTTGCCGACATCCAGTTTCCCCTGTGCATTCGGTGGCAAAATCACATCCGGAACAATCGCGTAGCCCTTTACATTAGCATTCGCATCCGCCGTTACGGTCAGTCCCTGCACCGGCCCTGAAGCATTAATCTGTAAAGTAAGCAGATCGCGCTCCGATTTCAGCATACTTCCCATCATGGCTCCGGCGCTGAGTAGTCTCCCGAGTGCCGCCGTCACTACCGGTGACGTATTATGCGCACTTCTTGCCGTTTCCACAATATCCTTAGACGTGATTGCAAATGCACGAATCTGTGCATTTGCAGCCGTCGCTCTCACAATATAATCAGACATTTCTATTTCCTCTTTCTCTTATTATTTCCCATTTTCCCGGGCAACAATACAAATCCTCTCACTTGCCTCTGTCGGCTCAGCAAGCGTATCCATATCTACCGCCTCTGCAAAATCCATCCCTGCCTTTGCAAGCATGTCCTTCATCTGCGAAAGGGTATAACCGCGCTGCAAATGCGTTTCTGTAAACCTCTCATAGCGGTCATCTTCACCACGTACAAAGATGGTCAGATCATATTCGTTAATCTGCTCCTCCCGGTCATAGTAGTTTTCCCATATAAAACTGCAGTCCTCGCGGTTTTCCGCTATCACGGTATCCCCGATTACCTGCTCATATTTATAAGTCGTATTAAAATCAAAGACAAAAATTCCCTTCGGGTCCAGGTAATTGTTGACCAGACGGAACACGTCTGTCAATTCATCTTCCTCCAGCACATAGTTGACACAGTCACAGACGCTGACACAGGCGCGAACCGTTCCGTAAAGTTCAAACTCCCGCATATCCTGCTGCAAATACAGAATTTCACTCTCCCCGGCTTTTTCGCGCGCCATCAAAAGCATCTCTTCCGAGTTATCGATTCCGATCATATCATAGCCGGCTTTTGCAAGGCGCATCGTCATACTTCCTGTGCCGCATCCTATATCACATACCAGACCATCTGCAATTCCGTATTCTTTTAACTTGTTTGTATAAAACTCTGCCCATTCATCGTACGGAACATTGTCCATCAGTTCATCATACACCTGCGCAAAGCTTTCATAGCTTTCGTATTCCTGCATACTTTTTCCATCCGTTTTTTCTTAGAACACTGCTCCGATTGCACCAAACACTCCGGCGCTGGCTACTCCCATGATAATTCCGGCCAAAAGCACTCCCAGCATAACCGCTGTGATGCTCGATTTAAAATCCATATCCAGAATACTTGCTGCAAGTGTTCCTGTCCACGCTCCGGTTCCAGGAAGCGGAATTCCTACAAAGAGCATAAGTGCCCAGAACAGACCTTTTCCTGCTTTTTCCTGCAACTTTTCTCCGCCTTTTTTTCCTTTTTCCAGACAAAAAGTAAAGAATTTTCCGATGACCGGTTTGTCAGCGCCCCATTCCAGAACTTTACGGGCAAATAGGTAGATAATCGGTACCGGAAGCATATTTCCGATGACCGCAACAATATAAGCCTGCAAAAGCGGAAGTTCTATTCCCGGCAACTGCGAGATCGGAATTGCTCCTCGAAGTTCAATCAGCGGTACCATCGACACAAAAAACACATACAAATATTTCGTTAAAACAGACATAAACTATACTCCTTTTTCTTCTAAATATTCCTTCACGCAGGCAAGCAGCGCATCCATCTCATCATCCGTTCCAATCGTAATTCTATTATATTCCGTGATCAGAGGATTATTAAAGTGACGCACAAAAATGTTTTTCTTACGCAGCGCTTCATAAAGTTCCGTGCCGGAAACCTTCGGATGTCTGGCAAACACAAAGTTGCTCATGGAATCCGGAAATTCAAATCCAAGCTCGGCAAGCTCACTCTTTACACGTTCACGGGTCGCTATAATTTTGGCTGTCGTCTCTTTAAAATATGCATCATCCTTTACTGCCTCCACGCCGAGAAGAAGAGAAGGGTAGTTCATGGTATAAGAGTTCGTCGAAAACTTTACATCATTTAAATATTTAATCAGCTTCGGATTTCCCATCGCATAGCCGATACGCATACCCGCCATGGATCTGGACTTGGAAAATGTCTGCACAACAAGCAGATTCTCATAGGTATCGATCAGCGCAAGCGCACTCTTTCCGCCAAAATCGATATAGGCTTCATCGACAATCACCACGACATCCGGATTGGCACGAAGCACTTTTTCTACCATATCCAGACTCTCCAAAAGCCCTGTCGGTGCATTCGGATTCGGAAAAATAATTCCACCGTTTTCTCTTTTATAATCTTCCGGATCTATATGAAAATCCGCCTTAAGCGGAATCGCTTCGTACGGAATCTTATAAAGATCTGCCCACACATCATAAAACGAATAGGTAATCTGCGGGAAAAAAATCGGCTTATCCGAATTAAAAAAAGTCTGAAATGCGATTGCCAGAACATCATCTGATCCCACTCCGACAAAGACCTGCTCGTCCTTAAGACCATAATACTGCGCCAAGGTATGCACAAGACTTCCGGCCTCCGAATCCGGATACAATTTAAAATCCGAAAGCTGCAGATTCTTCATCGCTTCCTGCACGCCCTTTGACGGCGGATACGGATTCTCGTTCGTATTTAATTTAATCATATTTTCAACATTCGGCTGCTCTCCCGGTACATACGGAACAACACGTCTGACATTACTTTCCCAACTCATAATTTACTCCTTTTCTTATCATACAAAGAGACTTTGTCTCTTCCATACTTTCTATATCATACCTCTGCGAAATCCAAATACCAAGCGGATTTTCGGCAAAGAATTTTTCACGGTTATCTATGGTATTTTTTGCAAGCACGATTACATCCGGCTGATGGTGCGGATATTTCTCAAAATAATTCACCCACTGCTCATTAAACGCCGGAGTACTGATCGTGGACGGTGACACAAAACTGCCCTTTGCATAAAGATTGGAAATTCCTTCCGTACCAAGGTACAAGAGCTTTTCCTCTTCTGCAGTTATCGCCCGTATCGTATCATAATCACTTGTAATGCGCTCATAATCTTCTTCCGATACATAAATTCCGGCAACTGCTCCTTTTTCAATCTGCTTTCGCGGCTCTAATATATTCGCAGGACCATACTCCGTGATGCGTACATAGTAGCCTTTGCAAAAAATCAGGCTCAGTACAAACAAACTTATTATACCATATATCACATGATTCCATCGCTTATCCATTTCCCGGGCAACTTTCTGCAAGACAAGAACCCCTGCGATAAGTCCGACACTTAAATAGGAACTGCTTGAATCCGGTCCGACATTGGAAAAAATGAGAATCGCCACAAAGGCAACCATCATCTGGAACATCGGTCCCCAAAACAAAAAGCGGATTTCTTCATCCTTTTCCCTACGCAAAAGGTAAACGCTCCACACAAATGTCAATAGAAAAAACAGCAGATATCTGACCTGAAAATGGAACGGCCCCATCTGAATACCTGCCACATTGGCAAACAAGACAAGCAAAGAAGTTACTGTTACAAAAGAAAGCAGATATACCATTATAAGCATTTCAGCTCCACATTTCCCGGATTTCCATATCCTTTTTCGTTTTGACAAAGCATAAAAAATAGTTGTTATTATAACACTCGGTGCTGACAATATCAGAAGCTGCTTTGTCACATTCATCCACTGCGCTCCGTAAGCCATCAATTTGGTCTGCATTGTAAACTGATGTGTACCATCCATAAACACCATCGGAATACTCTCAACAAATTCAGAAAGACTCATCGCCGACAATACATACACAAGAAAGATAACTGCCATCACGGCACAGCCGGACGTCAACAAAACACATTTATTAAATCTTCTTTTAACTTCTTCTTTCGGATGCAACATGCAGACACTGAGCATCAGTGCCGGATACGCAAGTACCATTCCCGGATAGGCCAGCACCGTCATGGCAAGCACGATCCCAATCCAGAAGGACCAAACCTTCTTTCCCGTTTCCGCTTCCTTGCCAAGCAAAATCAAAATAAGGGTAATCCCCCATACCTGCTGAAGTGAAAAATCCAGACTGACCAGCCACTTCGGCAAAAGGTTCAGATATAGTACTGCAAGCAGTGCGGCCCACGCTCCACCGGTCTTTTTTTTCAAAGCGGCAAACACAAATCCCGACATTCCCGCATGAATCAGCGTCGCAACCACACGTAGGAAAAGAACCGCCCCGTCTGTAGCACCTGTTATTTTATCAAACACTGACAAAAAAACGGCCGGTAAAAACACAGACGTCTGATGCACTTCCCACATATCAAGAAACAAAGCATCGTTCTGCAGCAGACGATATGGCATGGAAACTGCATAGCCTTCATCGATATCAAATCCGACAAAGATTTTGACCACCGCAGCCACTATTGAAAGTGCGAGCAAAGAAATCCATATGAAATTGTACCATCTTTTCTGCGTATCGGACATTTGCAATTCCTTTCTTTTCATAGTATAAACCATTTTGCATTATAGCATATAGCAGGCAAGTTTTCCATATCGAATAAAAACAGCGGTCTTTTGACCGCCGTTTCTTAGTGATTTAGTTCTAATTCCTCCGAAGAAATCCCTAATGCATGAAGTTCTGCTTTTGCTATTCTCTCCTGATATTCGATTTCTTCCTGCCCATGTTTTTTAATTCTTTGAATATTAATATATTTTTCAATTGCAATTTTTTTCAGTTTCCTATTCTTCGGACAACTCTTATACAGCCGCATAGAAAAAAGACCACTCCCAAAACAAAAATCCACCCCGGAACGGACTGCTTTTGCACCTCTTCCGGCTCCGGTTCCTCCGGCAATATCTGTTCCCGGAACTTTATCTCATCCTTATTTACCGCTTTCTTCTCCGGCTTTGACACCTGCTTTCGCACCGGGATCTGAAACGGCAAAGATACGCTGTTTTGGCTGACCGTATTTTCACTGACCGCATTTTTACTGACCGAAACCGGATTTGACTCCTCGATGCGTTCCGTCTCCTGTTCTGTTATTTTGTCTGCTTTTATTTTTTTTGGAGGAGCCGTCTTTTTTTCTATGGGCTCCTTGGACACCTCCGGTCTTTGCACCGGCGGCGCCGGCTCCGCTGACTCTTCACCGCCGATAACAGCTTTCTCCTCCACTACAAACGCATCCTCCGCGCGCGACTGCACACTGAAAGCACCGACCAGACAAAAAACAAGCGGCACAAACAGACGCAGCAATTTTCTTTTTGCTTCGTTTCTTCTCATAAAACTCCTTTCTGTATGGAATTGAATCAGAATGTGAAATACTGCGGCGAATCGCCGCCCGATCCGGCACCTGCCGGAAAAAGTGATTTAGATGAATTGAATTGTAGCACAAATCCCCTCATTTGTCACCTGTATTTTCCGCCTGCTCTCATACATCTGTTTTTTCATGCACTACAATAAGGCGCCCCTCTCCCACTGAGATGGTCACCTCTTTTCCAACAAAAGAATTACTTACTCCGAGCGGAAAAGCATCTGTTAATGTCGCCTGTTCTACTTCGTACTCTCCACCGCTGATTGTGACACCCGCTGCGTTTTTTCCATAAGAAAAAACGGAAAAAATCCCCTCTGTTTCCTTTGGAAAATTAATCCGGTCTTTGGTTGCGCCATTACAGACATTATTGCCCTTATCCGGCGAAGATCCGATTAAAAAGATATCCGTTGCATCTCCTATCAAAGCCCCGCTTGCTCCGTGCTCATGGAGATAGGCAAGCGCCTGTACATTGGCCATGGTATGGTCAAAGCGGCCACCGATTCCTCCAAGCAGAACAAACTCACGATACCCCTTGGCCAGACCGAGTTTTACGGCCAGCATCATATCGGTATCATCCTTTTGTTTTGGATGAACCTGTACATGTTCTCCGGGCGGAACAAATCCAAGCGAATCAAAATCTCCGATTACCACATCCGGTTCCGCTCCCGTATCCTGCATAAATCCTGCATCAGCAGCAATCACAAAATCCCCGCTCTTTTTACAGATCTTATATGCTGTTTTCATAGATGCAACAATATAACAAATCGCCATGACAACCTCCTTAAAATACAAAGTGAATCAGAAATATATAGCAAATGGTTCCGGATGCAATGGATACAAACATGTTCCGTTTCCACACATGTACAGCCGTAATCAATGCAATGGACAAAAGTTCCGGAAGCGCATGTGTCCGGGATGAAAGGCTACAATCCTTAAGGCAGTAAATTACGAGCATTCCAAATACCGCCGGCGGAAGTGCTTTTCCCAGGTACGTAATAAACGGCGGCGTTTTCTTCCCCTCCGGGAAGAGCCAGAATGCAATGGCTCTGGTAAAAACAGTAACAGCAATCACAATCGCAATCGTAAGCACCTGTTGCTGCAATGACATCGGTGAAACTTCCATTTATGCCACCTCCTTCTTCAGACACGGTCCTATAATGGCAAGAACAAAGAAAATCACTGCCATTGAAGGAAGCAAAAACTTATCCGGTCCGAATATAAGCAGGCAGACAAGAGAGATAAGCAGTCCTGTAACAGAAGAAACATGCTTCTTTTCTTTCAGCCAGTTATCCAGAAAAATAACAACAAAAAGTGCCGTCATAACAAACTCAAGACCTCCGGAATCCACCTTGATCAGAGTTCCTAAGAGTGCACCGCAGGTGGAACCGAGCACCCAGTAGGATTGATTCAAAACCGTAACCCAGAAATAAAACCACCCTTTGTCTACCCCCTCCGGTACCGAAACCGAACAGTTAATAGAAAAGGACTCATCGCACATCCCGAATATCAGATACCACTTCTTTCTCCCTACATTTTTATATTTCGATACCATCGTAATTCCGTAAAAAATATGACGGGCGTTCACCATAAGCGTCAAAAGCGCCGCACCGAGAGGATTAAATCCGCTAAGAAGCATGCTGGCTGTCACAAACTCCATGGAGCCTGCAAAGATAAGCATACTCATAAAAATCGGATACAGTGGTGAAAAACCGAGCGCGCGCATATAAATCCCATAGGATATTCCAAGAAATAAAAAACCGGTTAAAATCGGTATCGTATATGGAAATGCAGCTTTCAATGCTTTTTTCTTCATCACTTACTATCCTTCTTTTTCACACTGTTTTTATTATAGCAGATATTCCGCTTTGCACCTATCATATTTTTATTTTCCTTTACATACATTGGAAGAAACAATGGATTTCTATAAATCCATTCCCCTAAGGAGTAGGCATGAATTTAAAAGAACGATACATACAACAAAAAAATGTCATCTGGTCTATGGCCTTCCTGGTGCTTGGAATTGCTTCCTTTTTTAGCATAGCGCCGCACACACTTGCAACAAGCAGCAAAGTCTCCGGGCGGAACCTGCCCATTTATTGCGTGGAGACAACAGAGCCAAAGATCGCCCTTTCCTTTGATGCTGCCTGGGGAAATGAGGACACGCAAGAAATTCTTGCAATCCTAAAAAAGCATGACATTCACGTCACCTTCTTTATGACAGGTGGATGGGTCAAGAATTACCCGGAAGACGTCAAAACGATACTTGCTGCCGGACACGATCTTGCTAATCATAGCGAAAACCACAAGAACATGAGTCAGCTTTCCTCATCAGAATGCAAGGAAGAAATTATGACCGTTCATGAGCGCGTCAAAGAACTGACCGGATATGAGATGTTTCTGTTCCGACCGCCATACGGAGATTATGACAATGATGTCATAATCTCTGTCGAAGGATGCGGATACTATCCGATCCAATGGGATGTGGATTCTCTCGACTGGAAAGACTACGGCGTCGATTCCATTGTTAAAACCGTCTGCAGCCACAAACATCTCGGAAACGGTTCCATCATTTTGTGTCACAACGGAGCCACTTACACTGCAGATGCACTGGATGCCATGATTACCGGTTTAAAAAAGCAGGGCTACGAAATTGTTCCGGTATCGGAGCTGATTATTCGCGAAAACTATCACATGAATGCAGAAGGACGCCAGATTGCAGATTAACTGCAACCGACGTCCCTATTTTTTATATCGTCCGCTTTTCTCTACCAATTATGTACCAAAGTACGAGAAATGCATATAGTCACAACGATTCCCCCAGATTCCCTGTGAAAATCCATATTTGTTCATGATCTTTGCCACTTCACCACTCGTTGGAATCGAATATGGGTTAATTCCCGGCTGATAGCACTTTCCACTAACTATGACACCATTGTCAATCAGATAATTTTCTTCCCAGTTGATGTCAATCGCCAGGCCACAGCAATGTTCGGAGTTTGAACTCTCTCCTCTCCATGTATATCCGCTGACGTTTTTAATTGGAAAGCGTTCCTGTCCTTCATAAATCTCCTTGAATATCTGCTGCACAGTCGCCGCAATATTTTCATGCACCACAAGTGTTCTCTGCTTCGTCACTTTTGTCACACCGTCCGCTGCAAAATCCCACACATCCACGGTGATTGTTTTCATATGACGATCCGCCTCTTCCTTGGTGGCATATTTTTTGTAATACGGAAGCCCGAAAATACGCTGCGCCTTGTCCTGATACGTTTCATCCGCAGTAGCTAACAAATTGAACATCGCACTTTTCACATTGGAATAAGAAGAAAACTTTTTCTTTTTATCTACCGTGCGATATGCACGAACTTTATAATAATAGGTCTTGCCATTTTCCTGCCCGTCCACATACGCCTGCACGGCCGAACCGTTTTTCACCTTCAGAACACGCTTATACTTTCCTTTTTTCGTCTCGCACCGGTAAATATAATAGCCGGATGCACCGGATACCTTTTTCCAAGTAAGAAGTGCCGTATCGCCGCTGGTTACCGTAACGCTTCGAAGCTTCGGGGTATTCAGTTTTGTCGTAGCAGCGATGCATTCCGAATATGCACTGTATTTCTTTTTTCCGTTTACGTTTCGGTACGCACGGACTTTATAATAGTACTTCACACCTGTCTTACATTTATTATCGGTAAATTCCGTACTTTTTTTCTTTTTCACTGTTCCGATTTTTTTGAATCCGGAATCCGCTTTCTCGGAGCGATAAATGACATATCCGTTGGCACCGCTGACTTTTCCATACGTAAGTTTTACTGACTTATAACTTAGCGTCTGCACCATGGATACAATCGGTACATCCAGCTTCGGTTTCGCAGAAACTATATTTGAAAATTCACCGTAAACCTTCTTATCCTGTGCATCATACATATATGCACGGACTTTATAATAGTATCTTTTGCCCATTGTCAGATCTTCTTTCTTTTCGCCCTCGTCTATATAATCAGTTCGAATTGCAGAAAGATCCGCAATCATCGCCATATCCTCCTTGGTGGTTCCGCGATAGATTTCATATCCTTTCGAACCATATACAGCTTTATAAGCGATTTTTATCGTACGATACGAATCACTTTCAGCTGACACATCTGTCACCTGCCCTATCTCCGGCTCCTGTAGTTCATTTTCTGAAACCTGCTCTTCAGACAATAAACCGGAAACAGATACCACCGACACGTTCTCTCTCTCTTCTGCTAAAATAAAAGTTGTCTCTTTATTCATCGATGTATTGGAAGAAACTGACATCTGTGCCATGACTGTCACCCGATTCCCAAATACAGCTGTCACCATTATATTAACAAGCATAGCTACCGCCATGCTGCGAACTATTTTTCTCTCTTTCATGTCCCCACCTCCGTATGGACATTATTTTACAATGACAGACCAGTTCCGTCAAATATCTTATTTGACGTATCTCTATAAATCAGTTAATATAAATAAGTATGGAATTTTAGACTCATGAGAAGGAAAAAACTATGAAAAAAGCTATTATTATCGGAGCCGGACCGGCAGGCCTTACTGCTGCCTATCAGCTTCTGAAGGAAACCGACATCAAACCTATCATTTTAGAAGAAACTGAATACATCGGCGGAATTTCCCGCACGGCAGAATATAAAGGAAACCGCATGGATCTTGGCGGTCATCGTTTCTTTTCCAAAGTAGAGCAGGTCAATGACATTTGGAAAGAAATTATGCCTTTGCAGGGTTCTCCTTCCAGTGACGATCTTTTGCTAAATCGCGAGGTCGCTCTTACTGCTGGCGGACCGGATCCTGAAAAGACAGATGCAGTCTCCCTGATGCGTACACGCGTCAGCCGTATCTTTTTCCTGCGAAAATTCTTTGATTATCCGATTTCCATGAAGCCGGAAACCTTTATCAACATGGGCTTATGGCGCACAATCAAAGCAGGCTTCGGCTATCTATATTCCTGTGTATTTAAACGCAAAGAAAATTCGCTTGAGGATTTTTATATCAATCGCTTCGGAAAGCCGCTTTACAGCATGTTTTTTGAAGATTACACCGAAAAGCTCTGGGGTGTTCATCCGAGCAATATCGCTCCGGACTGGGGCGCACAGCGTGTCAAAGAGCTTTCTATCGGTAAGATGATCGGAGAATTTTTTAAAAAGCTTTTCAATCCGAATTATAAAACCAACTCCACTTCCCTGATTGAGCAGTTTATGTATCCCAAAAAAGGACCGGGGCAGCTTTGGGAAAAAATGGCAGATGAGATCCGCGCGATGGGCGGCGAGATTGTTTTCAACACAAAGGCAACTCGCATTTTGCAGGAAAACGGTGTCATCAGCGGCGTAGAATTTACCAAAACAATCTCTACCGGTGAAGCTGCAATGGAACAACTCACGGATGAAAAAGTTATTTACACCGGCGATTATTACTTCTCTACGATGTCAGTCAAAGATTTGGTTGTTGCCATGGGCAAAGAGGTACCTTCCGACGTACACAATATCGCCAAAGAACTTCCATACCGTGATTTTATCACAGTAGGACTTTTGGTAAACAAACTGCTTCTTGAGAACAAGACAAAAATGAAAACCGTAAACAACATTGTTCCGGACTGCTGGATTTACATTCAGGAGCGCGACGTCAAAATCGGACGTCTTCAGGTATTCAACAACTGGTCTCCTTACATGCCTGCAAAAAACGAAGATACCGTATGGGTAGGACTGGAATATTTCTGCAACGAGGGCGATGAGATGTGGCAGATGCCTTCTGAAGATTTTATAAAATTTGCCATTGGAGAACTTGTAAAAATCAAAGTTATTGACGAAAAAGATGTGCTTGATGCAACACACATCCGTGTCAAAAAAGCATATCCGGCTTATTTCGGAACATACAAAGATTTTGATCAGGTACAAAACTACTTGTCCTCCTTTGACAATCTGTTCTGTATCGGACGTAACGGACAGCACCGCTACAACAACATGGATCACTCCATGCTGACGGCAATCGAAGCTGTAAATGCAATTAAATCCGGAAACACCGACAAATCGCTGATTTGGAATGTGAATACCGAAAAAGAATATCACGAAACAAGCGAAACATAATACTATGAATTTTTCAACTTAAAACGACAGCAATCCTTTTTCGATTGCTGTCGCTTTTTTCATTTAATGACTATTCTCTGTAGAACACCCCGACCATAGCGCCGATTCCGTCATCCGGTGACACAATCTGTTGCAGTACCCATCCCTGCTGCGCATAATCATTGATAATTTCTTCCGCTTGCTCCAGATCTTTTTCTCTCGAAAACTTAATTCCTTTGTTCAAGTAAACTAACTTGTACTCTTTCACTACCATATCCTCCTTTTCACTTAACTATTGCAAGTCCTTACGGTTCATACCCTTCCGAGAAGAAGTACATCCCCTGCTGCCCTTCGTAAACCGCATAATACTCATCCTGGTACACACACTCGGCATCGTCCATCACCGTAAAGTCTCCTTTCAACATTCCTACTTCCTCTGTACGCGCCAGCAAAAGGAAGGTCTTACCCTCATGGAAGCCTGCGCGGTAGTACGATTTCGGTGTCAGCCACTCATACGGCGCTGCCACTCCGTTCTCGCCGCCGAGATTTCCGACTTTTATCTTACCGTCGGCAAGATACTCTGTCACTGATGCGTTCCAGAATGTTGCATATCCAAAGTCATAATCATTTTCTTCCAAAAACTCCATATAGCCATAACGCTTTTCGCAGTCATTGTATTTCACATCCTGCCACAGTTCCCCATACAGAGATGCCAGCACAACGCCTGCAAGGAAAACCGCCATCACCACTTTTTGACATTTAATCTGCGGATTCCACTTCTGCATAAAGATTCCGATCAAAAGTACACCTATGACATACACCGGAAGCCAGTAGCGGTACTGCATGAGCACATTGGTAAAAATGAGCATATACCAGTTGATCAAAAACAGGAATACAAAAAAGTACAACAGAAAACGCTCTGCCGCGCTCAGCATTTCCATGCGATTCTTCCAAAGCCAAACCATGATTCCGACAAATGCAAGTAGAAACAGGCACTTGACTGCATTTACGGCTCCAAGTCCACTGACTACTTTGATCTCACGATATCCCATAAACTCTATCATCAGGCGGATGGAGCGCAAGAAACGCTCCGGCACCTCCGCAATCGGCACAAATGCCACCTCCGAGGTGGTATCAAAGCTATAATGAACAGCCAGATAAAACTTGTTAATCAAAAATCCCACCCCGGCAAATCCCGTCATGAGAGCCGAAAACAGAATCGGACCGGCATTTTCTTTCTTCTGCTGCCCCGGCTCTGCAAGCACCACAAACACATATGCAAGCAGCATCGGCAGATACAGACTCGCCAGATAACGCAATCCCGAAAGGCCTAAAATAAGTGCTGCCACACATAAAAGCACCCCTCGCAGAACTCTCATTTTCCCGGCTTTTTTTTCCTTTAGTATAAAGGAAAGCACAAGATACATACAGATAGTCTGCGCCGTATAAAAACAACCGATAAACATCATATCCAGATACTCATTGGAAAGCGGTGCAAACAAAAGTGCCAGGCATAAAAAATGCCATTTGCGTTCCATCGAAAACCGCTTACCGAACATATAGTATGCAAAGATCAGAATCGCATAGCATATAAAAACCGACAGAAACTTTACCAGTGTATAATCCGAAAACAGCCAAAACAGCGGTATCATAATAAGGTGGGTATAAACAATGCGGATTTCCGTGGAATAAAACCAGTTTTTAGATAACAGACCGCCTTCTTCTGCCAGAAGTTTTGAAAGTACAACTTCTGCTGTCGTATCCGAATGCATCAGATTATCCGGGCAAAAAATGCAAAACAAAGCAAGCGCACCGAGCACCGCAACAAACAATGCGAAAAAGAGTCCTTCCTGCAAACTAAACCTATTTATTTTCTTTTTGTTTTTCTTTTCTGTCATTTTCTTTCTCATTTCATTTCAAAATTAGCTATCTGCTTTCTATAGTTTACCCTTATCCCATTCCTATTGTCAAATGCTATCCATTACATCCGCACAGAATCTTCCTTTGCTTACCAATATGTAAAAAAGAAGCCTGCAAGCGGTGATAGCACTATCATAATCACTGAAAAAGTGAAGGACTCCACCGAAGTAAGTGTTGCCCGCTGCTCGGACGGAAACATGTCCTGCAAAATCGCGTTGGTGCGCACCTGCAAAGCATCATCGCCAACCGCCGCGATAAAACCTCCCAGAGTCATCGCCCAGACCGCGGAAGAGTGCTCTGCCACGACTCCTGTCAATACCAAAAGGAGTGCAGTTGCAAACACTCCCCGGTACTTCATCCGAGGCACTTTCAATATGCACTTCGAACCGACAATACCTCCCAGTTCCATAAACAGGAGCGCAAAACCAAGCCACCACTTCGGCATACCGCATTGCGGAAGTTTTGCCTGCAAAAAGAACAAAAGCAAAATATCCATCGCTCCGACAAGCGAATTACACAGCATAAGTCCCATGCATCTGCGCGCTTCCTTTAAAAATGCAAGACTTTCCCGAAAGCATGCAATGACCCTTCTGCCAAGTTTCTCTCCGCTTTCTCCTGCCCGGTTTCCGGCATAAACCTCTTGAAGAGACAGCAAAATCACAATTTAAATACTAGCGGTAATCAGACCGGTTCCATACGCAATGCGATGACCGATTGTAAGTGCAAACCCTGCACACAGCGTTGAAATACCACTGCACAAACGGTAAATAATCAGTTGATTTGCTTCATACCTCTCAAATTCACTTTCCATCTTTGCTGCCTTGAGCGAATCGTACGCAAGCGCATCCCCCGAGCCGGACGAAAAATTATAGCAAAGTGCCCGGAATGCAATCGACATGCAAACCATAAAAAGACTGTTGGAAAGAATCATTATGACATCAGAAATCATACCCATAATCGTACTGACAACGAGCATCTTCTTTCTTCCAAACACATCCGCCAAAACACCGGACGGAATTTCAAACATAAGACTTACGATATGGAATACCGTTTCCGCAATCCCAATCTCCACAAGACTATATCCTCTTGCGGCTAAAATTGCCACCCAAGCACCGGTCAATGACAAATTTCCCAGCACAGACGACGTATATAATTTTGATAATTGTTTCTTAATTTTAAACATAAAAAATCTCCTTAACTTTATTTTTTCATCATGGTTAAGGAGATAATGCGCATTTTTATTTCAATTGTACAAACAACTCATTTACGTAAAACTGAGAGCCGATTTATGACTTATTGACCTAAAAAAGGGCGCACTATCCCCGTTAAGGGAAAAAATGTAACCTTTTATAAGTTGTAAATAAATCGTTTTCCAAGACATAATCGTAACCTCTATTTTGTTCCTGTCAGCCGGCACAAAACCGGAATCCGGATACTGATTTCACAACATACCAACGTTGCGAGATACGAAAGCACCACGCATCCTGCAAACAAAGCTGTGGTGTCGTTTCCCACCACATTATATAATACATATTGGAAAAAAACAACCCATATAAAATGATAGGTAAAAAACAAAAATGAGCGTCTGTTCATATAAGCTGACACGTTTCCCGTGAAATTCAAATACTTCTTTGCCAGTCCTATGAGTGCAAGCAGCATAAACCACTCTGCCACATATTTTGCAATAGCGTTTGCCAACACATATTCTGCATCTGCCCAAAGAAACAGATACACATTCAGAATCGCTGCCGCCAATCCTGTCCCCAGTAGCAGCCATCTGCTTTTTTCTAACCTATCTCTTATACTCTCATCCGCCAGTACATAATATCCGAGCAGAAAAAGATAGGTATATTCCGCAAAGCTTTTTCCGCCTATGGAAAGCAGCCCGCTTAAAATCGGTAACGGAAGGCCCAGTGCAGGCACAAGTAAAAACGGAACGGACTTATCGGATTTGTATTGCACACGTTTCGTCAAAGCTATAATTCCCACGCCAAGAACCGAAATCAGGAACAGGTAGAGAAGAAACCAAAACTGCCCAACGGAAAATCCGCCGTCTGCTCCTGTCAAATCCGTATATTTCGTAAAAAACACCGCATAATGATTCAGAAATCCGCCTGCATAAGAATAGTTGAACTTATCTCCCAGATAGGACATAACAGGCGCTAAAACCAGCGCCCCGAACAGAAACGGAACCAGCAGGCGCCTTGTGCGCTCCCTCAGGTATTCCTTTGCGCTTCTTTTTTGCAATGCATACTTTGTACTCATGCCCGCCAAAACAAAAAGCAGGGGCATGAAATACGGATTGAAAAAAACAATGATGCTGCTAATCCATGGATTCCCCTCAAAAAATATATAATTCGGCTCTCCCCAGGCATTCCACGCCTGCGCCGCATGATAAGGAATGAGCACCAAAAGTATCATCCATCTTAAATTGTCAATATCATGTTTTCGCATAGTCTAATTCCTCTTTCTCCCTTTCCTCTACTGTGCACACGGACAAAAGTGCTCCCGCAACAATAAAAAAATCTGAAAGATTAACAATGATATTTGACAATTTCTTATTCTTTACGTTAAATCCCAAATAATCCACTACATATCCGCGGCTCATGCGGTCGATGGTATTGCTTAAGGCTCCGCCGAGCAGCATAGACAATGCCAGTTTCAAAAGCCGCTTTCCGTGTCTGCCGAGAGTAAACGAGAAAATCAAAAAAGCTCCTATAGTCAGTACAATCGAGACAGCTTTTACCACCACTTTCTTTGTCTGTCCGAAATTTAAGAACGCACCATTATTATGACATTTGGTCAGAAACAGCTTTCCCTTAAAAAACGGAACGCGTTTACCTTCCTGTCCAAGTGTTTCTATCAAAAATTTGACTGCTGATTCCACTGCAAGAATCAGGACCGCAATCCCAATGTAAATCATCTTACCGTCTCCTTTCTGCACTTATACAGTGTAGCATTTTTCACTGCAGGCAGCAACCATGTCTCAGATTTCTTCAATCAGCCCCCGGAACACATTTTCTATATTCATTTTTCCGAACCCCCATGTTGCACTCGGATAAACCATCCCCTCCATGCGCTCTGCACCGCGTATAAAATAATTGCGGATTTCCGTGCTTGACAGGAGAACATCCCCCTGACGGAAAATTGTCCACTCCATAAAGAGCGCGGCCGCACCGGCCATCATCGCTGAGGCCGCACTTGAACCGGTAAGCAATCCGGATACAGACTCGATATCTACTCCGGCCACGGAGAGCGCAGGCATCTGCGCCGCATTTCTTTCTTCTCCTCTTCCGCTGTTAACCGCAAAACTTCCGTTCTGCCAGTCAAAATAAGTGTGCCCGATTGCCGAGCGGCTATAAGCAGGCTCCGTCATTGTCAGATACGGATTCGGCCGAAGAAAATAAACCGGCCGGTCTAAAAACCGTTCCATCGGAAGCCAGATGTCATACGTCGCTCTCCCATAACTGCCTTCTGCATATACACGAACGGTCCAGATTCCCGGCGTTGGTGCCTGAAAACGCACAAAGATAAGCTCCGCCCCGCTTCCGCGTTCCACCAGAACATAACTGACATAAACCGATGTTCCACCGTAGACAAAGCGAATATTTCTCCCCAGACCATAACGAACCGGAATCCTTTCTATAGACTCTCCGTCCGGTGCCCGCAATGCGATTGTGTATGTATTTGGCACATTTCCCCACAATTCAAACGAAAAGCTCTCCACATTCTCTCCGACACGAATTTCCACATCCTCGTATACCGGTTCCTGCCCGTCCGCATCCTCTGCACTCAGCTGTCCTCTGTAATGATGTGCCTGATTCCCCTCATTTCCTCCGCCGATGACCACACAGCGGCTTTTTGCGCTGCCGAATACATCCAGATAGTTGCTTAACAGCGAACTGCCTGTATGGTCTCCCATATTTGTCCCCATAGTAAAACAAAGCACCATCGGACGACCGCTTTGCCGTGCCACCTGTGACAGATAACTGATTCCTGCCATAATATCACTTTCCGCATAACATTCCGCCGAAGCCGGAATCCCGTAAAAGGCCTTCAGCCGCGGTTTTGCCTGCCTGCACTTTACCATCACGATCTGCGCCTTCGGTGCTGCCAAAAGCGCGACGGAAGCTACGGCCGTTCCATGCCCGCTACTGTCCGTATGCTCAATTCCGGACTCCTGACCGTTTCGCCTTCTCTCCAGTGCAGCATTCATCTGCTCCATGGTATATTCCGTTCCGTAAATCAGTCCCTGCGGCGGCGCTCCTGTCTGAACCGTCTGATCCCAGATGGCATATATTTTACTGCTGCCATCCTCTTTAACAAAAGCGTCCAGTCCAAACCGGATACCTGTATCAATAAACCCTATTAAAATATTCTCTCCGCTAAGCTCAAGAGGCGGCCTTTGCACCTCTGCTATCCCACTCTCCTCATAGGCTCCCGGAAGTAAAAGCCCGTAACATTTCGGTATGTAGGAATAGCGGTACCGGTCCACGGAAAGTGGCAGCGCTTCCCTACTGTCCAGATACAAAATTCTAAAGCCTTCCGAAAGTTCCAGAATGCAGTGCGGAATCCCGGAAAGCGCAGGCTCTGCCAGCTGCACCGGATAATCTGCCAGAATATCATAAAAATCATCGGATAAGATCATGTCTTTGCAATCCATCTCTTCCTCCTGACACAAAGAAAAAGGATGTTTTCCCATATTTTTTGAAAAAACATCCTTTTTTACGTTTTCACCAATATATGCTTAAGACTGTGCTTCTATTCCTAAGATTCGGTATCTGCAAATTCGTCATCCGAAGATCCTGCGCCCGGTGCTTCGCTGACAGGAGACGTACCGCCTGTAAGAAGCGGTGTTTCGCTTCCCCGAATCTCAATCCGAGGTCCGCCGCAGCCTTCCAGATACTCTTTTGTAATGGTTACCCTTCCGATGTTGTCATCCTTCGGAATCTCGTACATGATATCCAGCATGAACTCTTCGATAATCGCACGCAACGCACGCGCTCCCGTGTCTTTCTTCATTGCCTTATCCGCTATTGCAGAAAGTGCTCCGTCATCAAACTGCAGATCCACTTCATCGAGTGCCAACAGCTTCTGATACTGTTTCAAAATCGCATTTTTCGGCTCTTTTAAAATCTTAATATACATATCTTTATCCAGCGGATCCAGTGTATAAATAATCGGAAGTCTTCCAAGAAACTCCGGAATCATACCGAATTTCTTTAAATCTTCGATTGCAACCTGTTTTACAATGTCTTTGTCCTTATCAAACTGATCCTTCAGCTCCGCCTCATAACCGATGGAAGTCTTTTTGCGAAGTCTCTGTTTGATAATCTCATCCAGATCCGGGAATGCGCCCCCGCAGATAAACAGAATATTGCGTGTATTGATGGTGGTAAGCGGAACCATTGCATTTTTGCTATTTGCTCCGACCGGAACCTCCACCTCAGCACCTTCTAACAGCTTTAACATTCCCTGCTGAACAGATTCTCCGGATACATCACGGGAAGTCGTCTCCTTTTTCTTTGCAATCTTATCAATCTCATCGATAAAGATGATACCCATTTCTGCGCGTTCCACGTCATTATCGGCTGCTGCCAAAAGCTTGGAAACCACACTCTCAATATCATCTCCGATATAACCAGCCTCTGTGAGCGAGGTTGCATCCGTAATTGCAAGCGGAACATCCAAAAGCTTTGCCAGTGTTTTCACCAGATATGTTTTTCCGCATCCTGTCGGTCCGATCATCAGCATATTGGACTTTTCAATCTCAATCTCATCCATGGTCTGTGTTGCCACACGTTTGTAATGATTATAAACCGCAACAGAAATTACTTTCTTTGCCTGATCCTGCCCAACTACATACTCATCGAGCTGCGCCTTGATCTTGTGTGGCGGCGGAATATTCTTGATATCCAGTACCGGCTTGTCTTTTTTCTTTTTGTCTTTTTTCTTTTTCTTTTTCAGTTTCTGCTTGTTCGGAATACCTCCGTCCCCCTGCAGATCTGCCAAATTCACAAAACTGATATTCGGGAATTTTGACGAAAGCTCATTTAAATCCATTCCGTAAATTGCCTGATCCATCATATTCGGATCCAACATTCCCTGATAGTCAAACTGGCTGACCGCATCCATTGTTTTGTGCATACAGTCATTGCACACGCAAATATTATTCGGCAGTTTAAACTGCTTACCGGTCACACTCTCCGGTCTGCGGCAGACAAAGCAGACATCCTCATATTCCTTATCCTCATCGTCATCCGAACCATTTTCCGAATCTTCTTCCTCTGATTCTTCCACAAAATCATCCTCAGAATCCTCCTCGATCGCCCGGATTTCCACCTCTATCTCGACCGGTTCTTCATCATAGTCGTCCCCGTCCTCGTCAACGATATCAAAATCATCACGAAACTCATCATCTTCGGTCTCCCGAATACTTTCGTAACTACTGTTTTTCTCTTTTCCCGGCGCAGGTTCTGACTCATCGAAATCATCCTCCGAAATCAGATTTCCCTGCTGCTCCTGCTTTTCATCTTCATCAAAGAAGATATCTTCATCAAACTCTGACATAATCCTAGTTCCTTCCTCCTAATATCACTTCTATCATTCGTTCCTCATATCCGCCATCCGTTGTCACCATTACACCGATTTGCACAGTGCTTTTCGCCTGTGAACAATCAAGGAGCGCGGAAAGTTCTTCCATTGTCTCTACGGACTCCCCATCAAAATAAGTGATAATATCACCTTTTTTTAGTCCTGCTTTCTGCGCTGCGGTTCCATCATAAACCTGCGCAATATATACACCGTACGGAAGACCGTACAAATCGTGTACCTCATCTGTTACATTGATTCCGGAAATGCCAAGGTATCCTTTTTTCGCCTCTTCCACCGGAACTCTCGTCTTTTTGCTCATCAGCTCTTCAATGATTGGTTTTGCCGTCGAAATCGGTATGGCATACCCCATACCTTCGATCATACTTCCCGCAATCTTGCTGGAATTGATTCCGACTACTTCACCATATACATTCAAAAGCGCTCCTCCTGAATTCCCCGGATTGATGGCTGCATCCGTCTGAATCAGAAACAGCGATTCGCCATTTTCATTCACGGAATCCTGACGGTTTACCGCACTGATGACACCGGTAGTTACGCTCTGTCCGTATCCGAGCGCATTTCCGATTGCAATGGCCGGCTCGCCGACTTTCAGGTTATCCGAATTACCGAGCGTGGCAATACGAATTGCCTTCTTGGTAGAATCCTTCAGATCCTTCAGATTGACCGCAATCACTGCAAGGTCCGAATCCGCGTCTGTCCCCTTTACCTGCGCATAGCACGTCTCTTCATCCACAAACTGTACGGAAAGTGATGTGGAATCTGCTACCACATGATGGTTGGTCACGATGAGAAGTTCTTCTTCGTTTTCACCAACTATAAAGCCGGACCCGCTTCCTTCATCCTCCTGACTGAACTGATATCCCCAGAAATCTTCCGTAGTCATATAGACTCCGAATATGGATACAACGGACGGCATGACTTCATCCACCACCTTGGTTACATCCGTAACCACTGCCATCTGCTGCGTTTCCGTCTCATTATCCGCCGTCTCGGTAGCATCAATTTCTCCGCTCGTGGTATACGTCTGCGTCTCTTCTGCCCGTGACTCATCCTGCTTGTTTCCTGCATCTGCAATCGGTTCTGCCTGCTCTATGGCGACCGGATCTTCCGGATGCACTTCTGACTTTGACGCATCCGCAGGAAACAGGTATAAAATCACCACAATCATAAGCCCTGCAAAGCTTCCGAACAATATTCCGGAACAAATCGTTCCGAAAATCTTATTTATCTTTTTTGACATTTTATATACCTCACAATATAAACATAATATAATTTATATATTGTAGCAATACATTGTGTCTTTTCTGTGTAAAAAATGAGATTACTCCACGGTTACCGACTTGGCCAAATTCCTCGGCTTATCTACATCGCATCCCTTTCCGACCGCCACATAATAGCCAAAGAGCTGCAGTGGCACAATGGCAAGAGAGTTTGCAAACAGTGGATGCGTCTTTGGAATATAAATCACATAATCCGCCACCTTTTCAATATCATGATTGCCTTCGTTTGTCACTGCCAGCACAAAGGCTCCTCTCGCCTTTACTTCTACCATATTGCTGATGGTTTTTGGATACAGATGCTGCTGAGTCGCTACAACTGCAACCAGCGTTCCTTCCTCAATCAGTGAAATCGTCCCATGCTTAAGTTCTCCTGCCGCATATGCTTCGGAATGAATGTACGATATTTCTTTCAGTTTCAGTGACCCCTCCAGAGAAATCGCATAATCGATACCTCTTCCGACAAAAAAGATGTCCTTTGCCCCCACATAACGGTTGGCAAACCGCTGAATTCTTTCTTTACTTCCAAGCAGAAGTTCTATCTGATCCGGCAAACGTTTCAGACTGTCAAGCAGCTCCTCAAACTCTGCTTCCGTCACCGTATTTCTTACTTTCGCAAATTTCATGGCCAAAAGATAAAGTGCTGTCAGCTGACCGCTGTAAGCCTTGGTGGTTGCCACTGCAATCTCAGGTCCGGCCCATGTATACATGACGCTGTCTGCCTCACGTGCGATAGAGCTTCCGACTACATTCACAATACCAAGAACACGAAATCCTCTGCTCTTTGCTTCGCGAAGCGCCGCCAGCGTATCCGCCGTCTCACCGGACTGGCTGATTACAATTACCATGGCACCCTCTTCAAGAATCGGGTCTCGATAACGGAACTCTGATGCCAAATCCACCTCCACCGGAATGCGTGCCAGGCTTTCCAGTACATATTTTCCTGTTACTCCTGCGTGGTACGCCGATCCACAGGCCACAATGTGTATCTTCTTTATTTGCCTAAGCTGCTCGTCAGGCATCTCAAATTCTTCAATCACTATGTCATTTTCCCGAATCCTCGGACTTAACGTATCCATTACCGTTTTGGGCTGCTCATACATCTCTTTGAGCATAAAATGCTCATATCCTGCCTTTTCCGCCGCATTGGCATCCCAATCGATGTATACGGCTTCTTTTTTCAGTTCTTCCTCGTCTACGGTGTAAAAATGCATATGGTCACCGCGCAGTCGTACGATTTCCTGATTATCCACATAGTAGACATTTCTTGTATATTTCAAAATCGCCGGAACATCCGACGCGATATAGCATCCGTCTTCATTTTGTCCGACAATCAGCGGACTGTCTTTTCTTACCGCAAAAAGCTGATCCGGGTGCTGCGCAAACATAACACCGAGCGCATAGGACCCCTCCACACGGTGAAGCACCTTGGTAATTGCCTCAAGCGGATTTCCTTTATAGTAATAATCCAGCAGATGTGCCACGACCTCCGTATCTGTATCGGACACAAATTCATAGCCTCTGTCTGCCAGTTTTTTGCGCAGGGCTATATAGTTTTCAATAATGCCATTATGAACCACGCAGATGGTTTCCTGCCTGTTAAAGTGCGGATGCGCATTGGTCTTACTCGGAACACCATGTGTTGCCCACCTTGTATGACCGATTCCGACCGTCCCCCGCATGGTCTTACCACCGCAAGTTTCCGACTCAAGAACCTTCAGCCGTCCGACCGACTTCGAAATCCGGATCTTTTCCCCGTCAAAAATCGCCATTCCGGCTGAGTCATATCCTCTGTATTCCAGCTTTGCCAGTCCGTCCAAAATGATCAAAGCAGCCTCTTTCGTTCCGATATAGCCTACTATTCCGCACATATTTTGTCTCCTTTTCCCGATGCGACTTAACTCCGCATAATCTACGCCCGGCGCATCCAAAAATTACGGTTCGATGTGCATGCAAGTATAATTTTTTCCGGTAGTCTGCGATAACTCTTGCCGAGGCGATAACCGACAAACTTGCATCCACTTGTATAGACTAAGCGGAAAATGTCCGTTTTATGCCCATTTTCCCAAAGATATTTGATGGTTTTTTTCACCATGGAGACTCCTTCGGACTCGGACGAAATGCCGTCAAAAACCTCCGGATGCATCGCCTGCGAAACTCCGAGATCAAAATTTCGGCAAAACTGCTGTTTTCCTGTATAATTATGGGAATGATAAACCTTTGCATCCGCCGCATAGGCCACTTTATATCCTGCCTTTACTGCATTTGCCGCATATATCATATCCTCGTTAAAAATTGCACGTTTTACAAAGCCTCCGAGCCTGTCATAGGTCTCTCTTTTATAAGCCGCACATACATCGGAACAAAAGAAGGTTTTGATTCCCATTGTCTCAATATCCGCCTGCCCTTTCTGCACGGATATCTCCGGATAATTGAACTGCCTTGTATACTTCTCAATCTCTCCTGCATCCTCTTTTGCTAGCTGGCGTGCATAGCTGACCGCCACCCCGTCCTGCTCCAGCGGTGCCAGCAGATTCCGGATCAGATTTTCATCCGCCGGAATTGCATCCTGTGTCATCATCACAAACACATCTGCCTCCGAATCCTTTACTGCACGTCTTCTTGTCCCGGCGTGGTCAAACTCATGCGCAGAAATATGCTTTACCACCATATTTTTATATTCTTTTTTGTATCTGCGACCGAAAATCAAATGATTATAATACTTTTCTTCTGTATTGATCACAAGGATCTTTTGAACCGGAACGGTCTGCTTTTGCAGTATCTCGATCAATGTAAAGAATTCCTGATCCGGTTTATAGGTCGGTATGATTACGTCTACTGTCATCCTCTTTACTCTTTTCCCAAAAAAGCCCCTGCTCATATCAAAATACAAGAAAGGGCCTTTGTCTTTTTATTGTATTATCTTCCTGTACGGCTGTGAACTTCACCCGAAATTGCCTCCACCTGTGAAGATGGTGTATAGTCTGAAATATCGCCGAACAAAAACTGATGAAGCATTGTTACATCCGAAGAAATATCTGTACTGATTACGCAACTTGCAGCTCCTACGCTACCTGTTGTACGATACTGTTCATTCGGAAATCCGCCCGTTGCTCCGATGGAATAGCTTGCAACATCCTTTAAAAGATCCATACACTCTGTAAGTGTAAGTGATGTGGAAATTTCTTCAAAAATGGTATTCGCTGCCTTGTTGAGGGCTGAGATATTACCACTCTTTGCTTTATCCAAAATCGCCTGAATTACTTCCTGTTGTCTTTCCGCACGCTTAAAATCATCACCGGCCGTATAACGGATACGACAATACGAAACTGCCTGAATACCATTCAAAGTCTGCATACCTGTCTTTGTCACCTTCGTGAAAGAATCATGACCAAGCGACTTAGACGTCTCTACCTGATAATTATTCAAGTGCGAAATCTCCGCCTCATCTACCTCAATATCCACACCGCCGAGTGCATCGATGGTATCTGCCACACCGGCCCAGCCGACAGTCACATAATCTGTAATATTTAAATCCAAATTCATATTCAGCATATTAATCGCCTGAAGGGGCCCACCCTGCGCATATGCTGCATTTGCTTTTCCGTAGGAATCATTTCCAAGATTTAAATATGTATCACGATATACTGATACAAGTTTTACCTCTTTCGTCGACTCATTGATGGACGCAACGATGATAGTATCACTTCGCGTTCCCTTCCCAAGCGAATTATCTCTTGAATCCACACCAAATAATGCTACATTGCGATATCCACCCATGTGACCGGCAGAAATCTCATTGGTTGTAATATCTTCTTTATCTACTGTTTCTGTCTTGGTAATACCTTCATTAATTACAATATCCTCTTCGGAAATATCTGTCTTATCAATCTTACCATAAAGAGAAACCACATACAGTGCCAGCAACATAAGGAATAACACAAATACTTCCACGGTAATCAGTATAATCCGATTCCGTTTTCTTCTCTGTCTCTCTGCCTTTGTCAGGCGCTTTTTTCCGGATTTCTTCTTTGCTGTACTTCCCATCCCCGACTCTCCTTGTTTCGTCTTACTAGTATTAATATGCATTTTTATTGATAAAGCCTTTAAACAGAGTTAAAAACAATATCTTGATATCCAGTCCCACTGTCCAGTTTTCAATATAATAAAGGTCACAGTCAATACGCTTGCGGATTGAAGTATCCCCGCGGAAGCCATTGACCTGTGCCCATCCGGTCATACCCGGACGCACCTGATGCTTAATCATATATCTCGGAATCTCTTCCTTAAATTTCTCTACAAAAAACGGTCTTTCCGGTCTCGGTCCAACCAGACTCATATCACCGAGCAGCACATTGAAAAACTGTGGCATCTCATCTATGCTGGTCTTTCGCAGAACCCTTCCCACCTTCGTCACACGCGGGTCATCTCTGGTGGTCCACTCTTTTTTCTCTTCACTCGGCTTTTGTACCTCCATTGTACGGAACTTGTACATCTGGAACGGTTTGTTATGAAGTCCCACTCGCTCCTGCTTAAAGATAATCGGACCTTCGCTCGTCAGCTTAATTAAAATCGCAGAAACAATCAGCACCGGCGAAAACAGTACAATCGCAAAAAGGCCACCGAAAATATCCACAACTCTCTTTAATATCATATTTAAGGTATTGGTAAGCGGTACATGGCGGATGTTGATAACCGGAAGTCCGTTCAGATCTTCCGTGTACGGCTTACTCGGAATGACGCTGTTATAATCCGGTATAAACTTTGTATGGACACCGGATTTTTCACAAAGACTTACAATATCCTCCAGACGGCCGTAATCTTCCAGCGCAAGCGTAACCGCAATCTCGTCCAGTTTATTTTGCGGAAGAATGTAAAACAGGTTGTCAATCTGACCTATCACTTTAATTCCTCTGTACTCCGTTCCGCGCGGAATCTTGTCATCCAGTATTCCGCGGACCACATATCCCCACTGCGGATTCTGGCGGATTCTGTCAATATAAAGCTCTGCTGCGCGGGAATAACCCACAAGCAGAATGTATTTTACGTTATATCCTTTCTTACGCAGCACGCGCAGCCATTTATGGATTGCAACACGAAATGCCGAATCAATAAAAATATTGATTATATAGAAATAAAAGATGAGTGTACGCGAAAAGTCATCCAAATGGATTACGAACAATGCACCGATAAACAGTACAAAACCTACTGTATTGGCACGGATAATATTATAAATTTCTCTTCGGATACTCCCTGCACGCTTTGCTGTGTACATATTGAAAAGATAGTACAAAAATAAGTACCCCGGAACAATCAGGTACAGGGCACTAAAATAAGTCCGCCCGCTCAGTGCTCCGACATCGGCTCCCGTGTAAAACGGTTCAATGCCGCTTCGGAATTTCAAAAACCAGGCAGCTGCATACGACAATATAATAACAAGTGCATCAAGCAATACATGCAATCTATTAAATATTTTCTGATTATCTTTTATCATGGTATATCACCTATTATCCCACATAACACGAACATTTTACCTTATTTTCGCATAAAGGTCAACCTTCGGTCACTCTGCGGAGCATATTATACCACAGTTCAAATTGTACCTTGATATAGGCTCCCATATACCGCCTGTGAAACGGAAATTTCTTTTTCCGCCCCTCTCCGGAGCAGGAAAGAACAAGTCCCCGCCACAATCCTCTGACATAGATACGCCCCATCCCCTTTTTCATAAAGAACAACGATTTTACAAAAAAACCAAGCAAAAGAAACGGCAAATTCAATAGTATTTGCAAGCATGGCATATTTTTGTAAATCAGGTAAACACTGTTCCTGGAAGAAAGATTCACCTTAAATTCGTTGTAACGCGAACCGCTGAATCCGCTTCCTGCATGATATACGACCGCCTTCGGGCAATATCCGTTTTTGTATCCGCGTAGTCTTGCACGGTATCCCACATCAATATCTTCCAAATATGCAAAATGCAATTCATCAAAGTAACCAATCTGGCGGAATACCTCACGACGGTAAATCGCAGCACCTGCACAGGCTGCAAACACATCGCCATCTGCAGTAAAACGCAGCGACGGCTTTCCTTTTCCTCTTGCAAATGCCCAGCCGAGCGCACAATAATAATCTCCTGCATCATCTATCACATCCGGCTGTTTCATACAAAGCATCTTGGAAGAAAAGCTGAAATACTTTGGATGCTCCTCCATGGCCTGTTCAAGCCTTGCTACAAAATCGTGCTCCACAACGGTATCGTTGTTTAGCAAAAGAACATAAGGTGTCTTTGACTCTTTAATACCGACATTGACCGCATGGCTGAAGCCGGTATTTTCACTAAGACATAGCAAACGCACCCACGGAAAACGCTCCTTTATCATCTGCACACTTCCGTCCTCCGATCCATTATCCACCACGATGGTATCAAATGTTGTCCCCTTAGAACGCTTTAAAAAAATCAGGCAGTCTTCCAAATATGAAATTCCATTGTAATTCGGTATGACAACCGTTGTTTTTATCATCTTAATTCCTCACTGTAAACTCAGGCAGATAAACCATTCTTCCGCCTCCCGTCCTAGATGAAAGAGTCTCTTCGTCTCTTCTCCTGATACACGCTTCATCTGCATCTTCCGCCTCAAAGGTAAGAACCGCTTTATGCATATATCCACTGTATTTTTCATTCATTCCGGCAAAAAGTTCCCTGCCGTCCACCACCGGTCCTGCAACCACTTTTCCAAACCGCACTTTTTTTCCACAAACTGCGGTCACATCGGGTCTTACCTGAAAAATATCCGGCTTGTACTGTATCCTGTAAAACCCAAGATGTCTGGTATGCTCTACAGAAACATTCCATTCGTTTTTTGCAGCAAAGTTCTCCAGCGCACGAATCCCTGCTTCATATGCATATCGTTTGCTCTCCGGATTATCGGAGGTAGAAGCCATATGTGCTCTCCAGTGATAAAGAACCTTAGGTACATGCCCTATCTTGCGCTTTAAATAATCTCCTTCATATGGAATATACGTTTCTTTTACCTCGCGCTTTTGGCCTTCTTCCTCTTCCAAAATCAGGAAATCATCCCGACGCCGACATTCCAGTTCATACACAGCCTGCAAAAACAAATCATAATCCTGTGCACCGTTAAACGCCGGGCGAAATGTCAGACTTTCCATCAGACTTTTGCTCAGGACAGTAAAATGGCAAATATAATTGTTGGACAAAAGAAAATCAAAGTTGAAATCCGGTTTAAAATTCGGTTCAAAATGAACGGTTCCGTCTCCACTGACTTTATCTTCGTCCGTATACACCATTTCATATTTTGTGTTCTCAAGCAGCATCGCAATCTCTGCCAGCGCATCCGGATGAAGCAAATCATCGTGATCCAAAAGACCGATATAATCACCATCCGCGTGTTTTAAAGCCTCATTTGTATTTTCCGAGATACCTTTATTATCCTTCAAACGGGCATAACAAATACGCTCATCGGTATATTCTGTCATCACCTTCTCAAGTTTGTCACTCTTAGATGCATCCGCAATCACAAGCTGCCAATTTGGATAAGACTGGCGGCAGACAGAGTTTATCATCTCTCTGTAATAGGTCTCGTTTGTTTCATAAGCGGGCACAACAATACTGAATCGATATTCTTTTGTGAGTTTTCGAAGTTCTTTCGGTGTCACTGTTCGTGTCGGCTCCTTGGTACGTTCTGCCGTTTCCCCATATCGGTTAGCCCGAATCTGATCCGGATCGGCTCCAAACCATCCCATACGTTCCATCGCAGCATACACCGTCGGAACAACTCCGTTTCGTTTTAAAAAAGAAACGGTTCTGCTGATCTGACTCATACTTCCTCCATTCGCATCACCCTGCAGGCCGGCAATCCTTTTCCGTCTTCGTGATACAAAAATGATAGATTATATAAAATAACACACAATATCCAAACAAATAAACCGAATAATAATACATAAAAAGTCTGGACGGCGCTGTCAAAAAGACCAGCGGTACCTTTGCGGCCACAGTCAGCAGCAGCAAAAGCATAGTCCACTTTCTCTTTATCAATAAAAAAACACTTGCTATTACCAGCAGACCAATCGCAGGGATTGCCGAATAAACAAAATCTGTGATTGCAAGTTTTTTGTCATAATCCTCTTTCGTTCTCAGTTCCAGTTTTTTAATAACACCCGTTCTTATTTCATTATTAAGCGGCTTCGCCAGCGGATAGGTCCGAAACGCTTCGTAATTTGGCACATTTTCTTTGGTAAACAACTCTGTCGTATTCTCCAAAAGATCCGAGGAATCTAAGAAGGTTTGCAGGCGTTCCTGCAAAAACACCCTCGGATATTTCATAATCAATTGATAATATGCAGCTTTAAATTCCCTAAAATCATCCTCAGTGTATGCCCTCTGGAACTGCGGTTCTCCCCAGAACAAATTAATTCCTGACTTTCCCTGTGCTGCTCCCTGCAGGGTTACTTCCACATTGATGACCTGATCGATATTCTCTAACAACTCCCGGTCCTTTTCATCTGCATTTTCATGTGCCGCTTCTACCAGCGGAACCAGCGGAAGCACCACACTGGTCAGCTCATACTGCTGTCCGCTCGACATCCGCTCTCCGATTTTTTGCGGAGCAAATAAGATAACAAATGCAATCAAATATAAAATTATCTGCCCGGCGTAGCGGCGTCCTTTTCCAATGACAAGAAGAAGCACCGGATATGCCACCAGATAATAAATTGCCTCGGTTCTCCAAAGCGTCACAAGCACCGCCAGCGCAGATATATAAATCCAGTAGCCGGATTTCCACGACTTACCGGACATTGTTTCCTTTTTTATACGCTTTGACAAAAAAAACAATTCTGCAATCAGCAGCACTTCCAAAAACGCATACAGACTCATGCGGATCGGATATAAATTCGAATCCAGAACCGGAAACATTAAAAACGGGAGCAAAAGCAGAAGCCACATCCGCTTCCCTGCCCCTATGCTTTTTTCCTGTATGCAGAGCGTGATAAGGCGCGCCACAATCAAAGATATACATGCGCACTGCACGATAATCACCCCCGCCGGAAAGGGCAGAAGCATCATCGACAGCACATAAAATACACTTGTTATATAATTTTGCCAAAAGTGCGGAAACAATTGAACGGAGCTACTGAGCAGTCCGAACTCATCCATACGCCAGATTCCCGGCCAGGTCAAAAGAAGAAGCACTGACATCACCAGCATATAGCCGCCTGCCACCTTTAAGAAAAACCGGTCTGCATGCTTTGCCGCCCAAAATACGACCTGCCACAATACAATCAAAAGCACAAAAAACACAAGCTTCACCGCGACGGTCTCCACGCTGCGCAGGGTCTCTTTTGCCGTCGAAAAATCAAACCATGCATAGCAAAATATCAGCCGGTCCGTAAAAAATGTCACAACAAAATGCAATGCTGCTATGATCAGTGCCGTCTTATTTACTTTTCTGCCCCTGCTTCCAGCAGCCTCCATGCCGTGTCACTCCTTTGTTTATGCCTTATAATTCTCGAGAAAATAGTTTAATTCCTCCGGTGTTCCGAGCACATGTACCCTGTCATAATCCACGATGGAAATGCGCACATCTCCGCCCTTTGAAATCAGGTAATTGTATAAAGGCGCCACATACTTTTCGCCCTTTTCAAGTTTTTCCTCGCTCGTATAATATTCGTTGTACAACTGCTCGTACAGACGACACGTTTTAAAATAATAGGCACCAAGCGTACAATTATCTGAAATACGCACTTTCTCGCGCACCTCCACCACTTTTCCTCCTTCATCCAGTTTTGCGAAGCTCCAGTGGTCGCCGTCTGCGTGGAAACAAGGAATAAAACCATCTCCTGCAATCTGATCTGCCTTCATCTCAAAAGCTTCCACATACGTATCAATATTGTAGATCATAAGCGCCGAATCCGGATCCCATGCATCCTTTGCCAGCATCGCCGTCGTTGCCTGTCCGTCTGTCAGATAGTCAATTCCGATGACCGTCACATTGGTAATTCCGATTTTTTCACAGGTGCTTCGGATAAATTCTTCCGATTCATCTTCTTTTCTTACCACAAAAATATAGTCATTTTCCGGATTTTCAAATCCTTTCAGACTTTCCATCGACCACTCAAATAATGTCTTTCCGTGTGCCTCAATCTGGTATTTCGGTACGGTATAGCCGACCTTTCTGAATCTGGAACCAAGTCCTGCCATGGTAATCAGTACTGTAAGTTTCATATCTATTTTCCGCCTTCCTTTAATTCATTGTAATCTCACCGTCATGTGCCATAAGAGACGCTCCGAATACCCCCGGAACCTCCATAATCTCTTTCAAAAGCTGTTGCTCATTTGCCGTCTTTATATCAAGAATCATATCCAGACTGTCGCTACTGACATTGCGGGATTTTACCTTTGCACGCTTTGCATGCTTTGTAACAACCTCTAAAATCTTCGGCTCATCATCGATACCCTTGGCATTGACGATCAAAAGCACACTGGCTTTTCCTACCGGAGTCAGTTCTAAAGCAAACAGACCGATGGTAAGAATCAGCGCTGTTATCACTGCAATCTTGTACATTTCCGCTCCGCAGATAATACCGGTACTGATGGACCAGAATAAAAAGATCAGATCCATCGGATCCTTGATCGCTGTACGGAAACGCACGATGGAAAGGGCACCGACCATACCGAGCGAAATCACGAGATTGGACTGCATTGCCAGAATAATGCTTGCCGTAATCACCGCAATCAGCGCAAGTGAAATATTAAAGGTCTTGGAATAGTAATTTTTCTTGGTCGCCACATAATACACAACGAAGATGTAAAGTGCAATTGCGCATGTCACCATCAGTGTCACCAGAATCCGGGCCGTCGTAATATCACTTCCCGAAAATCCTTCTAAAAACGATTTCTTAAAAATATCTGCAAATGTGTTCATGCTTTTTTCCTCTTTCTGCACAAATAATATTTTGAAAACGTAATCTGTCTCAGATGTCCCAGATCAAGCCCTGCCTTTATGTGCGCAGGCAGAAATTCGTCATATTTTACTTCTAAAAGATGTCTTCCCGGCGGAAGAATCGGTTCTTTTTTCAAATCCTTTTCAAAGAAATGTGCAAAATCCGTTGAAGCCGAAATATTTCGGTCCAGCGTCACTCTGACATTTCCCCGTGCATCCACATAAGGAATTCGGTCATACACGGTCATCACCTTCGGCTGCATATGACGAATGCGCATCAGCACCAAAAATTCACGCAAAAGCTCCGGATAGGCTTCAAACGCCTGCGACTCCATGGAAAGAGGTTTCCCCGCAATCAGGAGATCTGCCTGATTTCTCGTCAGAGGCGCTGTATATTTGCGCGTTTTTCCTCTTTGCTTAACCTTTTTTTCAAGACGTATGGCCGTATCCTGCGCGTTATAGATACGAATCCGGTATTTTGCTCTCGGATCCGTCCCCGCTTCATTCTGATAATAACAGGTATCTGCAATATCATCAAAATAAATGCTCCGTATCTGGTAAAACCCCTGCTCTTTGGCATGCACATCCTTTTGCATCACAGTGCCGACACGGGCTTTTATCAAGGCAATATCCTTTTCATCAATCTGAAATTTATACTCATGTCTGCTTTTTTTCATTCCGGCTGTTCCTGCCCCGTCATTTACTCTGATAACTGCTTTATATACTCATCCACAAATGCAAGTCTCTTTGTCGTAAACTCTTTCATAAACGTAATATCTTCCTCTGCGTTGCCATTTGGCCAGCGCTCCATTTCACGCGCCATGGCGCCGGAGCCTGTCACCTGCATATAAAGTTCATCCATATGCGCAAGCACGCGGCCGGTTTCAAATGCGCTGCTCCGCCATTTGTCCCATGTCTGCTCCGCGGTCTCTCTCGCACCGCCGGCATCCAGACGGATTACACGCATTCCCGGCTCAAACGCAACCAAGGTCCTAAGCTCCTTATCGGATTCCATGCAGAAAAATTCATTTTCCGCATACAGGGCTCCGAACGAAATATTCATATCCCACGGGATAAAGTAGCCGCAGGACTGCGTCCCTTTCTGTTTTGAGACATAATAGACATTCTTGTTTTCATTATCAAATCCTGCAATAGCCTGGAAAAACAGCCAGTTTTCGACAATATTTTTCACATCTGCCAGCTGACCGATCTGCGTTTTGAATGCCTCGTCCCCTTCCTCCATACACAGAGCCATGCGGTAAAGCGGCTGCCACTCTTCCTCGTTTGCGAGCACCACGTCGCCTTTTAGATAAAATCCACCGCGGTAGTTTGGCATGTTCGGATCCGGAAGATCTCCGATGAAATCCTCCGAGCGCCACGCGGCCGAATACTTCTTTTTATAGATCCGTTCCACGACATCCTGTCCGGATTGAAGCTGCACAGACACCTTGTCCGTTCCGATCTGCTTGCCGTCCACCGGATGCGTGAGCAGGTAAAGCCCTGCATACGCTTCATTGATAATCACTTCCACATATTCCCCGGTCACACCGAAATTGCGACCGTACGGATTTTGATACGCACCGACCTCCTGCCACAAATCCATGGCCAGCTTGTCACGGATTCTAGAATTGTCGGCATATAAACTATTTAAAATCCAGTCGTCATCCTTCCTGATTCCGAGAAGATTTTTGTTTTCTTTTTTAAAACTACCGTCCTCTGCCTGCTCCTTGAGCTTTAAGCGAAGACTCTTTTTTTCATAGGAAAGACTGGTATTGCCTCTGAGGGCGCTTGTTGTCAGAGTCCTTGTCACCCAGTCCGCATCATGACCGGTATCATACAATGCCATGTCAAACAACGCTTCGCCGTTTTCTGTCACATGCTCAGTCCCCCAAAAGGCCATGACCGGAAGACCTGTCAGTTTCAGATAATACTTCGCGCAGCCTTCCTTTGATACGGCGTAAAACGGAATCGCTCGGTTTTGCGCGAGCAGGGAAAGCTTATCCTCCCTTGTGAAATCCTCCGCAAACAGCACCTCGGTTCCGTCAGCTCCTTCAAACGATCCGTTTTCCCACTCATTGCTGTCCATAGAAAGCGGAAGAAAAAAAGTTTTGCCGGATAGGTCATAGGCAAGTGCTTCTCCGGCAAACTTCAGTTCAAATTCCGTCTCTTCTGACTGCTCCGAAAGCTTTTGTTCAATTTTCCGGGCTTTCTCCTGACTGATAACCTGAATATCCATTCCCGCTTCTCCCGGCAACAGATTGCAGATTCCTACCACTGCCAAAAGCCCTGCTATGCTAAGCGCAAGCAGCCATTTTCTCATCAACTATTCCTCCGCGCACCGACTTCCTTTGCAAAGCGCATCCATCTCATCCACTGTGCATTTCAAAAATTCATCCGGGCGAATCGTCCGGTCGTCCACATAAAATCCCTTGTGACCCGGCCATGGCTTTCCGTATACGATTTCATCGTACGGAATCTCCCATTTATCAAGCCATGCAAGGAGCACTTTCGCTGTATTGGCATTGATCTTACCGATGTTTCCGTCATAGCTGTTCATGTTACGGGATGTAAACAAAACTATTTTTGCCCCGCCCTCTTTATACTCACGAATCTTTGCCACCATCTCCGGAAACGGCACCAGATCGATGTATTCCTGATCCTTTCTTTTGATCGGACAGATGGTTCCGTCGATATCAAAACAAAAGGTTAATTCTTTAAACATGTTTCTACCTCCTCTAAAATGCGGATTGCATTCAGCAAAAATCCAAATACTTTTCCCGGCTGATCCATGTGATATGGCAGCATCGAAAGGAAGAGACTTGCCTCGTACAAACGCACTTTTGTGTAACTAAATCCTTTTTCCTGCAGATATTTCTTAAAAATATCCATGTATGGCTCCGGATCGGTATCGATCGAAAGCTTTATATTCATATCTCTGTCCATTGTGATCTGATACAGACCGCTGTTAAAAAAGTCATAGCAGCCACAAATGGAATGCGATAATTTCGCCAGATCATAATATGGATCTGTATAAAGATCCGCCTCCTCAAGTGCTCCTTTCGGGTCAATGAGCTTTAGCAGATTTGCCTCACGGCTGTATAAAATATTCGAAAAACAAAGATCACCGTGTCCGACTACCAGACAGTTTTCCTTTTCCGGATATGCCTTCGTCACCTTACTATACAGACTCTTGTAATGTTCCACGATCGCATCAATGTTTTTATAAGCAGTTCCCATGGAAATCAGCGAATCAAACTGCGCATATTCCGGAAGTTTTTTCAAATCTTCCATACGCTGCAAAAGCTTGCCCATATATAGTTCATCTGCTACTTTCCTTGCTTTATCTGCATCTACCGCTTTGCTCTTTCGAAGCTGCACAAAATAAAACAGTTTGTCCAGTATCTCGGAAAGTTCCTCCGGGCTGACTGCGCCATGTACAAACCGGATTGCGATGTCTGTCATATGAAAACGCTCCATCGTATAAGATGCGCTCTGCCCGTCTTCCTTATAATCATAAGGCATCACAAACCACATCTTCATATTTTCCGGCAATAAGTAGTAGAAATTATATTCAGATTTAATTTTTTCTATTTTTGTCGACTTTTTGGTTACAGTGTATTCATCTCCCGCAAGTGCATTAAAGAATCTTGCATCAAAGCCGCTTGTAATAAACGTCAGGAAATTTCCCAGCACGGAAAGATCCAGAAACGCTTCCGTTTCAATCCGGTCACCGGTCATCTTTCTCTCGGAAAGAAGATGAAGATTTTCTATACAACTGTTCACATCCGGCAAAAGAACCGCCGCTGTCTGTTCACCGCTTCCCGCAACAAACACCTCATTCACATAGCAGGCTTTTGTCAGAAGGTTCTGAAACTCCCCTGTATCCGCCAATCCATAATTAGAATATAGGTATACCACAGAAGTCTGTTCCGGACTGTTAGTTCCGGAAGTTAAATCCAAAATTAATTTATCTATCTTTTTCGCATCTGTCAGTGACAACATTTCAAGGACCGCTCTGTTTTTGGCGATTTCATCCCGCATCCGGTCCCTGAGGGTAATTCGTTTAAAAATAGTTTCCCCATACGTCTTATCGCCCGTAATCGTCCGGATTTCTTTATTTGGCATGAAACTGTCATCATAGACTACAATTACTTTTTTCATAAGTTTCCCTTCCCTGCTTTTTTACATCCTTTTACAATGAAGTAAAGCACATACCCCAATATGGTAAGTACCAAAAA
>JAGAOK010000035.1 GCA_017623815.1 Lachnospiraceae bacterium
CCAAGCACAAGGGAAACCGTCGGTTTACTGAGCGATGCAATCATTTCCGCGATTGCAAGCCCCGCTTCCACATCCCCTCCCATGGTATTTAATAAAATCAGAACCCCATCCACGTCCGATGCATCCTCGAGCTGTGCCAGTTTCGGCAAAAGATGTTCGTACTTGGTTGTTTTTGATGACCCGGAAAGATTTTCATGCCCTTCCACTTCTCCTATGATGGTAATCAGCTCTATGTTATGTTTTTCTTCATTATGATCCAGCGAAACCGCCCCGGTATCTTCTATATAATCTGCCTGCGCCTGTTTTTCCTCTATCTTTTCTTTTTCTCTGCTCTCTGCCATTTCCTGTCTCCTCTCTGATGTTTTCACCAATTAAAAAAGGAACCGTTTTATTGGTTCCTTTTTTAATATATCCGTTTTCGCACAATATATTTATGTTTTTTACTTGATTGTCGTTCCTTTACCTACTTTGATAAGTTTTGGGTCTCAGAACGCAAAAACAACTACTCTGACCCACGCTTCTTACCATACTCTGGGTCTGGAAATGTTACTCTGCTTCCTCAGACCCAATTAAGAAAAATCAAAGAATTTTTTTGTGTTTTTTGGGTCAGAACACACACAAGTAGGCCTAATAACCCAAAAAGCTGCTGCTCCATCGATAATCGCTTATCTTGGAGCAACAGCTCTTCCTTTTACCATTCTAATATCATTTATTTAATATCAAAATAATTATTACTCGGCTTTTCTATATCAAAATGCATCTTATCCGCCGGTACTTCATAGTCGTAAACCATTTCTTTTTTCACATGTGGCTTCGGTCCCGGCAATGGATTGTCGATAAATTTGATTGTCTTCTGCTTGGAATCTTTCTGCTGCATACGTATTCTCCTTTACACTGAACGCGCTTTATTTATCATGTGTCAAATACGTTTCCACATTGTATCTCGGTCTGTGTTTTACTTCCATGTAGATCTTACCGATGTACTGGCCGATAATACCAATCGCAAACAGTTGCAGTCCCCCGAGAAGCCAGATGGATAAAATAAGTGACGTCCATCCCGGAACTACCGTTCCTTTGCTATAGGATACAAACGCATAAACCGCTGCAAGGATGCACAGGAATGTAATCACAATTCCGAGCACGGCAATGAAATTGATCGGTTTTACGCTAAACGATGTAATTCCGTTCCATGCAAGAGCCAGCATCTTTTTAAGCGGATATTTGGATTCGCCCGCTATACGTTCCTTACGTTCATAGAAAACACTCTCGGTCTGATACCCGATCAGCGGCATAATTCCTCTCAGATACAGATTTACCTCTTCATAATTTGAAAAGTGCTCAATGGCACGTTTACTCATCAGACGATAATCCGCATGGTTATATACGGTTTTTACGCCCATGGCTGCCATCACCTTATAAAACATCTGCGCCGTTGTACGCTTAAAGAACGAATCCTTTTTGCGGTCATTACGCACACCGTATACAATATCACAGCCCTCATGGTATTTATCCACCATCTCTTCCATCACAAGGGTGTCATCCTGCAAATCTGCATCAATCGAAATCATAATGTCAGAGTTTTCTTTTGCCTGTATCATACCGGCCGTCAAAGCATACTGATGTCCGACATTTCCTGCAAGTTTGAGTCCGAAGACCTTATCATTTTCTTTATGCAATTTTTCTATCAGTTCCCAGGTTGCATCCTTGCTTCCGTCATCGACATATAAAATATAACTGTCTTTTGCCACCTTTTCCTTACGGATCAGATTCTCAAGAACCTCCGTAAGTTCCTTGGTTGTAATCGGAAGCATCTCCTCCTCGTTATAACAAGGAACCACAATTGCCAATCTATCCATGTTTTATCTCCATATCATAGTAATATGCGCATTTTCAATAAAATTATAAAATATCAAGCGCCTGCGAAAGATCTGCAATGATGTCTTCCACATCTTCGATACCGACAGAAAGACGGATCATTCCCGGATCCACTCCTGCCTCTGCAAGCTGCTGGTCGTTCATCTGTCTGTGGGTATGGCTCGCCGGATGAAGGACACATGTTCTTGCATCTGCCACGTGAGTTACGATGGCTGCCAGCCCGAGCTGATCCATGAAGCGAACCGTATCCTGCTTATCTCCGTTTACGGCAAAAGAAATAACGCCGCAGGTACCGTTTGGCATATACTTCTGCGCTCTTTCATAATATTTACTGCTCTTAAGTCCCGGATATTCTACCCATTTTACATTCGGATGGTTTTCAAGGAACTCAGCCACCTTCTGTGCATTTTCACAGTGACGCGGAACACGTAAATGTAATGTCTCAAGTCCTACATTTAATAAAAATGCGTTCTGCGGAGACTGGATGGAACCAAGGTCTCTCATCAGCTGCGCCGTTGCTTTTGTGATAAATGCAGCTTTTCCGAAACGCTCTGTATAAGTAACTCCATGATAAGAATCATCCGGAGTGCACAGTCCCGGGAATTTATCCGGATATTTTGTCCAGTCAAAATTGCCGCTGTCTACGATACATCCGCCGACTGCCATTGCATGTCCGTCCATATACTTGGTCGTAGAATGCGTTACAATATCCACGCCGAATTCAAACGGACGGCAGTTAATCGGTGTCGGGAATGTATTGTCCACAATCATCGGAACACCGTGTGCATGTGCTGCAGATACAAATTTATCAAAATCAAGTACAACAAGCGCCGGATTTGCAATACTTTCTGCCAGTACGCATTTTGTATTTTCTTTAAAAACTGCGTCGAGTTCTTCCGGAGTGCAATCCGGATCAATTACAGTACATTCAATCCCCATACGTTTCATGGTCACTGTCAGCAGGTTAAAAGTTCCGCCGTATACACTGGAGGACATAATCACATGATCGCCTGCTCCTGCAATATTAAATACCGCGTAGTAGTTTGCTGCCTGTCCGGAGGATGTCAGCATCGCTGCCACTCCGCCTTCAAGGTCACAGATTTTCTGTGCAACGCAGTCATTAGTCGGATTCTGGAGTCTGGTATAAAAGTAACCGCTCTCCTCGAGGTCAAACAGACGTCCCATCTGCTCTGTTGACTCATATTTAAATGTTGTGGACTGATAAATCGGAAGCACGCGCGCCTCACCGTTTTTCGGCTGCCATCCTCCCTGAATACATCTTGTCCCTTTTCCGTATTCGCTCATTGGTTTCATTTTATTTCCTCCTGTATTTAAAATAATCCGAATGCTTTCTTTTGAAAACCGCTGTTTACCGTTTCAAATGTTCCGGCTTTGATTTTATATCCTTTAAAGGCTTTTGACCATTTCTTCTCAATTGCCTTTGCAAGCTGCTTATAATAATCATTCCGGCATTCCAATATCGCCGGCAATAAATATGTAACAACAAACAGATTTATCTGTTCCTGCCACTGTGCTTCATGACGGGCACTTTGAAACGACTGCTGCGCTGCAAGTGCTTTAACATACTCGCAGATTGCATCCGCCACGCTTTCACCGAGACCGTCTGCATCGCCGTGGTGTTCATAATGAGACATACAGACCTTATCAAATTCGCGAAACATCTTCTCATATTCTTCAAACGTTTCCGGATAGTCTTTTTTATTGAACCGCTTTAAATAATATTCCATATTTTCAAAAAGTCCATTCACTTGCCACATGTTATTATCACCTCTATCAATATACCATAATCAGGAAACCAAAACAAGGCGAAAGATATCTTCCGCCTTGCATAATTACACGTTATGATTATTCATCCCAGTTATGATATACAGCCTGTACATCATCGTCCTCATCCAAAAGGTCAAGTGTACGGTTAAGCTGCTTAATGTCGTTTTCATCGGTAAGTGCCACGTAATTCTGCGGAATCATTGTCACTTCCGCTGATGCCATCGGAATGTTTTCTGCATTTAATGCATCGTATACTGTCTGGAAATCATCCGGATCAGTGATGATCTCGAAGCTGTCCTCTTCCTCTGCAAAATCTTCAGCACCTGCATCGAGCGCGATCATCATAAGATCATCTGCTTCCATCTCACATTCCTCTTTATCAATGATGATCTGTCCCTTTCTGTCAAACATAAAGGACACGCATCCCTGTGTTCCGATGCTTCCGGACCCCTTTGTAAATGCGCTTCTTACATTGGCAGCTGTTCTGTTTTTGTTATCTGTTAAAGCCTCTACAATAATAGCGATACCGCTCGGTCCATAACCTTCATATGTAACATGTTCGTAAGTTACATTTCCTACATCTCCGGACGCTTTCTTGATACCTCTTTCGATGGTGTCGTTTGGCATATTGTTGGCTTTCGCTTTTGCAATAATCTGTGCAAGTTTAAAGTTATTTGCCGGATCCGGTCCGCCTTCTTTTACAGCAACGGCAATTTCACGACCGATAATCGTAAAGATTTTACCCTTTGCAGCATCATTTTTCTCTTTTTTGTGTTTAATGTTCGCAAACTTTGAATGTCCTGACATGACTTTTCTCCTCTTTCTACTTTCTCTTTTCGTCACTTTAAAACGCCCTTTTGGCGCTTTTCATCCGTATTACTATATCATTTCACAGAATGTTCGTCAATCACAGGCTTTGCTCATTATGTATTCAGAGCAAGGCTGATAAGCAGTGCACGATCCACCTTCTGCATAATGGAACTGTCAAGATGACATATCTTATCTTTCAGCCGCAGCTTATCGATGGTTCGGAGCTGTTCAAGCAGAATGACCGAATCCTTGACCATGTGATAACGCTCTGCCGGAAGTTCTATGTGGGTCGGCAGCTTGGCTTTGTTCATTTTTGAAGTAATCGCCGCACATATGATGGTCGGACTATGTCTGTTTCCGACATCATTCTGTATGACCAGCACCGGACGAATCCCGCCCTGCTCACTTCCTACCACCGGTCTTAAATCTGCGTAATATACATCCCCGCGTTTCATGAAATACAACACTCCTTTTTTCAAATCTTTTCCAAAGTATTTCCCAAAAAAATCAGTTGTATTCCTTTTTTCCTTTTCCCGTTTTCAGTCGTTATAATCTATTGTCTCAATAATCTCTCCGTTTTTCCTATACACACGCGGGATTCGCTTAGAAAGATCACAGGCAAACTCATAGTTAAATCTTCCGCTCATTTCGCCGAGCTGTTCCATGGTAATCTCTTCCTGTCCATCCGCACCGATGAGTGTCACTTCATCACCGCAGGACACCTCCGGAACGTCTGTAACATCCACCATAAACTGATCCATGCACACTCTTCCGAGAATCGGTGCCTTCTGCCTACGGATCAGCACATATCCTTTATTTGAAAGACTTCGCGGATATCCGTCTCCGTATCCGACCGGAATTGTTGCAATCCTGCGTACCTTATCCGCCACATAGGTGCCGCCGTAGCTTACCGGGGTTCCTTCCTGAATTTCTTTCACATAAACCACATGGCTTTTCAGAGTAAGAACCGGGGTGAGTTTTACCTTATCCGTTGCCACCTCATCCGACGGCCATAAACCATACAAAATAATACCCGCACGCACCAGATCCATATGCGCCTTTGGCATCTCGATAATTCCCGCGCTATTTGACATATGTCGGTACGGAATCTTATCCGGGCACTCCCTGCTTACCTTTTCCAAGAACTCTTCGTAACGCGCAAGCTGCTTTGTTGCTGCCGTTTTATCTGCTTCATCCGCTCTTGAAAAATGTGTAAATATCCCCTCAACTTCCACATTCTCGAGCTTCATGACATTTTTTATAAACTCAATGCCCGCTTCATCCGGGGTTATACCGATGCGCGACATTCCCGTATCCACTTTTATATGCACTTTCGCGCTCTTTCCTACACGACCTGCTGCCTCTGAAAACTGCCTTGCCTGGTCGGCGCGAAACAGCGCCGGTCTTACATCTTCCTGCACCAGTTTTTCATAGCTTTCCGGAAAGGTGTATCCGAGACATAAAATCGGTTTTTTCATCCCTGCCCGGCGAAGCGCAAACGATTCTTCCGCTGTCGCTGTTGCATAGCCGAATACATATGGTATTTCTTCCAGCTGTCGTGCAATCGGTATGGCACCATGACCATATCCGTCCGTTTTTATCACCGCAATAATCTGTGCATCGCCTGACAAATGTTTTTTCATCTGTTCTAAATTTCCTGTCAGCGCATCCAAATCTATATATGCACATGCTCTTTCATGCAGTTTCATATCAGTCAGCCTCTTTTCCAAGTTTTTTCATACATTTCTTCAAACAGTGTATCATATCGGTCGGCAGCATACTATGCTCTCCCAGTTTTTCTGCCGCCATATCTCCTGCCATTGCGTGAATATATACACCCGAACATGCAGCAATATAGGAATCCTTCATCTGACCGGCCATTGCCGCGATAACTCCTGCAAGCACATCGCCGCTTCCCGCTACTGCCATACCGTCATTTCCTTTTACCGATATACATACCCGGCCATCCGGTCCTGCCACGACGGTCTGTGCATCTTTCAGCACTAAAATACATTTATTTTTACACGCAAACTCTCTTGCTGCCTTTACCCTGTCTGACTTAATCTCTTCCACAGATAATCCGCTAAGCCTTGAAAACTCAAGCACATGCGGCGTCAATATCAGCGAGCCTTTGCCTTGAAAAACGGTCTCTTTCAAGACCGCATCCCCTGCAAGGAGATTGAGCGCATCCGCATCTAAAACAAGCGTCTTTTGCTCACTTCCCGCTATTTCTTCTGCCAGTGCATTCATAATCGTCACCGCAGATTCTCCCGTTCCGATTCCCGATCCTGCGCAGATTACGCCCGCAAAACCAGCCGCTTTTTTTACCTTTTTGCGTATCGAAATTTCTTCCTCTGCGCCGTATAGGTCAAGCACCGTCTCCGGCGCCGCTTCAAGCACTGCCTCTTTATTTTCTTCATGTGTGCAGAGCCGCACATATCCCGCTCCGCTCCGAAATGCCGCGCTTACATTTAGAATTGCAGCCCCGGCGATTTCTTTGCTTCCGGCAAAAAAAGAAAGTTTTCCGAACGTTGCCTTGTTTCCGTTCGGATTTCTTTTTATATAAGTGCGTACCTCATTCTTGTTCAGGATAAACGTATCTTTCCCTGACATGGAAGGATAAACCATTCCACACGAATCATATTTGACTTTTCCGGAATATACTTTACCTTCGCCGAGCAAAAGCCCCTGCTTGCGCAGACCGAAGGTCGTCGTTATATCCGCCCGGAATGCAGCCCCGAGCACTCTTCCGGTATCGGCACAGATTCCTGTCGGGATATCCAGTGCAATTTTCATTGCAGGCAGCGTATTCATCCACTCAACCGCCTCTTTTATCTCTCCGGAAAGTTCTCTGCTTGTACCGATTCCCAGAATCGCATCTACAATAACAGCATATTCTCTCTGTCTCTTTTTGGTGTCTGTCAGACTTTCGGATATCCGCCTGTCTGCAGATATGCCCTCTTTTAGACCGAAAACCTTACGAAGAATTTCTTCCTGTTTCCTGCGAAGAGGAGTGTATTTTTCAAAATTCCCCAACGCAAGAACATCCGCCTCAAACCCTTTTTCTGTCAAAATCCTTGCAAGCGCAACTCCGTCTGCTCCGTTATTTCCTACTCCGCAGACAATCAGTATACGGTCCTCTTTTTCTATTCTCTTGCTAATGACTTTCGCTGCATACATCGCTGCGCGCTCCATCAAAACCGATGCATCAATTCCGATGGTTTCCATCACATATTGTTCATGCTCACGCATCTGCGCGGCTGTCACAACATACTCCATTTTACTCCCTTTCTGCCGTCGGCGTTTTCTGTTCCGGATTGTATTTCATATCAAAGATTTCAATCACTTCCGGGCCGAAAATATCATGCATATAGGTGTACAGATTCTGATTGAACACTTCTTTTTGCTGCTTACGCACTACATTCTTTTTCAAATCAATGCGCATCTGGTTGATCCACTTGTCAATCTGCTCAATCTCAGCCGTATTATCGCGGATCGCCTCGTAGCAGACCTCCATGGAAAGAAGCATCAGATCATAGTTTACCGCATTTATTTCCTTTTCGATATCCAGAAGCTCATCTTGGTCTGCTTCCAGTCTTTCGTTGCAATCCTCAATCAGACGTTTGTTCTCTTCCTGCTTTTTCTGTGCCGCCGGGCTCTCATTTCCGCCGTCCATCAGACTTACAATTTCATCGCGGAGTTTTGCCTTAATTGTGCGAAGTTTTTTGCACTCATGATTCAGCTTTCCCTGGCGTTTTAGCAGTTCATTGAGCTCCTGTTCTTTTACTTTAATCTCCGGGCTGATTTCCGTCTGGGTAAACAGCCTGTGCCATTTATTGTCCAGCGTTAAAATCGGTATATTTTTTCCAACCAGCGCCGGTTTATAAATTTCTTCCTTACGTGACATATCATCACCTCTGCTCTTTTTCAAACCTTGTAATGTTATAAGAAAGTTTCATCAGACTATCTGATAAATGTACATTTTCCACCTGAACTCCTTCCGGAACATCCAGATCGACATGCGCAAAATTCCAAATCGCTTTCACACCGCATTTTACCAGACGCTTTGACACCGGTATTGCTCCTTCCTTCGGAATCGTCAATACTCCGATATCAATTTCATTCTCCAAGATAAAGTTTTCCAGCTCTTCCATCGGACGGACCGGAATCCCACGGACAAGCATTCCTGTCAATGATGTATCCTGATCAAACAATCCCTTAATCAAAAAACCGCGCCTCTCAAAATTCATATAGTTTGCAAGAGCCTGTCCTAAATGTCCTGCTCCGACAATGACAAGATTATGCTTCTTGTGCATACCGAGAATCTTGCCGATTTCCGTATATAAGTATTCTACATTATAACCGTATCCCTGCTGTCCAAACCCACCGAAGTTATTAAAATCCTGTCGGATCTGCGATGCTGTCACATGCATGATGCGTGACAATTCCTGCGATGATATGCGTTCCACTCCCTGATCCTTCAATTCTCCGAGATATCTGAAATATCGGGGAAGTCGCCCGATGACAGCCTGTGATATTTCCTTTTCTTCCACTTATTCTGCCTCCTGTTTTTCACTTATTTCATTATATAACTTTGTTAAATATCTGTCAAAATTTTTCTGCTATGGTATTTCTCTCACTTTTCTGCTATATTTATTTCATGTGCACTTTTCGCACACGGGAAATACAACGGAGGAACAAGCAATGATTTTATCTTGTCAGAATTTATCCAAAACATTTGTTGATCATACAGTCATCCGTCAGGCATCTTTTCAGGTGGAGGACAATGACAAAGTAGCCATCGTCGGAATCAACGGCGCAGGCAAGTCCACTCTCCTTAAAATGATTGTCGGACAGCTGACACCGGACACCGGAAATGTAGCGTTTTCCAAAGACAAAACCTATGGGTATCTGGCGCAGCAGGACGGCTCTGACAGTTCACATACCATTTATGAGGAACTGCTCTCTGTCAAACAAGAACTCGTTGATCTGGAAGAAGATCTTCGTCAGCTCGAATTTGACATGAAACATGCATCCGACAGTGAACTTGAGAACCTGATGAAACTATATACTGCAAAAACCCACGCGTTCGAATCGAAGGACGGATATAAATACCGCAGCGAACTGGTCGGTGTATTAAAAGGTCTCGGCTTTGCGGAAGAGGAATTTTCCAAGCAGATTTCCACGCTTTCCGGCGGCCAGAAAACCAGAGTTTCGTTAGCCAAGCTTCTACTGCTCTCCCCGGATTTGATTATTCTCGACGAGCCGACCAACCATTTGGACATTTCGTCCATCAACTGGCTGGAAAACTATCTGCGCACTTACAAGGGTGCTGTGATCATCGTATCGCACGACCGCTATTTTTTAGATCGCATTGTAAACAAGGTACTTTCTATCGAAAACAGTGACAGCCGCATGTATCTCGGCAACTACTCTGATTTTTCCAAAAAATCAGCAGAAATCCGCAATGCGCAAATGAAAGCCTATTTAAAGCAACAAGACGAGATTCATCATCATCAGCAGGTCATTGAGAAACTCAAATCCTTCAACCGCGAAAAATCCATCAAACGCGCAGAAAGCCGTGAAAAGATGCTGGACAAAATCGAAGTTTTAGACAAGCCTGAGCAGCTGCGTGACGATATGCGATTTACTCTCACACCGCGAATCACCAGCGGAAATGATGTACTGTCTGTATCCGGCCTCTCAAAAAGTTATGGAGATAATCATCTTTTTTCGAATGTTGATTTGGAAATTAAACGCGGCGAACATGTTGCGATCATCGGTGACAACGGAACCGGAAAAACCACTTTACTTAAAATTTTGAATGAACTGGAAACCGCCGACGAGGGAGAGTTTATCCTCGGCACAAAGGTTGAAATCGGATACTATGATCAGGAGCACCATGTCCTGCACAGCGAAAAGACATTATTTGATGAAATTTCAGACGATTACCCTACGCTAACTAACACGGAAATCCGCAATACGCTTGCAGCCTTTCTGTTTACAGGCGATGACGTGTTCAAACGTATCGGTGATCTCTCCGGTGGTGAACGCGGACGCGTTTCTCTTGCCAAGCTTATGTTGTCGAATGCTAACTTTTTGATTCTCGACGAGCCGACCAACCACCTTGACATCACCTCCAAGGAAATTCTGGAGCAGGCCATCAACGGCTACGAAGGAACCGTATTATATGTATCCCACGACAGATATTTTGTCAATCAAACTGCAAGCCGCATTTTGGATCTGGCAAATCATAAATTTTACTCCTTCGGCGGAAACTATGATTACTATCTGGAAAAGAAAGAAACTGTGGAAGGCATCACGATTACCGGTTCTACCGGAAACTCGGTGTATGCACCGCTGGCAGCCGGCACAACCGCCTCTGCTGCTTCCGGCGCCGGAAGCACGTCCGATGACTCCGCCGGAAAACTGGACTGGCAACAGCAAAAAGAATTGCAGGCACAAAAACGAAAACTGGAAAGCCAGCTAAAAAAATGCGAAGACCGCATCGCTAATTTGGAACAGCGCATCAGTGAAATCGAAGAAGAAATGGCGCTCCCGGAAGTTGCCACTAATGTAGCCCGCCTTCAGGAACTTTCCAAAGAGCAGACAGCTCTTTCCGAAGAATTGGAACAAAAATATGAAGAATGGGAACAGTTGCAAAGTTAAAGCAGTCCCTTATCGCAAAATCAATACAGCATCTTTGAGGTGCCCTCCCTCCTTTGGGTCTGTGGCGCCTCATTTTTATACTATGACCCAAAAATCATCAGAATCCTCGGCCATTTTTTCAGATTGGGTCTGAACCTGATTTTATCTTACTGATACCCAGAATGTAATCAGAATCGTGGGTATTAGTATTCATTTTTGTTTCTTGAGACCCAAAACAAATAATTAGCTATAAATCGGTAATTCATTTGGGTCTGGAGTACTTGAATTTGATTTCTATGACCAAAAAAAGAAGGAGTATTACTCCACAAGATGATTTCCATTTCTTTTATTATTATATACCAAGCCCAAAAAGTTCTTGTAATCAAACAAAAACATTCTGAATAATTTCCAGCTACTTCCGACAATAACGTGAGGAACATTCCGTAGAAAGTATGCTAATACTACATTCACTTTGTCTGCATCATAATATGGAAAAATCAAAAAAGTATGTATATGTTTATCTACTGTACAAATATATAAGTAATTATGTACACTCCACCGTTCATTACCTATTGCAGGTCCTAATTTATCACACCAAGAATATACCCAAACAATATCTTCCAGTTTTATGATACCGCTGTACAATGGTTCTGCCATAAACAAATACTGTTCTCCGACATATACTTTATCTTTTATCAATTCATATGCATCCTTAAACTCCCAATCTATCTGCATCTCCGAAATACTGCATTTCTTTATCATTCTTTTCATCATCGCATTATGTGTAAGATAATATAGTATCATTATAACATCAAATACAAAAATTGTTGCATACATAACACGCAACCAAAAACCGGCATCCTCAGCAGTCTTTTCTATGGCGCAAAATGCACCAAAGAAAATGACATCAAATATAATGATAAGCATAATAATCATATTTCTACCATGCTTATTCCCATCTTCCCATTTCTTAACAATGCTTTTATTCATTATGTATCTCTTGCTCCTTCTGCAACCCCGAATAATATTTTATTTGCAAAAATCGCTCATACTCTTTCTTAAACATCCGCTTTGTTTCTTTGCTGTAACCAACTACAATATGAGGAAATTTCTGACTGAAATAATACATCACCTGATCTTCCTCCGTATCATCCCGTTCCGAAGGAACCATAAGTAACCTTTTCTTTTTGTCAACAGAATATATTACAAGATAATAGCATTTATTATGATACTTATCTCTTCTATAATCTTTGTACATCCATACAATATCATCAATTTTATATAGGGCAAAACTTGCATATATCATAACCGCCATATATTTTTTGCCGATAAAGACAGTATCCTTTATCACTTCCTCTGCATGCTGGTAGTCATATTCTAATTCTTCTTCCGTAACACCATACTTTTTGAGCTGATGTGCAAACTGATCCTGTGCCAGCAACACAAATATAGCTACTCCCAGACCAATAAACAAGGCACACATGAAGATTCTCTCATATAGAGAAAATCTTTCATCTGTCCAGCTGGACCAAACGGGAATGAACAACAAAAATGACAAGCCGCCAGATATTATTCTCGGTAATTTAGCTTTATTTTCGTATCTATTCTTCAGATTTTCTCTCATACTTTCTCTCTTTTATCCCATAAATATACTTCACTTGCAAAAAGCGATCATACTCTTTCTTAAACATTCTCTTTGCTTCTTTACTGTAACCAACCAATATATGCGGAAAACGTTTCTGAAAATACTCCAGAATCATATCTATTTCACTTTCATCATGACATATATATGGACAAAACATCAGAGACTTCTTTCTATCACAAGTATATATAACTATGTAATACTCTTTTCTGTAAAAATATCTGTGATCACGTATGTATTCCTTATGCATCCATACAATATCATCGACTTTAAACAGTCTCATGCGCTCATATGTCTTGTGAAAAATGTAGTTGTCGCTGACAAACAACTGTTTCGGATATACTTCTTCCGCTTGTCGCAACTCTTCTTCCAGCATCTCCTCTGTCAACCGATACTTTCTCATCGAATTCTTACACGGATTATCCAAAAGACAATACAGAGCAAATGCACCAACCAACGCTACCATAACAAGAATGAAATGATGCATTACGCCACCTCCGGTCATTCCCTACAACTTATGAAAAATCACGCAGTTCGGTCTCTCTATCTTCATCTCCTTACCATTCATCACAAGAAGTCCTTTTTCCAGATCTACATTAAAGAACGTCATTGTATTTGACTCATGATTCAAACTGAGCAGATGCTTATTGTCCGGGAACAGGACAGCATCCTTCGGATAATCTCCGCTGACCGGAAGGCAGAATACTTTTTCCAGCATTCCTGTCTTTGTGTCAATGCGATATACAATGACACTGTTGTCTCCGGCATTGGAGCTGACAAGATATTTTCCATCTTCTGAAAAATTCAGTGCACTCGCTGCCGAATTACTTGCATGGTAATCATTCAATGTGGAAATGTTCTGTATCTTTGTAAAGAACGGATTGCCATCCTCTACAGTGTACGAATATACGTCAATATAGTTTTTAAGTTCATGAACAATATAAATGAATCTTCCGTCTTTTGTCATTTTGATGTGACGCGGTGCGGATTCCAGTTCGCTGCGAATGACATCCACAAGTTTAAGTTTTCCTGTTACATGGTTAAGTTCATATACATCCACATGATCCATTCCGATATCCGCTGCCATCAGAAACTTATTGTCACGTGTCATCTTTACACAGTTTACATGCGGGCGGAAATTACGCTCTGCAATACTTCCCATACCTTTTAAGAACACTTCATCCGTAATCTCGCCGACGCCGCCGTCCTCACGCACGCGAAGCACGGTGATTTTTCCGTCATGATATCCCGCCACAAACAAAAACTTCTCCTCGTAATCCGTAGACAAATAACATCCACGCATACCATTGATGGACGCATGGTTGATACAGGAAAGACTTCCGTCCTCTTTGATCTCATATGCTTCTACCCCGAAATCCGTAATCGAGTACAGATACTTGCGGTTATGCGAAATAGTAATATAGGAAGAATTGGTGATTTCCACTTCATCCTTCGGCATCAGTCTCCCGTTTTTCAGATCCACATCATATATTTTAATGCCGTGATTATCTCCCATGGTATAGGTTGATACATACGCTACATATTTACTCTTTGCCATTGTCTTTCCTCCGTGCTGTGTATTCATAATTATACCCATCTTACCACATCCTTATTTTTTTGTTAAGAAAGATATTGACATTTATTATAGGAAATATATAATTAGAACAGATTGTTTAGTAAAACTAAACTCTGAGTTTATTTAACTGTCACAAAGAGGTGTCAAAAATGGATATCGGACTTAAATTAAAAGAGCTCAGAATTCAGAAGGCATTAACGCAGGAGGAACTGGCAGACCGTGCAGAACTCTCAAAGGGATTTATCTCCCAGCTTGAGCGAAATCTCACCTCTCCTTCCATCTCAACGCTGACTGATATTCTGCAATGTCTCGGAACAAGTTTAAATGAATTTTTCAGCGAGGAAGACGATTCCCAGATTGTATTCAAACAGGAGGATTTCTTTGAAAAAGAGGACTCGCAGCTCGGAAACACCATCGAGTGGATTATTCCGAACGCCCAGAAAAATGAGATGGAACCGATCCGTCTTACTCTTGCGCCCGGTGGTTCCACGTATCCGGATCTTCCGCATGAGGGTGAGGAATTCGGTTATGTGCTGAGCGGAAGCATCAAAATTCATCTTGGTTCCAAAGTACATACAGCAAAAAAGGGCGAAGCATTTTATTTCGTCCCTGAGAAAAAACACTATCTGAAAGCAGGACGCTCCGGTGCCACAGTTATCTGGGTAACGAGCCCGCCGAGCTTTTAAGGAGGAAACACCATGAGCAACAAACTGATTAATCTTTCCGGTATCAACAAATCCTTTGACGGTACTATGGTACTTGACGACCTCAACTTATATATTCGTGAAAATGAGTTTCTTACCCTTCTCGGCCCTTCCGGTTGCGGTAAGACAACGACGCTCCGCATCATCGGCGGTTTTGAAACACCGGACAGCGGGCAGGTATTTTTCAACGGCGAGGATATCACCAATCTTCCTCCGAACAAACGCCAGCTCAACACCGTATTCCAGAAATATGCACTCTTTACCCATATGACGATTGCGGAAAATATCGCGTTTGGACTTAAAATCAAGAATAAAAGTAAATCTTACATAGATGACAAAATCAAGTATGCTTTAAAGCTTGTCAATCTGGACGGCTATGAAAAGCGAATGCCGCACCAGCTCTCCGGCGGTCAGCAGCAACGAATTGCGATTGCGCGCGCCATCGTTAACGAGCCAAAGGTTCTTCTTCTCGACGAGCCGCTCGGTGCCCTTGACTTAAAACTTCGTCAGGACATGCAGTACGAACTGATCCGTCTGAAAAATGAGCTTGGCATTACCTTTATTTATGTCACACATGATCAGGAAGAAGCCCTCACCATGTCGGATACAATTGTGGTTATGAATCAGGGCTATATTCAGCAGATCGGTACTCCGGAAATGATTTATAACGAACCTGAAAACGCGTTTGTTGCCGACTTTATCGGTGACAGTAATATTATTGATGCCACGATGGTACAGGATAAACTCGTATCCTTCCTCGGCTGCAAATGGGCATGTGTAGACACAGGTTTTGGAAACAACAAACCGGTTGACGTTGTCATCCGTCCGGAAGATATCGTGTTAAAAGACGCCGGTCAGGGAACTTTGGACGGCGAAGTTACCCATGTAATCTTTAAAGGAGTTCACTACGAAATGGAAGTTATGGCAGGCGGCTATGAATGGCTCGTACACTCCACTTCCATGTTCACGGTCGGCCAAAAGGTATCGATCAGCGTAGACCCGTTTAACATTCAGATTATGAATAAACCGGAATCAGAAGATGAGGAGGCTGTACAAATTGAAGAGTAAACGTTCCCTGCTGGCAGGGCCTTACCTTTTCTGGTCCGTTGCCTTCATCATCATTCCGCTCGTCATGGTATTTTATTATGGCTTTATCGATGAAAACGGTGCTTTTACTCTTGAAAACATCGCAGCCATCGCTTCGCCGGAGCACAGCAAAGCCCTTTGGGTTTCCATCCGGCTTTCGTTTGTCAGCACAATCATCTGCTTTGTGCTTGCTTATCCGCTGGCCATGATTCTTGCCAACATGAGCGTCAATCAGAACCAGTTCATTGTACTGGTCTTCATCCTCCCAATGTGGATGAACTTTTTGCTTCGAACACTTGCATGGCAGACTCTTTTGGAAAAGAACGGTGTCATCAACATGATTCTCAATTTCTTTTCTCTGCCAAGCCTGAATATCATTAACACAGAGGCTGCAATCATTCTCGGTATGGTATATAACTTCCTTCCGTTTATGGTACTTCCGATCTACAATTCGCTTGCGCGTATGGATCGCGATGTCATCAATGCAGCACACGATCTTGGTGCCAACTGGATCCAGACCTTCTGCCGCATTATTTTCCCGCTCAGTATTCCGGGCGTGGTAAGCGGCGTTACCATGGTATTCGTTCCGGCTCTGACCACGTTCGTTATCTCTGCGATTCTCGGCGGAAGTAAAATTCTTCTGATCGGTAATGTCATCGAACAGGAATTCACACAGGCTTCCAACTGGAATCTCGGCAGCGGACTTTCCATCGTGCTTATGATCTTTATCATTCTCAGCATGATCATTTCCGCCATCCTTGACAAAGACGGGGAGGGCGCACTGTTATGAAAAAGTTTTTCTCGCGGTTTTATATCGCTATTATCTTTGTATTTTTATATGCTCCGATTGCAACACTCATTGTTTTATCCTTTAACAAGAGTAAAACAAGGGCTAAATGGGGCGGATTTACCACTAAGTGGTACGTGGAGCTGTTTGAAAATGAGATCATCATGGAAGCACTCAGCAACACCCTTTGGCTTGCACTGCTCTCCGCTCTCATTGCCACAGTCATCGGTACTGCAGCATGTATTGCCATCAACCAGATGAACAAAGCATGGCGGACTTTCTTTATGGGAGTTACAAATATTCCGATGCTCAACGCCGACATCGTGACCGGTATCTCGCTCATGCTTTTATACTTAAGTTTCGGAATGAGTTTCGGCTTTTCCACGATTCTTCTGGCGCATATCACCTTTAATATACCTTATGTCATATTGAGTGTTATGCCCAAGATGAAGCAGATAAGCAAACATACCTACGAAGCCGCGCTCGACCTTGGCGCCGGACCTGTATACGCCTTTTTCAAGGTTGTCTTTCCGGATCTGCTTCCCGGTATTTTTACAGGCTTTCTGATGGCATTTACCATGTCCCTCGATGATTTTATCATCACCCACTTTACAAAGGGACCGGGCGTAGATACCTTGTCCACCAAAATTTATACGGAAGTAAAGAAAGGCATCAAACCTGAAATGTATGCCCTTTCTACTATCATATTTGTCGTTGTTCTGGTACTTCTTTTGATCATTAACAAAAGTCCGGCCAAAAAGGACAAAGGACAGAAAAGAATCTAATAACAAAAACGAGGAGAACAAAATGAAAAAAACAAAACTGATTGCAATGATTGCACTTATGGCTGCTCTTGCAGTATCTGCGACCGGATGCGGCAAAGAAAAAGGAGCCGAAAACGGCGAAGTCATCGTCTATAACTGGGGCGAATATCTCGATCCTGCCACACTTGATATGTTTGAAGAAGAAACCGGTATCAAGGTTATCTACGATGAATACGAAACAAACGAGATCATGTATCCGAAGGTAGAATCCGGCACAAGTAATTATGACGTCCTCTGCCCTTCCGACTATATGATTGAAAAACTGCTCGAAAATGACCTTCTCGCCGAGATTAATTTTGATAATGTTCCAAACAAAGGAAACATCGGTGATCAGTATTATGAGCAGGCAAAAGCATTTGACCCGGAAAACAAATATACGGTTCCGTATTGTTTCGGTACGGTAGGTATTCTTTACAACAAAACCATGGTGGATGAACCGATTGATTCCTGGGATGTTCTCTGGGACGAAAAATACGCAGGCAATATTCTGATGCAGGATTCTGTGCGTGATGCTTTCATGGTGTCCTTAAAACGACTCGGCTACTCCATGAATTCACTTGACACTGCCCAGCTTGAAGAGGCGCGCGATGAACTGATTAAACAAAAACCGCTGACTCAGGCTTACGTAGTAGACCAGGTACGTGACAAAATGATCGGCGACGAAGCTGCAATCGGCGTTATCTACTCCGGCGAAGCCATCTATACACAGCGTGAAAACGAAAACCTCGAATATGTGATTCCGAAAGAAGGTTCTAATGTATGGATTGACTGCTGGGTTATCCCGAAAGCATCCAAAAACAAAGAAAATGCCGAAGCATTTATCAATTTCATGTGTCGCCCGGATATTGCACTGATGAACTTTGATTACATCACCTATTCAACACCGAACGATGCAGCACGCGAGCTGATTGAAGATGAAGCAATCCGCAACAGCGAAATCGCATTCCCTGATCTGTCACAGTATGAAAATATGGAAACCTTTAAATATCTCGGATCTGAAGGTGACGAAATCTACAACGAGTATTGGAAACAGGTAAAATCTGCAGACTAATTTATGGAACGAACATTTAACTACGAAATTGCATCCACGGATGCAGAACAGACAATTTTACAATTTTTAAAAAACAAAGGCTACTCATCTTCGAATGTGGTAGCCTTAAAAAAAATCGAAAAAAGTATTCTTGTAAACGGAATCTGGGAACATATCACGTATCGTCTGAAAACCGGCGACCGGCTGACAGTTCATTACACAGAACAGACTGACAGCGAAAACATTGTCGCCACCCCTCTTCCGCTTACTATTGTATACGAGGATTCCGATATTCTTGTCGTGGACAAGCCGGCGGATATGCCCGTGCATCCGTCACAGGGCAACTATGAAAACACGCTCGCCAATGCACTGATGCACTATTACAGGCAAAAAGGTGAGTCCTTTACCTTCCGCTGCATCAACCGGCTTGACCGGGATACCACCGGTCTTGTGCTGTTAGCTAAACACGCCATCAGCGCCGGTATTTTATCCGTGCAGATGCAAAAGCGTGAAATCCATCGCACCTACCTGGCACTTGTAGAAGGACTTTTTACGGATTCCTGCGGAACCATCGATGCGCCGATTGCCAGAAAAGGGGAATCTATCATAGAACGGGAAGTAAACTTTGAAACCGGCGAACGGGCCGTCACACACTATGAAGTTGTTCAGACCTGTTGCGACTTTGCCTATACATTATTGTCCATCAAACTGGAAACCGGCCGCACGCATCAGATTCGCGTGCATATGCAACATATCGGGCATCCTCTCATCGGGGATACCCTCTATCCTTCGGATTGCAGCCGGATAAAACGTCAGGCACTTCATTCTGCGAAGTTATCCTTCCGGCATCCGATTACCTTAGAGCAACTGCAGTTTACTGCGCCACTGCCAAATGATATGAGCAGGCTGTTATAGCCTGCTCTTTTTATATCGTATCATGTATTACTCTTCACAATTGTCCTTTTCCATTTCAGATGCTCTGCATCCGCAATCATGGTCGCCTCCGTGATTTCTGTCATACGTTCTGACATACTCTCTGTCAAACTCACAGTCACAGTCTCTGTCACGATCTCTGTCGCACTCCGGAGCAAACGGCGGACGCGGGTATACGCATTCTCTCCTTGGTTCAATACAGCCATTGCCATGGTGATGATGATGGTGATGATGGTTACAGCCACATTCACAGTCATGAGAATGACTTCCCGAATTGCAGCAGCATAACAATAAAATAATCCAGATCCAGTTCATAATAAAAACCTCCTTCTTTATCATTAAGATATGAAGGAGGTTTGTTTTAGGTTCCGATCCGATTAGTTCTTTATAAAATATATTTCTTCTTTAATATTCTTTCCCGAATATAGGCAAAGGTCTCTTTTTCACCGCGTTTTGCAAGCATCCGGAGCAAAATCCACAACTGTCTGCGGGTTTTCGGATGCAGGAGATTCTGATTCTTACCACTCATAAAATAGGCCAGCGGATCGCTGTCTTTGTACGCATCTTTATTGTATACCTTGCTCGCCGCCACACGGTCCATAAACATTTCAACGACATAACGCACCGGCATCGGCGCCGGATACATGCCTCCCTCAATGTCTCTCATGCTGTAATCGATCCAGTACTCATAATGATGCTTATTTCTCCCCTTATGGTGGAGCCATGCGGAAGAATATCCTTTCGCCTCTCGCTCTGCATTGTTCGGACTGCGCGTTCCCTGAAAATACTTTGCACCGACCAAAAACTCCGATGGCATATATTTGGAAAGATCATGCGTCAGCCCCTGCCAATATAGTCCTACGGCAAAACATCCCTTCATGACCAGATATTTATGATATGTGATTGTTTTAAAGTGTTGTAATACTTTCATTCTTTTTCTCCGCTTTTCTGCCGACAAGCACCAATACGCTCCGCGGCGCAACCGACACATTTTTCTGCTGTTGTCCTTCCACAGGCAACAATTCGTCATTCTGCTTATCCTCTATCCGAGGTCTTGTCCCATAGGCAATCTGCCAATCATATTCTTTCGGAAGGATCGGAAGAGCAAACTCATGTGTCACCCAGTGCATATTATAGGCAATATAAATAAAATCATCCGGCTCACCATCCGGCTTTGTTTCGTACAGACCGCAGTACATAATCCCAAGATGGCGATTATAATTTTCAAACTGCGCATACCATGCCTGCTCTCCGTGATAGGAAATATCCGGATATCCCTTTGATGCATAGTCCGCCGCTCTCAGAATTTCTTTTGTGTGCAGAATCGGATGCTTTTTACGGAACGCAATCAGTTCCCTGATAAATACAAACAGTTCCTGCCCCTGTTTGTCCCACTTCCAGTTAAGCCAGTTCACTTTATTATCCTGACAATATGCATTGTTATTTCCACCGGTCGAATGTCCGAACTCATCCCCTGCCATTAAAAGAGGCGTAGCCTGTGACAGCATTAAAAATGATAACGCGTTCTTTCTCTGGGACAGGCGAAGCGATAAGATTGCCTTTTTGCGTGACGCGCCTTCCACCCCACAGTTCCAGCTGTAATTGTAATCGCTTCCGTCGCGATTATCCTCACCGTTATCTTCATTATGCTTTCTGTCATAAGACACAAGATCCATCAATGTAAAACCGCGATAATCCGTAATATGATGAATCTTAGCCTCATATCTGCTGTTGTCTTTGACATAGGTACTGATACGCGCCAGCATATCTTCGTCACCCTTTAAAAATCTGCGGCTGTCACATCTGAAATCATCTGTATAACAGCCGATATTCCGAAACTGAGGAATTTGTCCATCCTCATAAATCCGCTCTGTCATCGGCGTTTCACAATATATTTTGGTTCTTTTTAACACCGGATCATTTCCAATCAATTCCATCGGAAGCCCGATTCCCATCAGATGGAATCCGTCGACATGATATTCCATAACCCAAAAGCGCAACACTTCCTGAATAAACGACGGTGTCTGCTCTTTTGAAAAATATATCTGCATAATACACTCCAGTCCACTCGTATGCAGCTGACGAATCATCTGCTTACAGGAATTGACCGGATTTTTCCCTGCACCATAAGAATATTTCGGGGCGAAATAATAATTTCCTTTGTCTGCAAATCCCCAATAATTGATACGATATTCCCATATATTCTTTTCTTCCATGAACGGAAGATTTTGTACCTTAAATGTCGTATAGGCCGGATTATAAATAATCTCATTAAATTCATACATCGGCATACATTCCACCGAAGTGATTCCGAGCTGTCTGAGATATTCTATCTTTTCTGTCAATCCCTCAAACGTTCCCTTATGCGCTACGCCGGAAGACGGATGCCTTGTAAATCCTCTCATGTGAAGACTGTAAAGAATGGTGTCTTCATACGGAATTTCCGGACACTTATCCTCCTGCCAGTCAAATTCATCTGCTGCGCTGTCAAACTTTGCTCTTGCAACGGAATCTGCACCGGCCGGTTTTCCCCAGACTTCCCGCCCTTCAATTCGTCTGGCATACGGATCGCAAAACACCACATCATCCACATAGAACTGATAAGAAAAATCAGTCAGTTGCGGACCTTCCAGTCGCACACAATACAAGGTTCCGATGCGGAACCGGTCAGAAAAAGGAATCCGCAAAGCCTCTTGATTTTTGGTATACAAAATGATACCACAAACCTTTTTCGGACTATGCGGAAACTCTATAACTATATTAATTGCGCCATCGCGCATAGATAATCCCATCGGATATGGGGAGCCAAATTTTGTACTATATTCTGACTTCATTAATTTCTCCCTGAACATAAAAATATTAGTCTCATTTTACCACAAAAAAGTCTATGACACAATCTTTGGCAAAATATCTTTTACATGTTCATGAATCACTACATCCGCTGCTTTATCCGTAAAATGATCGTGCGGCGTCACCAAAATCAACTTCTCCCCCTGATAATGATTTACGGCAAATTGTACCATATCATCAAACAAATTGGTACCTAGCACTAAGAGCACATCTGCCTCTGCACATGCATTCGCTGCCAGAGTCAGCACGTTATTGCGCATTCTCTCCCCATGCAGACGGATTCCCGGACGGATGGCACCTTTGCACACATCACAAAGCGGTACATCCCTGCTGTCGCGCAGATACTCCATAGGAAATGTTTTTCCGCACTTGCTGCACCAGTTATTATGTATATTTCCGTCCAGTTCATATACATTTTTAAGCCCCATCTGTTCTGCTGTTCCGTAAATATTATATGTGATACAGGCCTTTAGTTTCCCTGCTTCCTGAAGCCTGCGAAGTGCATCATAAGTTGCCGTCGGTGTCAGTTTCATACTTAAAATCTCTTTTTTATAGAAATCATAAAACTGCTTCATACGAACATTGTAAAAAACAGACGACATGATTTCTTCCGGACACCTATCGTATTCCTCTTCAATACGATACGCCTCATCATCTCTGTTAAAATTCAGAGCCCCGCACTCCATAACCACTCCAACACCGGAAAGACAAACGATATTATCTGTCTCAGAGATCATTCTCTTTACATAATCAATTTTATTTTCCAGACTGCACATGTCCTTGCGATTCGTCTGACTCGTCATAATATCATCTCCCTTTCACTTTATATATAAAATATTATATATTTTTTCATGTGAATTTTCAAGAATTATCTGCAAATTCGTGCCTTTTTGTGTTATTTTTTGATAATTCAAAATTATCCTTTTCATTTATTTTGTTTCATGCTAATATAACAAAAAAAGAACTTGAAAGGACTAAACTATATGAGCCAGAAAGAACTCTATCAGCTTCCTGATAATGACGAAGAAATGACTGTTACCCTGAATCTGGACGAAGGCGAGGTAACCTGCGCTGTCGCTGCTATTTTCGAAGTCGCGGGCAAAGACTACATTGCACTTCTTCCGCTGGATGAAAACGGTGAAAATACCGACGGCGAAGTTTGGCTTTACGGATATAAAGAGGACGAAAATGATCCGAACGCCGAACCGGAACTTTTCTTTATTGAAGATGAAGAAGAATACGAAATGATTTCGGATGCTTTTGACGAATATCTGGACAATCAGGAATTTGATGAATTATTGTAATCCTAACTCCGTCAGAAATATGGACGGGGTTTTGTCATGCCACGACAACCACAGCTCTTTTTCTGCTCTTGTCATTGCCACATAAAACATCCGACGCTCTTCTTCTGTTTCATCCTGTGTCAGCATCCGCCCGTGCGGAACAATTCCGCCGCATAGCATCGGAAGATATACCCTTTCAAATTCCAGACCTTTTGATGCGTGATACGTCATAATATGAGCTGCTTTTTCCTGCACGACATTGGTTGGCTGTTGCAGATGAAACTGCTCGATGTAATCCTGTACATGCAGAAGAAAATTGCGAATGGTCTCAAATCCTCTGGCATGCTCCGCCAGTTCCTCAAGCTGCTCCCGCATCTGCTTTCTTAAATTTTCATTCTTTCCACATCGCTCCAAAACATACGATTCATATTTCATACCCGTCAGTGCCAGCTTCACAGCTCCGTAGGCATCCATCCTGCATATCAGTCCCACATAACGCTCCATGCACTTAAGTTGCTCTGCAGCCTCTCCATTCCCCTTTGCTGCTTCCTTTTTCGCACACTTTTGCAAATCCACTGTCTCATCTGAAAATACAGTCCTTTCCAAGCCGCGAAACGGCTTATTCATGAACTGAAAAAAATCACTCCGCTTCTTTCCGCAGACTGCAAAACGCAGAATTGCCAAAACATCCTGCACCGCGCTTTGTTCATAAAAACAATATCGCTTCTCACGGATATTACAGGGGATTTTTCTACGATAAAACTCCTCCGCCAGATATTCCAGTTGTGCATTGGTTCTTACAAGAACTGCAGTTTTGCCCATCTTTCCTTCTGCGTTCGCCAAGCCTTGAGTTCCTTTCTCTATACTTGTAAGTATCGCTTCTATCTCTTCCTCCCTGTTGTCATATTGTTTCAGTGTTACACAATCTGCTGTGTTTTTTACTGCGCAGATGTTCTTTTCAAAACGCTTTATATTCTGCGCAATACTATTTCCGGCCAGTGACACAATCGAAGCTCCGCAGCGATAGTTTTCCGATAAAAACACCTGTCTGCAACCGGGATATTCCGATACAAAACGCTTCATAATCCCCGGATCTGACCCTCGAAATGAATAGATTGCCTGGTCATCATCTCCCACGGCAAACAAATTCCCATGCTGCCCGGCTAATAATTTTAGCACTTCGTATTGACAATAATTGGTATCCTGAAACTCATCTACCAGTATATACGAAAAATAGTTCTGCCATTTTTTTAACTCTGCAGGATGCTGTTCAAACATTCTCTTACACAAAAGAAGCATATCATCAAAATCAAGTTTTTCCTGTTCTTCGCACAAATTGCAATAACGCCGCATAATTGTATTTTCTTCCGCCTCGGGCATCTTCTCTCCCGTATTTTTACAGAAACTGATTTTCTTTAGCATACACTGACAAACATACTCATGCTGTAGTCCGGTCATAGCTTTGCACGGGATAATCTTCTTCATTATTTCATATTTCTCTTTTTCGCTTATAAGGGAATAGTTTTGATATTTTTCTGATTTGCGTAAAAATTGATAAAAAACAGAATGAAAAGTTCCAAACACCGCACGTGCGGCCTGCGGACAAATCTTCTGACAGCGGCGCTGCATCTCTATCGCTGCCGCTTTGGTAAAGGTAATCGTAAGAATCTGTTCCGGTCTTACGTTTGCTTTTTCTATTAAATAACGGACTCTCTCTGCTATCACGGTTGTCTTTCCACTTCCGGGACCAGCCAAAACCAGCATGGTCCCTTCCGTGAATGTTACAGCCTCTTTCTGCGAAGGGCTGAGTTTTACATCTGCTCTAATAATTCGATACCTTTGCGGATACGCGCAAGCGACTCCTCTTTGCCGAGCACTTCCATAATTTCTGTTGCTCCGGCCGGTGTCATCTGTTTACCGGAAACCGCAGTGCGGACCGGCCACATTGCATAACCGTTCTTGCATCCTTTCTGCTCCACATAGGAAACTAAAGTCTGATACAGAGAGTCGTTACTATAATCATCCAGCTGTTCAAAAATCGGAAGAAGCTCTTTTAATACTTCAAGAGATGATTCCGTTGTCGTTTTCATCTTTTTGTGCACATACATCTGCGGATCATACTCCGGTAGCGTTTCAAAGAAATCAATCAGATCCTTGATATCCGGGAATACTTCAATACGTGTTTTTACCATCTCGGCGATTTTCTTTGTATCGATATCCTTAGTAATTACCTCTTTGATATACGGAAGCGCCATTTCATAAAAGGCATCGAAATCCATTTTCTTGATGTATTCGCCATTCATCCATTTCAGTTTGGTATAATCAAATACCGCCGGCGATTTTGACATATGAAGATAGTCAAATTCTGCGATCAGTTCTTCCAAAGAGAAAATCTCCTGATTCGACGACGGACTCCAGCCAAGAAGTGCCACAAAGTTTACAATCGCCTCAGTTAAAAATCCCTGCTCTACCAGATCTTCATAAGAAGAATGTCCGCATCTTTTAGAAAGTTTCTGATGATTTTCGTCGGTAATCAGTGGGCAGTGTACGTATTTCGGAACTTCCCATCCAAACGCATCATACAGACGGTTATATTTCGGAGAAGATGATAAATACTCATTTCCTCTGACTACATGTGTAATTTCCATCAAATGATCGTCCACAACATTGGCGAAATTATACGTCGGATACCCATCGGACTTAATCAAAATCATATCGTCAAGTTCTGCATTATCTACGGAAATATCTCCATAAAGTTCATCATGGAATGTAGTTGTTCCTTCGCGAGGAACATTCTGACGAATTACATATGGCTCACCTGCAGCAAGACGCGCCTCCACCTCTTCTTTTGAAAGAGAGAGACAATGTTTGTCATACACATTAATTTCTTTTGTCTCGCCATTTGCCATAGTAATTACCTGATGCAGTGACTCCAGTCTTTCTTTATCACAGAAGCAATAATACGCTTCTCCTTTATCGACAAGCATTTTGGCATACTCTAAGTAAATGCCTTTTTCCTGTCTCTCACTCTGTACATATGGTCCGAAACCTTTGTCAAGATCCGGTCCTTCATCGTGCACCAGACCTGTCTTTGCCAAAGTACGGTAAATAATATCAACTGCACCTTCCACCAGTCGTTCCTGATCCGTATCCTCAATACGAAGGATAAAATCTCCTCCTTCATGCTTTGTAATCAGGTACGCATAAAGTGCTGTACGCAGATTTCCTACATGCATACGTCCGGTCGGACTCGGTGCAAATCTCGTTCTTGTTTTACTCATGATGACCCTCCATCTTCGGAAGTCGAACCTCCGAATTCGTCTTAAAATTATTAACTTCTTTGGTTGCCTGTGCCACCGCAATATTGGTTCCTGCACCGGCTACGCAACCTCCCGGGCAAGCCATACCCTCGATCAGACAACCGTTTTTCTTGCCCATCTTGGCAAGCATCAGCATCTTTTTACATTCTGCCAGGCTCTCTGCATGCTCAATATTGACCTCAACATCCGGATAATTCTCGCGAATGACCTCTTCAATCGCAGACGCAACACCACCTGCCACTCCGTAGCCACGGCCCGCTCCGGTTGCATCTTCCATCTTATCCAGCGCTTCGATTTCATCCAATAAAATACCCTTTGCCTCAAACATACCTGCCAGTTCTTCGAATGTAATTACAAAATCGACATCCGAACGTACCGTACGACGTGAAGCTTCCAACTTTTTCGATGCACACGGCCCGATAAACACAACGCTTGCATCCGGATGTTCTTCCTTGATGATGCGCGCTGTCGCAACCATCGGCGTCAGTGCATTAGATATATTATCAATTGTTTCCGGAAAGAATTTCTTTGCAAGCACGGACCATGACGGACAACAGCTTGTCAAAAGGAACGGTACTTCTCCGGTTGCCACTTCTTTTACATAATGTTCTGCCTCAGCAAGAGCTCCCAAATCAGCTCCGATGGCTGTCTCATATACTTCGGCAAACCCGAGCTGTTTTAATGCTGTTTTAAACTTGTCCGGTGTTACATCTTTTCCAAACTGTCCCACAAAAGCCGGTGCCACCTGGGCAATGATTTTTTTGCCGGACTGCATTGCACGGATCAGCTGAAAAATCTGTGATTTATCCGCAATCGCTCCAAACGGACAGCTTACCATACACTGACCGCAGGAAACACATAAATCATTGTCAATTTTGGCTCTGCCACGTTCGTCACTCTTAATCGCACCGACACCGCAGGCTGCAGCACACGGCCGTACCTGATGCGAAATAGCATCATACGGACAGACGGATTTACATTTTCCGCATTTGATACATTTCTCCTGATCAATATAGGAGCGCCCGTTCTTCATCGTAATCGCACCGCGCGGACACACTTCATTACACGGATGTGCAAGACATCCCATACATTTATTCGTCACTTCATAGCAGTTCTCCGGACAGGAATTACACGCAGAGTGAATCACCTGCATAAGAGGCGGTTCGTAATACTTTTCGGCAATATTACTCTCTTCTACGCCTTGTGACACGTGCACCGGCATATCCTCCGGCCTAAGAGACATTCCCATCGCAAGACGAATCCGTTCTCTGATAACTGCCCTTTCCCGATAAAAACTTTCCCAATACTCCGTATCTTCATTATCTACAATCTTATACGGAAGTGCTTCCATATCATCAATTAAATTTTCCGAATGATATGCCAGATTAGCGACTTCTTTAAAAACGCGCCTTCTCACTTTACGTACTTCTGTATCTATTCCTCGCATTCTGTCCTCCAAGCATATATCTTTAATTAAACCACATTTCATTTTATACAAAACAGATGGTAAAATCAAGCCACTTCGCATAAAAAAGAGCTGCCTGAATAATTCAAACAGCCCTTCTTTCTTCTATTTTAGAAAATACTAACTAATTTCTTCTTCTCTGCTTCGTACTCTTCTTCACTTAAAATACCATTGTCACGTAATACTTTCAGTTTCTTAATCTTTGTCTCAAATTCAGAAATATCCGATGCAATTCCTGCAAGTGCTACCGTATCAGAACTTGTCGGTGCGGCAGGAGCCGGTGCCGGAGCAGGAGCCGGTGCCGGAGCAGGTGTAACCGGTCTCGGAGCTGATGCTGACTGTGCTGCTGTAGTGAGATTGAAATCTGAACTTGCAACTGTCTGTGTCACTTCAACCGGACTGCTGGCAAGACCATTGCTCTGACGAATACGCTCTGTCAGCGATGCTGCCTTTGTCTTTGCATCGAAAATAGCATTAACAAACTGATCACCTTCATCAAATCCCGGAAGGAAACAATATCTTGTATATGCGCCCATTCCTTTATGTTCAATTGTAACCATTAATGTCTTCTTTCCGCCATATGTAACCTGCGAACATTCTCTAACGTTCATTAAGTAATGAGAGAAATTATCCAAACGTGCATTTGTTCCCTTTGGATTATCTGAAATGGATGCACGACCGCTAATTCGGAGATTCGAAATTGCTACACGAAAATCCTCACTCTTTTTGATGAGTCCACCCTCTTTCGAAACCCATTCTTTCTGATAAATTATCTTCTCAAGTCGAATACACTTGTTACAAACTTCACTTGATGAATCACTACTACAAATTAAGCACTTCATAATTTCACACTCCTTATATCCTATATTTCCTGTAAGCAGGCTTTGTTCTTTATTATGTACTTAGTGTATCATGATTTTTTTTCAAAGGCAACCCACCGAAGCGACCAATTCCGTCGCAAAATGAACCAATTCTGCAAAATCGGTACGCAGCCATACAGATGCGCACCGATTTGCTATCTATGTCAAGTGTCAGGCCTTTGACACGGATTTTATTTGTTGTCTTTTACGTTGCATGTGTCAAACGCAGGATTGAATGCATAGAAGTTCTTTTCATTAAGTTTATCCTGTACTCTGCGAAGTGCTTCTCCGAACCTCTGAAAGTGCACCACTTCTCTTGCACGAAGGAATTTAATGACATCACACACATCCGGGTCTTTCACCATGCGAAGGATATTGTCATATGTTGTTCTCGCTTTCTGCTCTGCTGCCATATCCTCCATCAGATCCGTGATCGGATCTCCTTTTGACTGAAACTCGCATGCATTAAACGGAATACCGCCTGCTGCCTGCGGCCAAAGTGCCAGCGTGTGATCTACATAGTAAGGAGCAAAACCTGACTTCTCGATTTCTTCCATAGAAAGATCTCTTGTCACCTGATGCACAATCGCACCCACCAGTTCAAAATGCGCAAGTTCTTCTGTTCCGATGTCGGTCAGAAGTCCTGCCACTTCATTATAAGGAATCGTATATCTTTGTGAAAGATAACGCATGGACGCTGCAAGCTCGCCATCCGGTCCTCCGTACTGGCTGATGATAATCTGTGCTATTTTTGCATTTGGTTCTTTGATATTAATCGGATACTGTAATCTTCTCTCATAACTCCACATTATCTGCATCCTCCTTCCCATGGCATCGGTGCAAGTGCCCACATCCATTTGTTATCATCGCTTTCGCATGACAGTGAAACGGATAACGGCTCATACTTGTAACTGTATTCTTTTTCCAACTGGTTTTTCAGTTTCACATAATGATTCAGGTATGCGATTGCCTCGCGCTCATGCGGATGCGTATCCAGATATAAGGTCATCTCCACCACTGCAAAATCAACCTTGCTGATTTCATGAAGCAGAGCTGCTTTTGACATATCACTGTTTCTCATCATTTCACACATCTCCTTCCGCAAAATGGTTTATTCAGTTCCGGGAAAATGGTTCCTTCGCGAAACGCATCATCAAGATCTTCGTATATTTTATCCAGTTTCTGCCACGGGACATATGCCATTGCAACCGGAAATTCATCTATATGCATCTGTTCATAATATTCTTTCATCATCATTTTCTCCTGCTTTTTTACTATCATAGTATGTAGCTTTGTGTCATATTGACACATGAAACGCAAAAAAACCGGAATCACAGCCTGCCCCATGGCATATTTCCGTAATTCCGGTCATATCATTTATACGTTTCTGATATGGCGTCGCAACACCCTCTTTTTCAATTCTTTTAAATGAAACGGTATCAGCGGATACAGATATCCCCTTCCTGAAATCATCTTATTATTAATCAGTGAAAGAATAAAAATACCGACTCCTGCAATAAATCCGTAAATCCCAAACAGACTCGTCAATATCAGATTCAATATTCTCATAAATTTAACTGCATATGCAAGCTCATAATTCGTCTGCGTGTAGTTAGCCAGTGCTACAAATGCCATATACAGCATAACCTCTGCATTAAACCATCCGCTGCTGACAGAGAAATCTCCCAAAATAAGTGCCGCCATAATACTAAGCGGTGTACTGAGCATATTCGGTGTGTTAACCGCTGCTAACCGAAGTCCGTCCAGTGCTATCTCCAGGATAATAAACTGCCAGAAGATCGGAATATTATACGGATCCTTCATCTGAATAAATGCAAAGCTTTCGGGAATCCACTGCGGGTTATTCGAAAGTAACAGGTAAAGCGGTGTCACAAAATAAGAAAAAACCAGTATGACAAACTTGGCAAAACGCAGATACGTTCCTGTCATCGGCGGAAAATAATAGTCGTCCGCCTCCTCCGTAATATCAAAAAGCGAGGTCGGCAGAATCATGGCCTGCGGCGCATTGTCCACCAAAATCACAATATTTCCTTCCAAAATCTGAGCCGCCGAAGTATCCGGCCGCTCGGTAAATCGGAATTTCGGAAACGGATTCAGCCATTTCTTATCATATAAACACTCCGCCAGTGACTCCTGATTCAGTGTCAGCGCATCCACCTTCATTCCTTTTATCCGGCTCTTAATCTCCATCAAAAAGTTTTCATCGACTCTTTTTCCCATATATAAAAGTGCAATGTCTGTCTTTGAACTAGTTCCTGCCTGCAGCATTTCCACACAAAGATCCGTATCACGGATCCTGCGACGTATCAGCGCTGTATTAAAAATGATGGTCTCCACAAATCCGTCCTTCGAACCGCGAAGGGCTTTATCCTTATCCGGTTCTGACACGCTTCTGGCCGGATAAGTCCGAGAATCAATTAATATACATTTATCATACCCATCAATGAAAAGAGCAAGCTGTCCGGACAAAATCGCTACCGCAATCTTATCTTTTCTCTCCTCCATATCCACTTCCACATAAGGCATATTCTTTTTCAGCATTCCCGCTGCATCCGCCGGAAGATCGCTTTCCTTTAATCCAATAAAATATTGCAGCATCTTCATCATCAATTCATCTTTACAAAATCCGTCGATGAAATAAATAATGCTGTCCTTTCCGCCGATGACAAGATCTCGATATAACATATCAAAATTGGTATCTACATTCAGCTTTTCATGAAAATACTTTCTGTTCTCTTTTATGCTCTTACTGATTCTGCTCTCTAAAATGATCGGTTCCATATCTTCTGACGCCTCCCTGTCATACTTTTCATTCTTATGGATTAGTTTGTCAGATATGGATTATTTTATGCATTCCTACTTTGAGCGGCGTCGTCTGCCTACCAAAGTTCCGATACCCAGCCCAATAAGCGAAATGACTGCACCGGCAGCAAACATTCCAAAATCCGGAATGTTAATCTTATGAAATGCAATCATATTGGCAAGACTGAACGTCGTATACGATGCCAGCATATACATGGCTCCGAGAATCAGAGCAGCTGCCCATTTCCATTTTCCCCAATATCCGTTTTTCCCTATCAATATAGAAATCACAAATGTTGTAATCGGAAGAATGACCCATAAAAACATTATGCTGAATCCCATCGCATCCGATTCGCTTAAAATCAGCCAGAACATAATCAATGCAAAGGCCCAGATTCCCAGATACGTCGCAATCAAAATAATCTTTGATAAATTGGTTTTGCTCTTGACGGTATTTGTACTTTCCTCCAAATATTCCATATAATTTGTCATCTGCTTTTCCCCGCTTCCTTTTAAAAGATAATCAAGGCTTACTTTATATAAATCACTCATTTTTATCACACTGACTATGTCAGGATACGTTTTATTGTTCTCCCAATTCGACATTGTCTGTCTACTTATACCAAGTTCATCCGCCACCTGTTCCTGGGTAAGCTGTGCTTCCATCCTTGCTTCCTTTATTTTCGTTCCGATATCCATCCTTTTCTGTGTACTCCCTTCTTTTCTGTTTTCACTTCCCAATCATACACCGCTCTTGACTTTTCGTCCATCGAATCACTTTTACATCCCGCTTTTTTCATGTAAAAAAGCTTTTACATCGCCTTTTTTACTGGTGCGGAAGTATTTCTTGTGATATACTATCGTCAGTATATACAATAGTAGTACAAATACTAAATATTACACCCTACACTTATATCACAAGGAGACTAACTATCATGAAAGAAATTCGTATTCAGTATTTAGATGACTCGATTGAAAAATTAACATACATAGACGGCAAATCCGACTGGATTGATCTTAGAAGTGCCATGGACGTGGAACTTAAAGCCGGAGAATTCAAACTGATTCATCTCGGTGTGGCCATGCAGCTTCCGGAAGGCTATGAAGCACATGTGGTGCCACGTAGCTCCACTTACAAAAATTTCGGAATCATTCAGACGAACCACTGCGGAATCATCGACTGCTCCTACTGCGGTCCGGATGACTGGTGGTATATGCCGGTTTATGCGCTGCGCGACACTGTCATTCACAAAAATGACCGCATCTGCCAGTTCCGTATTATGGAAAATCAGCCGAAGCTTGTTTTTGATGAAGTAGAAAAGTTAGGCGGAAGCAACCGCGGCGGAATCGGAAGCACCGGTAAAAATTAAAAAAAAGCAGCTGTCAGGCATTTTGCTTAACAGCTGCTTCTTATTTTTTATACTATCCCAATCTCAGCATAGCATCCAGACTCTTCTTAGCCGCCAGACGCACTTCTTCTGCTAATATAATCTCCTCTCCTGCATCCCCTTTCACGCAGTGATACACATCTGCCAAAGTGGTCAGCTTCATGTCGTGACATACGAGTTTCCTTGATAACGGATAGAATTTTTTCTCCGGACACTCAAACTGCAAGTGTTGTACAATGCTGTTTTCCGTTCCGATGATAAACTCATCATGCGTGCTTTTTTTCACATAATCCATAATTCCTGTAGTACTTCCTATGTAATCCGCCATTTCGGAAACGCCGCCGATACATTCCGGGTGCACCAAAAACTCTGCCTTCGGATGCTTTTCTTTTACTGCAAGTGCTTCTTCCTTTATGATACCTGCATGAATCGGACATCCGCCGGAAACCAGCTGAAGATTCTTATTTGGAACCTGCTTTGCCACCCATGCTCCCAGATTGCAGTCAGGTATAAACAGGATATCCTTTTCTTTCATATTTTGAACGATCTTTACTGCTGATGCCGACGTCACGCAGACATCACAGACCGTCTTAATCTCTGTGGTTGTATTGATATAGGCAACCACGGCATAGCCGGGATACTGCTCTTTTAACTTTTTGATTTTTTCCGCATCAAACTGTCTTGCCATCGGACAGTCTGCCTCGGAATGGGACAAAAGCACCTTCTTTTCCGGTGCTAAAATTTTCACTGTCTCTGCCATGAACCGGACACCGCACATCAGAACCGTCTTCTGTGGTGCCACAGCCGCTTTTTCGCTAAGGCCGTAAGAATCACCGATATAATCCGCAACTTCTAAAATATCATGACTTTGGTATGCATGCGCCAAAATACAGATATCCTTTTCTTTCTTTAATCTTATGATTTCATCTTGTAATTGTCTTGTTGTACTCATCGTCGTCTCCATTCTCTCCCCTCATATCCTGATTCTCTCCGGACCGTTACTCATTATAATAAAGTCAATTTGCACTGTCAAGACATATGTATACATTTACTTATCACCTGTCTTGTCAATTGTAAAATCATGTGTTATACTGGTCGCTGTGATTATTGATTCAACATAAATTTTACGCGTGTATTCGCACGAGAAAGCTGGTTTTATGACAACAGATATACTGATTGTGGGAAGCGGCTGCGCCGGTCTGTATGCGGCTCTCCACCTCCCCAAAGAGAAAACGGTTACCATTATTACAAAAACCGATGTCGAAAGCAACGATTCCTTTCTGGCACAAGGCGGTATGTGTATGTTAAAGGATCCTGATGACTTCGACTCCTATTTTGAAGATACTTTAAAGGCCGGTCACTATGAAAATGACAAAACTTCAGTTGAGATTATGATAAAATCGTCACCTGATGTCGTGGCTGATCTGGTCAGCTACGGTGTTGACTTTCAAAAAGAGGCGGACGGCTCCTTTTGCTTTACCAGAGAAGGCGCCCACTCCGAAAAACGAATTCTTTTTCACAAGGATATTACAGGAAAAGAAATTACCTCGCATCTTCTTGCACAGGTCAGAACCTTAAAAAATGTAACGATACTGGAGCACACGACGCTTTTAGATCTTCTTTGCGAAGAAAATACCTGTTACGGAGCTGTCGTTCAAACTGAGGATGGGTCTGTATCCCGCATCAGCGCAGACTATACAATGCTTGCGACAGGCGGTATCGGCGGGCTCTATCGACATTCGACGAATTTCCGTCATTTGACCGGAGATGCCATCGCAATTGCGCTAAAACATAATATACCTACCAAAGATTTGAATTATATTCAGATTCACCCGACTACTCTTTACGGAAAAGAAAAAGGCGAACGCAGTTTCCTTATTTCTGAATCCGTCCGCGGGGAAGGTGCCCTGTTATACGACAAAAACATGAATCGGTTTGTCAATGAATTATTACCGCGTGACCTGCTCACGGAGGCAATCTATGCACAGATGGAAAAGGACGGCACCGATTTTGTCTGGGAAGATTTAAGACCGATTCCCGAAGAAGAACTGGAACTGCATTTTCCGAATATCGTGGCCCACTGCAAAAAAATGGGCTATGACGTGACAAAGGAATGCATCCCGGTGGTACCTGCACAGCACTATTTTATGGGCGGTATCGAAGTGGATCACAATTCAAAAACTTCCATGGAACGCCTTTATGCCATCGGCGAAACCGCATGCAACGGCGTGCACGGCAAAAACCGGCTGGCGAGCAATTCTCTCTTGGAAAGTCTGGTATTTGCAAAACGTGCAGCACTGGATCTTTCAGAAAATTATACAAACGCCGGCGATAAAGGAAATACCATTTCCTCTGATATTAGCTGCGAAACGGATTTAGAAGCACTCGCAAACGAATATCGCGACTTACTTCTTCCAAAGCTAAAACATAAAAAACACTGATACATTACATATAGCAAAGTATAGAAAGGACGAAACCAATGAATAATCCAATTACATTAACCTTAAACGCAGACCCGTTCATCTTAAGCGCACTCCGCGAGGACATCACAAGCGAGGATGTCTCCACAAACAGCGTGACGCCAGAAAAACAGTTGGGATGCGCAGATCTTATCTGTAAAGAAGACGGCATTATCTGCGGTCTTGAGATTTTTGCAAGAGTATTTACGCTCCTTGACCCAAGCTGTCAGGTTGAACTTCTGGCCAAAGACGGAGACGCAGTGAAAAACGGTCAGCTTCTGGCCAAACTGACCGGCGATATCCGCACCATCTTAAGCGGCGAGAGAACTGCTCTCAATTATCTGCAGCGTATGAGCGGTGTTGCGACTTACACCCACAACGTGGCAAGCCTCTTAGACGGTACTTCCATCAAGCTTTTGGATACCAGAAAAACCACACCGAACAATCGTCTGTTTGAAAAATACGCAGTACGCGTAGGCGGCGGTAACAATCACCGCTATAATCTCTCTGACGGTGTGTTACTAAAGGACAACCATATCGGAGCCGCAGGTGGTGTGCGTCAGGCCATCGAAATGGCTAAAGCTTATGCACCGTTTGTCCGTAAAATTGAAGTCGAAGTGGAAAACCTTGATATGGTACGCGAGGCCGTGGAAGCCGGTGCCCACATCATCATGCTGGATAACATGTCCCATGAACAAATGGCAGAAGCACTGAATATCATCGACGGCCGTGCAGAAGTTGAAATTTCCGGAAATGTTACCAAAGAAAACATTGAGAAAATCAAAGACCTCAAGGTAGATTATATTTCATCCGGTGCGCTTACGCACTCCTCTCCTATCTTAGATGTCTCTTTAAAGAACCTTCATCCGATTGATTAGTTATAGAAAGGAAAAACTCATGAACGGCGAGGAACGAAGAACAAAACTTATAGATTTGTTAAGACAAAGCGATGTTCCGCTTTCCGGCAGTCAGCTTGCCCGTCAGGTTGGAGTCAGCCGCCAGGTCATTGTACAGGATATTGCCCTGCTGCGCGCCGGCGAGCACAGCATTGTTTCTACCAATCAGGGATATCTGCTCTCTGAATCCTTTGCAGCGACCCGTGTATTTAAAATGATTCACGATGATGACGATGTCGAGGAAGAACTATCCCTCATCGTAGACTGCGGGGGACGCGTGGAAGATGTATTTGTCTCCCATAAGATTTACAATATCGTCAAAGCCCCGATGAACATCCGATCACGTCTGGATGTGAAACGTTTTATGGCGGATCTTGCCTCCGGCAAATCCAGTTTACTTAAAAACGTAACCTCCGGATACCATTACCACACGGTAACGGCGGAAAGCGAGGAAATCCTTGACTATATCCACGATGCTCTGAAGGAGCGCGGATTCCTTGCTCCTTTGCAAGACTATGAACCGGTGGATTTTAACAAATAAAAAA
>JAGAOK010000036.1 GCA_017623815.1 Lachnospiraceae bacterium
GGCTCCTGTCTGCAACAGACAATTCGGCCCCATCATGATCCATCCGCACGACATCATATTTTTCGGTGCTGTCACATAGGAAAGATGATTATAATCAATCACTTCCCCGGCCATCAGCGCTCTGTCAAACAAAAGCATATCACACGGGCTGGAGTGCACATCCGCTACTCCTCTGCACAGTTTCCCATTCTTCCTATATGCCTCTTCACCGCCCGGAATCGGTATACTGGTCAGATTTCCTGTTTCCGTACAAGTTGAATTTCTCATCTTGCACACATCAAAGATATTCTCTTTCATATACTCTTCATAACTTTGTCCGGTCACCTGTTCCAAAATACGGGCCAGCAAAATATAATTGGTGCCGGATAATCCCATTCCGGACTCCGGTTCAAACAAAACCTTTGTATCATTAAAGTATTCTAAAAATTCCTCTTCCGACATCTCACCGCTTTTAAAACTCTCGCCTAACTGTTCAGGGTCTTTCCCCTCGTTAGCCGCACTTGCAAAAAAGCTTTTCGGATCCGTCATCACATCCGGTATTCCGGATGACATATACATGAGATTTTCTATCTTCACCTTATCGCCGTATGGATAATCCGGAAAATAAGTACCAATGGTATCTTCCAGTTTTAATTTTTCTTCCTGTACAAGCTGAAGAATTGCCGCTGCCGTCATAGATTGTGTCATTTCGCCGATTTCATAAGTTGTAAACGGACTTACAATGGTACTTCCATCACTTTCTGTTGCATTCCACCCACCTGCAAAAATCATCTCATCATCCGTTGCAAAAATCATACTACCGTCCAGATTTTTTTCACAGGACGTTTTTAGGTCTTCAATCAGTTCGGTGTATTCCGCCTTATTTGAAACCCATATCCTATTATCTACACACTCTGCATCCCTAAACAAATCCGTGTATTCTGCAGGAATATCGCCACCTCCCGCGCCTGATGCTGTCGCGGTTTCCTCCACGCTCTCCTGCGCGATTTCCTCGAGCTGTTCCAGCTCCGCAAGGCTGTCTGCACCGGTAGAACACCCCACAAGACTGAGCACACATAACAAAGCAACAATTCCCCTTATAAACTTCCTCATTTTTATTTCCTCCTACTACACATGTTATACGTCTCGCCTCTACTTCTCCAAAGACTGAATATACTTTGAAATCTTCAAATCGATACTCATCATATTCTGTGACTTTTCAGGCGTAGGGCTTATCATAACAAAATAATAATTCTTATTTTCCAAGCGGTAAATGCAATTTATGGCAATATATCCCGGAGTTGCTCCGGTCGCTATCAAATGGCCGTTCCCTTTCATCCTCCATCCGCTTGTAAAGTTGGACTTCGGAGTTGTCATATAGGTAAGATGGTTGTAATCAATCAGTTCTCCCCCCATCAGTGCCCGGTCAAACAGCAGCACATCGCACGGACCGGAATGAACATCTCCCGCACCCCGATATGATTTCCCGCATTTCATATAAGCCTCTTCACCCATCGGTATCGGTATACTGGTCAGGTTTCCTGTTTCCGTGCAGGTTGCATTTTTCATCTTACATACATCAAAGATATTCTCTTTCATATACGCTTCATAGCTCTGTCCGGTCACCTGCTCCAGAATATGTGCCAACAAGACATAATTCGTAGCAGACGGAAAAACCCCTTTGTCCGGTTCAAACGAGAGTTTTGTTTTATTTAAATACCCCAAAAACTCCTCATCTGACATCTCCCCGTTGTAGAAGGTATCCAGCACCTGAATCGGATCTTTTCCATCATCTGCCGCACTGGCAAAAAAACTGTCGGCCTGCGCCACCATATCCGGTATTCCGGATGTCATATATAACAGATGCTCGATCGTTAACTTTTTCCCCTCCGGATACTCCGGAAAATAGGTATCAATGGTATCTGTCAACTTCAGTTTTTCTTCCTGTACAAGTTGCAGAATCGCTGCTGCCGTCATCGACTGTGTCAGTTCCCCGATTTCGTAGGTTGTAAACGGACTCACAATGGTACTTCCATCACTTTCCGTTGCATTCCAGCCACCTGCAAAAATCATCTCATCATCGGTAGCAAAGATCATACTTCCGTCCAGGTTTTCCCCGCACGTCGTTTTCAGTTCTTCAATCAATTCTGTATACTCCGCGTTATCCGAAGCCCATATGCCGTTTTCATCAAACTCGCCGCCCTCAAACAAATCTCGGTATTCAGACGGTACAGCACTTTCCGGTATGCTACCGCCTGCATTGCTTTCCGCGATGCTCTCCTGTGCAATTTCTTCCAGCTGTTCCAGATTCTCCAACTCAGCCAGCTCATCCGCTCCCGAAGAGCATCCCATCAGACACATTGCAAGCGCTAAAGTCAAAATCCCTTTTACACACTTCCTCATTTTCATTTCCTCCTTTTACTTATATATCAAATCTATTGCTCTACTGAATACATATATTTAAAAATCAATCTGCCTACCTTATTCGCAAACTGTATTCTTCCGCTCGCCGGAGTCATCATGATATAGTAATAATTCTTATCTTCCGTACGGAAAATATAATTCATCGCTATGTAACCGTTTGTTCCGCCTGTCTGCATCAGCGTAAATGGCATCGATTCCCCATTCAAATTGTGACCTATCATCACAAACCAACCGCACGAAACCTCGTCCTTTGGTTCCGTTACATATTCAAGGTGATTATAATCAATCATTTTTCCTGCAATCAATCCTCTGTCAAACAGCAGTACATCACATGGATTGGAGTGAATATCTCCTGCCCCTCTGTAGGCTTTCCCGTACTTTGTATACCCTTCTTCCCCTGCCGGTTTCGGTACACTGGTAATATTTCCTGTTTCCGTACAGGTAGAATTCTCCATACCACATACATCAAAGATATTCTCTTTCATATATTCTTCATAACTTTGTCCTGTCACCTGCTCCAAAATATGTGCCAGTAATATATAATTGGTCGCGGATGCGGCGACCGGTCCCACATATTCCTCCGTAAACTTCGTTTTATATAAATAATCCAGCATTTCCTGATCGGTCACCGCACCGTTTTTGAAGTCCTCTCCCACCTGCTGCGGATCTTTGCCCGCATCAACCGCACTCTCAAAAAACTTATCCGGCTCATACAACACATCCGGTATTCCCGGTTGCATATATATCAGATGTTCTATTGTTATTTTATCTCCATACGGAAGATCCGGAAAATAGGTGTCGATCGTATCTGTCATTTTCAGTTTCCCATCCTGTACCAGTTGAAGAATCGCTGCTGCCGTCATCGACATGGTCAGTTCTCCTATCTCATACGTCGTATACGGGCTTACGACAGTCTTTTCATCAATTCCCGTCACATTCCAGCCGCCTGCAAAAATCACTTCATCATCGGTTGCGAAAATCATACTTCCGTCAAGATTCTCTTCACAGGTCTTTCGCAAGTCTTCAATCAGTTCGACATACTCTGCCTTATCTGAAGCCCATACGCCATTTTCATCAAACGATCCGCCATCAAACAGCTCCTTGTATTCCGGAGGTACCGCTATAGTTCCTGCTCCGCCTCCTGCTTTGGCCACTCCGCTTTCCTTTACACTCTCCTGCGCGATTTCTTCCAGCTCCTCCAACTGCTCCAGCTCCGCAAGACTTTCTGCTCCTGTGGAACACCCCACAAGACTTAATGCGCATAACAACGTAACCATTCCCCTTAAAAATTTCCTCATTTTAATTTCCTCCTAATCATCTGCGCATCATAAACTAATCGATAAACGCGCTTATTAACGCATACATCATAGCATGATTCTTCGAAGAAAATACCCGAGAAACTTTTGCAAAAACTGGATTTTTTACTCAATGCGCATATTTTCCTTCAAAATCTATCACAATTCCTGTGATACACGTATCCTCATACTCAGTTCCCTTATACACCTCGGCGATCTCAAACCTAAAGTCGGCCTCAAAACCGTTTCCGACCTTCATCTGCACCGGCGTTACATCAATATACTGAGGCAGCATCGTATCTTCCAGCTCGATAAGTCCCATATACTCATCTTCATAGTAAAGTTTAAAACTCTTTACTCTACCATTCTCCTGCCATTTTTCCTCATTTTCTGCATATCCGTTTACAATACAGATACTTGCGAAAGTAAACTCCGGATCTCCGCTTCCCATATACATCTGCTTTATATCTATGTACTCTCCGATTCCCGGACCTTTCGCCCCTTCCGACCAGACACTAAAGCGGCTCCCCTCCGTCAGATTAGAAACCCTATAGTTTATACCTGCCTGCGCAGGCAGAGTGGAAGAAGCCTGTGCCTGACAAATATATTCTTCCGCTCCGCACCATGCAGAACATCCCATGGTTAACCTGTCGTCATAGCCAAACACTTCCCCTTCTTCCATATCGATTGCATCCGCCTCTTCCTCCTTGTATCCTTTAAAACTTCCGATCTTTGGAGCTTCAAACCGATATCCCCAGTTTTCCGGCAATTGATAAGAAGGTTCATAGGATTCATTGACCATATTCACACGGAAGGAGTACTCGTACTGCTCGTCGCAGCTTGCAAACGACCCGGACCAGCGGTTTTTCCCCTGCACTTTTTTCACGACATCTTTTACCACTGCCTCCTGATATTCTGCCGGGCTCCGGGTAAACTGCGTCGTTGCTTCATCCACATCCAGCAATACACCGCCCATATATTCCGTTTCTATTGCGTACTCCGCCAAACGCTCTGCCTCTTTATGGGAAGCTTTGATCGTATCTCCATATTCTACGACATCTTTCTGATTACCTAATTCAGTGTTTTTTTTAATCTCTAAAACCGTGTATCTGTGAAACACTCTGCAATCGCCATATTCAAAAGACACGGTAAAAGCATCGCCCACTTTGTTTCCCAATGCTTCTTCTACATTAAACTGCAATTCCTCCTGACTCATCTCATAGTCACCGTGCCGAAACTGCTCTGCATCTATATCTACTGAAAAAACTTCATTCGCAGACTCCTTCCACTGCCCTCCGATTGGCCTTCTGTAGCATATCAGATGTACCTGATCGCCATATTCGACCACCGGCTCCGACAAAACCTCCGGGTCTTGGTGCTGCTCCTGATGCATTTCTTGATATTCGTTTTCATTTTTCTCCACTTCTGCCCAAAACGGTGCCAAAAGAGTCGTTGCATCCAGATCATCATATTCGTATTCTTTTATCCATGTTCCATCTAAATACACTTCGATATATTGTCTGTTCATAACAACAAAATAACACCTATCGGATATCTTATATTGCAACAAATGTTTCCCATACTCAAATGACTGGCTTTCACAGTCCGGAACATCTAATTTATCTACTACTTCTTTGTAGTCTAATACTTCATACTGCTTTAAATCCCGTATAAATATGTTCCCCATATATCCGGCTACGCCCCCGCCGTAAATGGACACATCTGCTTTTACCCGAGCCACCTGTCCGTCTGCCAGTTCCGGGTATTCTCCGCCGCTTTCCAGATACACCCAGTCACACTCGTGGGAAATCTCGAGATAATCGTCTTTTACACGCATCACCATAAACTCTTTGTCTTTTTCATCTGTAATACTCATAGCATCCGCAGTATACTCATCTTGTCCCAAATCCGTACTCTGACTCCTGTCCGCTGCTTCCGTTCCCCAACCTGTACATGCTGACAGGAAAATCATGCATACAACCGAAATGATTACACAACACTTTTTCATCCGAAATCTCTCCTTTACACTCCCTACATTCCCCCGATGAAATACATCAGATTTTCAAGTTTTAATTCCCTTTTCTTTAATAGCATCTCTTCCATCAAAAGTAGGTTCGGATCTGAATGCTCCACCTCTTTTGCATAGCGGTAAGCTGCTTCCGTCATCGCACCCTTATCCGGCTTTTCCCCGTGCCGGAAATCTCCCAGATAAAGTCCGCGAATCAATAGTACTGATGCAACTGCAAATTTCACCTTACCATATGCCTGCTCATCATACACGCTTCCGCAGAAGTAAGTATAGATAAAGTACACCATAAGCTGCTCCAGACAAATCGCCTCTTCCTCTGAAATATCACCTTGGGATACTTTACCTTCACCGGCCAGCCGTTTTTTCCGGTACTCCGGGAAATCCTCTTTTAAAACCTCCAGTTCGTCAAACAGTCCATATAGCGCACTGCGAACCGGAGCCGTTACCTCCGGCGAACTATTGAAATATGCTGCGCAGCGTTTTTCAAAGCGCGGAATTGCTCCCTCAGAACGGTAGCGCTCCAGCAGATCATCCACCTCGAAAAGTTGCCCACTGCTAACTCGTCTTTGCAAATCGTGTCCAAGAGACAACACCATAGCAATTCTGATGCGAATATCCACTTCTCTTTTTTGCAGAATAGAAATCATAAGTTCTCTTGCATCACAAAGTTTTGTGAAAAGCATATAATCAAATTCTTCATACTCCTCCGGCGCCATCTGACGTTCCCTGGTCAGAAATCGCACCGGCTCCCGGCGATTTATCAGCATTTCGGCCACCACCGGGCAAGAGATGGAAAGCGAAATTTCTCTCAAATCCTCATATTCCTCCACATGACGCGGATATTTCCGACAGGTGTCACAAAGCATGTGTGGTCCGCTGTTTATATAAATATCACAGAGATTTTCTTCATTTAAAAATGCACATCTTTTCTCTCTTTGGCGGAAAATCCCTTCCTTCCAATCGACAGATGACTTCAGGCGTTTCCCGAATGCTCCCGGATATTTTTTATATTTCTTCTGACTCTTTTCATCGATTACAATCTGCCATCCGGCGCAGCATGTATCCGGACACTCCCCGGCGATGCACTCAAATTCCTGATAATAATCCGGTATCGTATAAATCATATTTCAACCTCTCCGTCTCTAAACTCCATGTAGCTCCATCATTTAACTATGATAGAGCTGCGCATAAAATCCTTTTTTCTGTAATAACTGTTCATGATTTCCCTGCTCAATAATATTTCCGTCTTTCATAACAAGGATAATGTCCGCATCCTTGATGGTGGATAAGCGATGCGCCACGATAAAACTGGTTCTCCCCTTCATCAGCGTATGGAATGCGCTCTGGATTTTCATCTCGGTACGCGTATCGATAGAAGATGTCGCCTCGTCCAAAATCAGCATCGGCGGAAGTGAAAGCATAATTCTGGAAATACAGAGAAGCTGTTTCTGCCCCTGCGAAAGCATTCCGCCGTCCTCTCCGATCACCGTATCATATCCATTCGGAAGACGCCTGATAAAAGAATCTGCATACGCCGCCTTAGCCGCTTTCATCATCTCTTCATCCGTTGCCTCCGGCTTACCCATCTTGATATTCTCGCGGATTGTCCCTGACTTAAGCCATGTCTCCTGCAAAACCATACCGTAGTTGCTTCGCAGGCTCTTTCTTTTCATATCACGAATTTCATTTCCGTCTACACGGATTTCACCGCTTCGCGCATCATAAAAACGCATCAGAAGATTAATTACCGTTGTCTTTCCGCAACCGGTAGGACCGACAATCGCCACCTTCTGTCCCGGCTTCACATGGACGTTGAAGTTTTCAATGAGCTTTTGCCCCTCTGTATAAGAAAAGCAAACACTCTCACATTGGATTTCTCCCTCAGCCTGCTCTATGACTACTGCATCTTCCGCATCCGGAGTCTGCGGCGTTTCCTCAATCAGTTCAAAAATCCTGCCTGCACACGCGATGGCGTTCTGAAGTTCGGTAATAACACCGGAAACCTCATTGAACGGCTTGGTATATTGATTGGCATAATTTAAGAAACACGAAAGTATACCGACTGTCATATTTCCCGAAAGCACCGCAAATGCACCCGTGAGCGCCACACAGGCGTACACAATACTGTTAACAAATCGAGTACACGGATTGGTAAGTGAAGAATAAAAAATAGCCTTAAGCGAACACTTTTGCAGACGCTGATTGATTTCCTCAAATGTTTCCATCGATTCATCCGCATGTCCAAATGCTTTTACCACCTTGGCATTTCCGATCATCTCTTCCACAAACGCTGTCTGCTCTCCTCTTGTACGCGACTGAAGCTGAAACATATCATAGGTGTGCTTTGCAATAAAATTTGCCACAAACAGCGACAGCGGCGTGATCACAACCACCACCAGCGTAATCAGCGGATTGAGCGTAAGCATGATGACAAGCGTTCCGGCAATCGTCACAATTCCCGTAAAAAGCTGCGTAAATCCCATCAAAAGACCGTCCGCAAACGTATCCACATCCGAAATCATACGGCTTACCGTCTCTCCGTACGGATGCGCATCTATATATTTGAGCGGAAGAATCTGAAGTCTTCCGAACGCTTCTTTTCTGATATCACGCACCACATGGTAGGTCACATGATTGTTGATTACATTCATCAGCCACTGCAAAAGCGCCGTCACCAAAACGACAACTCCTACCCTCACCAGATAATACCGGATCACATCAAACGCCACTGCACCTTCCACAATCGCGTCAATTGCATTTCCGATTAAAATCGGAACATATAAGGTCAGTCCGACAATCGCTGCCGCAAACACGACCGACAAAACCATCAAATGAGTATATCTTTTTAAGTAGGAAAGTACTTTTCTTATAATCACATTCTGTTTCATGACGCACTTACCTCCTTTTTAAACTGGGATTCGTAAATTTCTTTATAAACCTCACACGTAGCAAGAAGTTGTTCGTGAGTACCGATACCTTCCACTTTTCCGTCATCCAGCACAATGATCTGATCCGCATCCATGATGGCATTTGTTCGCTGCGAAACGATAAATACCGTCGGATGATAGGAAAGTTTCCTGATTGCCGCACGAAGTCTTGCATCCGTTGCCATATCAAGTGCTGACGCGCTATCGTCCAAAATAAGAATCGGCGCCTGCTTTACCAGCGCCCTGGCAATCGTAAGTCTCTGCCTCTGACCGCCGGATAAATTCTTTCCTGCCTGTGCCACTTCGCCCGCAAGTCCTCCTTTGGCTGCCACAACATCCGACGCCTGCGCCGCTTCTACTGCCGCCTCAAGCTCCTCCTTTGTCGCATCCGCTTTTCCCCAGCGAAGATTACTTTCTATCGTACCTTTAAACAACACGGCCTTCTGCGGAACAACGGCAATTTTCTTCTCCAGTTCCTCCTCAGAATAATCCCGCACATTTTTACCATCCACCAAAACTTCTCCGCGCGTAGCATCATAGAAACGCGGAATCAGGTTGATCAGTGAACTTTTTCCGGATCCGGTTCCACCGATGACTCCGATGGTCTGACCGCGTTTTACCGTAAAATCAACATCGGAAAGAGCCTCCTCACCGCCACCGGCGTAAGACAGACAGACATTTCGAAATACTACTGCATCCTCTGTCTCTGCGCAATCCGATGCCGTCTTCCACTGCATGCTCGTCTCAATTTCAAATACATCTGCAATTCGGTTTGCACTGGCAAGCGCCTTATTCATGGTTACGATGAGATTTGCAAGTTTAATCAGTTCCACCAGTATCTGCGACATATAGTTGTAAAGCGCCACAACCTGTCCCTGCGACAATATCCCC
>JAGAOK010000037.1 GCA_017623815.1 Lachnospiraceae bacterium
TTTAGTGAATAAAAGCGTTAAAGCGCGAAAGAAACTGGAAAGAAAGAGGAAACACGAAATGCCAATTACACAGTATTTGGAAAGAAACAGCAGAGAATACCCAAATGATGTCTGTCTCGTTGAGATCAATCCTGAGATCAAAGAGAACAGAAGGGTAACATGGAAAGAATATGAGCTCATTGAGCCGAACACAAAGCAGTCTTACCGTCGTGAGATTACATGGCGAGTGTTTGACGAGAAGGCAAACCGTTTCGCAAACCTGCTTTTGCAGCGTGGTATCAAGAAAGGTGACAAAGTTGCCATTCTTATGATGAACGGTCTTGAGTGGTTACCGATTTACTTCGGTATTTTAAAGACAGGAGCACTTGCAGTACCGTTAAACTTCCGTTATTCATCGGATGAGATTTTATACTGCGTGCAGCTTGCTGAGGTTGATGTCCTTGTATTCGGACCGTCCTTTATCGGTCGTGTGGAGGAAATCGCAGATGAAATCAGCAAGGGCCGTCTTTTGATTTATGTGGGAGAGAACTGTCCGAGCTTTGCGGATGATTACAATTCGCTTTCTGCAAACTGCTCCAGCCAGCCACCTTGCATCGGAATTACAGATGACGATGATGCAGCGATTTATTTCTCTTCAGGAACGACAGGTTTTCCGAAGGCTATCTTACATAAACACAAAGCACTCATGCATGCAGCACAGGTGGAGGCAAATCACCACGGACAGCAAAAAGATGACGTATTCCTTTGCATTCCGCCGCTGTATCACACAGGTGCAAAGATGCACTGGTTCGGAAGCTTGGTATCCGGAAGTAAAGCAGTACTCTTAATCGGAACAAAACCGGAATTTATCTTAGATACGGTTTCTAAAGAAAAATGTTCTATCGTATGGCTTCTTGTACCGTGGGCACAGGATATTCTCGAAGCCATCGAGTCCGGGAAAGTAAATTTGGATGAGTATGAACTTGCCCAGTGGAGACTGATGCACATCGGTGCGCAGCCGGTTCCACAGAGTCTTATCAAGCATTGGAAGGAAATCTTCCCGCATCACGATTACGATACCAACTATGGTCTTTCCGAGTCTATCGGACCTGGTTGTGTACATCTCGGTGTGGAGAATATACATAAAGTCGGCTGTATCGGAAAAGCAGGCTACGGCTGGCAGGTGAAAATTGTGGATGAAAACCGCAATGAAGTAGAAAAAGGTCAGGTCGGCGAGCTTGCAGTCAAAGGTGACGGCGTTATGGTTTGCTATTATCGTGATGAAAAGGCAACACAGGAAGTGCTTGCAGACGGCTGGCTTTTTACGGGAGATATGGCACAGGAAGACGAAGACGGCTTCATTCTTCTTGTAGACCGTAAGAAAGACGTTATCATCAGTGGTGGTGAAAACCTTTATCCGGTACAGATTGAAGATTTCATCCGCACGAACAGTAAAGTGCATGATGTGGCAGTAATCGGTCTGGCACATGCGCGTCTCGGTGAGATTGCAGCAGCGATTGTGGAACTGAAAGAAGGAGAGACGATGACGGAGGAAGAACTCGACGAATACTGTCTCAAACTTCCGCGTTACAAGAGACCGCGTAAGATTATCTTCGCAGACATTCCGCGTAACCCGACCGGAAAGATTGAGAAACCGAAACTCCGCCAGATTTACGGCGCAACGAAGCTCATTGCAGACCAGAACATGGGATAAGTAGTGACTTTATTAGATGATAATTTAAACTGAGTTGATTTCAAATATTATAGCATGTGTGTATATGTTTGGACTTGAGGTACTGAAAAAACGTCGGTCCTTGGTTTGCAGACAAAAATTTGTCTGCGAACCTAGTACCGCTACGTTTTTTGCGTAGCGAGAGCGTGCCTCAAGCAAAACATATACACATCATGCATGCATAAAATGTGAAATTAATTCAACTAAAACATAGGATATAAGAAAGGCAGGACAAAACATTGAGCGAAAAGAAAATCATGCTCGGTAACGAAGCGATTGCACGCGGTGCTTATGAAGCAGGCGTGAAGGTATCCGCAGCGTATCCGGGTACTCCAAGTACAGAAATCAGTGAGAATATCGTAAAATACGATGAAATTTATGCAGAGTGGTCACCGAATGAAAAGGTGGCAATGGAAGTGGCAATCGGAGCTTCCATCAGCGGTGTCAGAGCAATGGCATCCATGAAGCATGTCGGTGTCAACGTGGCAAGCGACCCTCTTTACACCATCTCTTACAGCGGTGTCAACGGAGGACTTGTTCTCGTGGCAGCAGATGACCCGGGACTTTACAGTTCCCAGAATGAGCAGGATACAAGATGTGTGGCAAGAGCAGCGCAGGTTCCTGTCATTGAACCGTCTGACAGTCAGGAAGCAAAGGATTTCATGAAATATGCCTTTGATCTTTCCGAGAAATATGACACTCCGGTGATTCTTCGTACCACAACCAGACTTTCCCACTCACAGGGACCGGTTACGCTCGAAGACAGAGTGGAACCGATTGATGTTCCTTACGAAAGAAATATCCAGAAATATGTTATGATGCCGGGTATGGCAAAACAGAGACATATTTATGTAGAACAGCGTATGAAACAGATGGCGCAGGACGGAGCTGATATGCCGATTAACCGTGTGGAGATGGGCGATACAAAAATCGGTTTCATTGCCAGCGGTATTGCTTATCAGTATGTAAAAGAAGCTTGTCCGGAGGCATCCGTGCTGAAACTCGGACTTGTTCATCCGCTTCCGCGTAAAATGATTGAAGAGTTTGCTGCAAAAGTAGACAAATTATATATCTTTGAAGAGCTCGAACCGGTATTTGAAGAACAGATCAAATCATGGGGCATCGAGTGTGTCGGAAAAGAAATCTTCACACTTCAGGGTGAGTACAGTGCGAACATGCTTCGCAAGGCGGTGCTCGGTGAGGAAGTAGAGGTGGCAGAGCCTGCACAGGTTCCTGCAAGACCTCCGATTCTTTGCCCGGGTTGCCCGCACAGAAGCGTATATTCTGTACTGAACAAATTAAAAATTCACGCAGCAGGCGATATCGGATGTTATACCCTCGGCGCAGTTGCTCCACTGAATGTGGTAGATACGACAGTTTGTATGGGTGCAAGTATTTCCACACTTCACGGTATGGAAAAAGCCAAAGGCAAAGATTACGTGAAAAACTGGGTGGCAGTCATCGGTGATTCTACGTTCCTTCATACAGGTGTAAACTCCCTTATGAACATGGCTTATAACCAGGCAACAGGAACGGTTATGATTCTAGATAACTCTACAACAGGTATGACAGGACATCAGGATCATGCAGCAACAGGAAAGACGTTAAAAGGCGAAGTGGTTCCGGCCATCAACATTTATGATCTTTGTAAGACGATCGGCGTGAAAAACGTGACAGTTGTCAATGCGTTTGATATTGAGACTTTGGAAAAAGTCATTAAAGAAGAAACACAGCGCGAAGAACTCAGCGTTATCATTACACAGTCACCTTGTGTACTCTTAAAGGGCAATGTATTCCCGAACAAGTGCAGAGTGATTCCTGAGAAATGTAAGAAGTGCGGTGCTTGTCTCCGTCCTGGTTGTCCGGCACTTACGAAGACAGCTGACGGGGTGGCGGTAATTGATGAGACGATGTGTAACGGATGCGGACTGTGTATGCAGCTTTGTAAATTCGGTGCAATCGAGAAAGTGGAGGCGTAGACTATGGCAGAAAATAAGACAAAAAACATTATGATCGTCGGTGTCGGCGGTCAGGGAACATTACTTACAAGCCGTATTCTGGGCGGTATCACAGTGGCAGCAGGGTATGATGTAAAACTTTCCGAGGTGCATGGTATGGCACAGCGAGGCGGAAGCGTTGTTACATTCGTTAGATACGGTGAAAAAGTGGCAGAGCCGATTGTAGAGGAAGGCCAGGCAGATTTGCTCATTGCTTTTGAAAAACTTGAGGCAAAGCGCTATGCACATTTCCTTAAAAAAGACGGAACACTTGTTGTAAACGATCAGAAGATTGAGCCTATCACTGTTGTGACAGGAGCAGCACAGTATCCGGAAAATATTATCGAAGAGTTGAGCAGCAAATATGAGACATATTCTATTGATGCGATGGGAGAAGCCTTAGCATTGGGTAACTCTAAGGTGTTCAACATCATTGTACTCGGCGTTGCAGCAAAGCATATGGACTTCTCCAAAGAAGACTGGCTTAAGGTGATCGAAAATACCGTTCCACCGAAGACAGTAGAGATGAATAAAAAAGCATTTTTATTAGGTTACGAATCTTAAGACTGCATGCAGCCTTAGAAAATAAAAACGGGAAGAAGGTAAAAAACATGATTTGGAATGAATCAAAAGAATGTATGAGCCGTGATGAAATGCAGGCTCTGCAGAGCAAACGACTGGTAAAAGCCGTAAACCGTGTGTATCACAATGTGGAATATTACCGCAAAAAGATGCAGGCAGTCGGCGTGGAGCCGGGAGACATCAGAGGGATTGAGGATATCACAAAGCTCCCTTATACAACGAAGGATGATTTGCGTGATACGTATCCGTTCGGTTTGTTTGCAGCTCCGCGTTCGGAAATTGTACGTGTGCATGCATCGAGCGGTACGACAGGAAAAGCGACAGTGGTAGGTTACACAAGAAAAGATATTGATATTTGGTCTGAATGTGTTGCCAGATGTCTGTCCGGTGCAGGAGTAACCAATCAGGACACCATTCAGATTGCGTATGGATACGGACTTTTTACAGGTGGACTCGGTGCTCATTACGGAGCAGAAAATCTTGGCGCTACTGTTGTACCTCAGTCTACGGGTAATACAAAAAAATTGATTACCATGATGAAAGATTTCGGTGTAACAGCTCTTGCATGTACGCCTTCTTACTTATTACATATTGCAGAAACGCTGGAAGAGAGCGGAGATATCGGTAATGTACAACTTAAGTCTGCCATCTGCGGTGCAGAGCCATGGACCGAGCAGATGCGTCTGCAGGTAGAGGAGAAACTGGGTATCAATGCATTTGATATTTACGGATTATCCGAAATTATGGGACCGGGTGTGGCATGCGACTGTATTTATCACAAGGGTCTTCATGTACAGGAAGATCACTTCTATCCGGAAATCGTATCTGCGGATACACTTGCGCCGGTAGCAGACGGAGAAACAGGTGAGCTTGTATTTACCACACTTACAAAAGAAGGTATTCCGCTCATCCGTTACCGTACAAAAGACCTTACAAGTATTTCGCGTGAGAAATGTGAATGTGGAAGAACAACTGCCCGTATTTCCAGATTTAAAGGACGTTCCGATGATATGCTTATCATCCGTGGCGTAAATGTATTCCCTTCACAGATTGAAGCTGCGCTTCTTGAAATGGGCGGAACAACTCCGTACTACATGATGATTGTTGACCGTGTGAACAACCTCGACACGCTTGAGGTACAGGTGGAAGTAGAAGAAAGATTCTTCTCTGATGAAATCCGCGAGCTTGAAAATCTCACAAAGAAGATTGCACATGTGATTCAGCAGGCAATCGGTCTTGCCGTAAAAGTAAAACTTGTGGAGCCGCACTCTCTTGAGAGAAGTATGGGTAAAGCAGTTCACGTAATTGACAAACGTAAACTTGTATAATCAGAAAGGAAAGGGGCTACAATATGTATATTAAACAGTTATCAATTTTTATTGAAAATAAAGCAGGCCGTCTGGAAGATATGTTAGGAATCCTCAAGGACAACGGTATTAATCTTGTATCCTTGTCTCTTGCCGACACAAGTGACTACGGCGTTCTCCGCCTCCTTGTTTCCGATCCGGAAAACGGAAAAGCAGCGCTTAAGGCAGCAGGTGTTTCCTGTAAAACTACAGACGTTTTGGCAGTAAAACTGGCACATAAAGTAGGACAGCTTCAGGAACTTTTGGAAGTCATCTGTAAAGCAGGCATTAATATTGAGTACATGTATGCACTTGCAACGGGAAAAGACGATGCTTCCATCGTTATCAAGCCTTCCGATATTGCCCGTGCGGAAGAACTGCTCAAAGAGGCCGGCGTAGAGTTTGTGACCCAGGAAGAACTTGCAAATATCTAATAAATAAGACAGCGAGGAATAAGACATGATCATTGATTTTCACACACATACTTTTCCGGATAAGATTGCGGCAAAAACAGTTGCAAAGCTTGGGGAAGTGGCGGGAATTGAGCCAAAGACAGACGGAACGCTAAACGGACTGTTAGAGTCTATGGACACAGCAGGAATTGACTTGTCTGTGATTATGCCCGTGGTGACACGTCCGGAGCAGTTCCAGACCATCAACAATGTGGCGGCAAAAATCAATGAAGAGTACGGCGGACGCGTGATTTCGTTCGGCGGTATTCATCCAAACAGTCTGAATTATAAAAAGGAACTTGACTATATCAAGTCGCTTGGACTGAAAGGTATCAAGCTTCATCCGGATTACCAGGGGGTTATGATTGACGATATCGGTTATAAGCACATTATCGACTATGCATCGCAGCTTGATCTTGCGATTATGGTGCATGCGGGTGTGGATATCGGTCTTCCTGATCCGGTGCATTGTCCACCGGAGAAATCACTTGAAATCATAAACGAATTGCAGCCCCCGAAGCTGATTCTTGCCCATATGGGCGGATGGAAGCAGTGGGATCAGGTGGAAGAAATCTTATGCGGAACACAGGTGTATCTGGATTGTGCCTTTTGTTCGGACTATATGTCGCCGCAGCAGTTTGAGAGATTGGTACAAAAGCACGGTGCGGATAAGATATTGTTTGCGACGGATTCGCCCTGGGAAAATCCGAAAGATACCATTGCATGGATAGAGCGGACTTCGCTGACAGAAGAACAGAAAAAGAAGATTTATATGAAAAATGCAAGTAAGCTTCTTGGTATTGTTCTGAAATAAATAAAAAAATAAATAAA
>JAGAOK010000038.1 GCA_017623815.1 Lachnospiraceae bacterium
AATGTCTCTGTAAATGCTTTATCTTTCTTTACCAGATACACGATGCCCTTTGTCAGCGCATCGATGTTCTCATTTGTTACCGCGCGGTAATCAAACATCTCATAGCAACAGAAAAACGCACCATCATCCACATATTTTCCCCAGATCATGTTATAATCTTCTTCCGAAACCATAACACTTCCCTTCATCTCCTTCGGTTCCACCTGCCAGAACAGGTCCTGATCTGATGCCGCCTTGAATATTCCGACTACTTTCAATTTCAGTGTTTCTTTGTTTTCATCCTTCCATTCCGAAAACTCCAGAGTATCTCCCACCAACACATTGCTACGCTCTGCTACATACTCCGAAACAACACACGGAATCCCGTCTCCCTGATAGGTGTCATATCCCTCGCCGGAGACAATCTGCGCATGCTCGCTAAATGCCGGAATATAGGTCACCTGACAGCTGAATTCCTTCACGTTATAGAGACTTTTCACCAGCTGATTCGGCATATAAAAATATAGCTGTTGTGCCAGTACCGGAAGCTGGATTTTCTGATGCCAGGTCTTTTGGTACTGCTCTATTTTGGGCATGATTTCTTCGAGGGAAGAAACTTCATCCCTAAGCACATACTCTTCCATTCCGACTACCGTCGGAAATGTGTTATTTTCCTCGATGTGATCCGTAAACAACCGGTAGATTAATTTATCCAGCGATCCTGCCTTGAACATAGGATGACAACTCATGGTTGCGATCAAAAAGGTAAGTCCAAGCACAAGACACAACGATAACCATTTTTTATTTTTTATCTTTTTCAGAACTTGCTTAACCATTTACTCTTCTACACTTTCCTAAACTTTCATCACTCTATCTTTGCGGATTCCAGATTGGTACTTTCTGTCACTGCCAGATTATCTCCTACTTCGATTCCGCTAACCACACAGTCTACACGTATTCCCTCTTCATCCACAGCGGAATACAGATACTTTACATACTGCTTGATCAACCGGTCACCATCGATCTTCCATACATAATAGATGCTCTCCTCTTCCTTAAGTAGCTCCTCTTCCTGAACCACTCCCGCCGGAAGAATATAGGCATCGGTGATTTTCTTGGCCGAAAACTGCATGTATTTATCTCCGTCAAGAGATTTTTTCGTATAATATTCCTCGCTGTCCGGTGTCACATAAGCAAACACACCAAGCTCTGTCGGCACAGGACTGTTTACGACGACTCTGTCCGCCGTTGTTGTGACAAACACTTTTTCCGCTGCTGCACTTCCTCCGACTCCGATCACCTTTCCTGTATATACCTCTTCAATTCCCTCATCAATAAATCTTACTTCCTGATTCAGATATATACTTCCCGGAATCTGTGCTTCCACATAACGCGGAACTTCTGTCTCAATTTTACAGATTTCATCTCCGACTTTGAATGCTTTGCCAACGGAAGAGTCCATATCTTTAACGATACCGTCTCTGTCTGCCAGGATACTGATAATACCGGTTCCGTCATTGTTCTTTGAAGCTTTTTCATATGCCAGTTTTTGTGTCTTTTCCTGAATTGCATATGCCTTGATCATCTGATCCTTTCGACATTTCTCAGCCTCCATCTGGCAGGAAATCTCATCAGCAAGGTACGGTCTTACAAAATATTCGGTCACTACTTCCACCTGACCATCGGACAATGCCGTCTCGGTTGTGTTGGAAACCACTTCCGGACGCGATTCGGAAAGGGTTGCCACCATATCATCAATGGCCTTCATCTGATCTTCATGCGCCTTCTTTGCTTTCTCCATCTGATTACGCATATCTGCAAGATAAGCCCTTCCCTCATTAATTTTTATTTTGCAGATGACATCGCCTTTTTTAACTTCTTCGTTGTCATCCTTTACAATCTCTACAAGCTTTCCTTCGTATCCGGAATACAAAATCTTCTTCTGTGTCGAAACTGTAGTCACAACCTCCGTATCCCTGACATCCTTGTACTCACCCATATTAACGGTATGTACCTTGTACTCACTCGGTGCGACTGCTTCCGAAGAGTAAAATACTTCTTCTCCCTCTGACAGTCCGGATAATACCTGTACACACTGCCTGTCCTTTTTACCGATTGTGATATATCGGATTTCTTTTCCATCTTCTGTTTTCACATAAACATAATAGCCTTTTTCATCTTCGTACAGAGAATCCTTTGCCACGCAAAGCACATCAAAAAGAACCTCTTTTGCTGTAAAGACCGGAACAGACTGCCCAATCTCAGGCATTTTGTTTGCATCCGTAAATTTCATACGCACCTTCGGATAACTGCCTTTTCTCTCTGCCGCCAGTTTTTCATGCTCCCTGTACTCATACTCTTCCAGCTCGTATCTTTGTCCGCCGATGATTGTATAAAAATAATCAAATCTGTCACACACATTATACTCAATCGTATCGCTTGTAAGCTGCACATAAGCATCTTCGTAATCTGCAACAATCGCTATTATTTCATCCGCACCCACTCTGTCCTCTTCAGATAAATCCTTAACAAAGGTGATATATCCGCTTTTCGGAGCACGCAGAACTGCATCGTCAATATCTTCCTTGTATTCCTTGATTTTTTTATCGAACTGGAGGAGTCTGTACTGATAGAACAATTCTTCATATCTGCGGTTTTCTTTCAGAATACCGAATTCCAGTTCCGTCTGATCCATTCCCGGAATATCTTCCATTATTTCGTATCCGCTTTTCCGATAACCGAGTTCTCTAAGCTTCCACTCATAAATTGCCGCATCCTGACAATGTGACTGTATAAAATATTCTTTTTCTCTCTCGATACCTTTTACAGTCTCTTCCATCTCTTCCACATCTGCTTTTGCCAGGGCATCGCCTTCTTTTACATAATCACCGATGTGAACATAAATCTCATCCACTCTGGCTGCGTTGTCCCAAAAACACGGATATTCTGTCGGAACCACCACACCTTCATGACATTCGGTATTTCCGACATCGCTGTAGCCTACCGGTCGGAAGGATTCGTTCATCACCTTCGGTACTATCAGCTCCGGTGCGTCCGAAGATGTCTTATATCCCTGACACCCTGTCAATGCCATCATCATGCATAGACAAAGGGCCATGCCTTTATATATCTTATTTCCATGCTTACCATTTCTGATCATTCGACTATTACCACCCTATCTCCCGGATTGATACCTGACTTAATCACCACATATCCGTCAATCCAATTGCCTACCTCTACTTCGTGTGCCTGCTTAAACCCTTCTTCGTTTAAGGTAAAAAGATAATTTTTATCCTCTATCTGAAGCAGTGCTTCTTTTTCTACATACACGGCATCTTTGATGGATGTCTTTTGAATGTGCAGATCCATGTAATTGGCAAGCACTACCTGACCAAGATCCTTTGCGCGAAAATACAGAGTTTTTTCATGATCCGTTTCTTCTATCTCGTAAAGTTCCATTTCACATTCGATATCTCTGTAGGTTGCCATATAGGTTTCCCCTATCACAAACGGGTAATCATCCGTACAATTTGTGTAATACTCTCCTGTGTTATAGCAAACATAAAGCAGTTTATCTTTCATGTCTACTTTCTCATAATTTACCAGATCGGAAACAGTCTCAACCACACCGGTCCCCTCTGCCGTAATCGTATACGAAGCCATTTTCTCGTTGAGCTCTGCTATGTACAGTTTGGTAACTTCCATATCTTTTTTCAGCTGCTCGATATCTTCTTTATAGTCGGTTCCTTTATCGGTCACTGCCAGTTTCTCATAATGCTCCAAAAGCAGCTGCTGCATCTTCAGTTCATCCTGATATTCATTAATCTTCTCTTCATTTTCACTGGATTTAAAGGATATGAGTTTGTCTCCTTGTTTTACCAGATCTCCTGCCTGCACATAAACTTTATCTACCTGTATTCCGTCATACGGTGGTGTATATTTGACATTTTCCTTATTTGCCGCCGACAAGTTCAAATCCAGCTTCGGCGTAATATCTCCCTTTAATACCTCTGTTGTCTCATAAGCTGCACGTTCATAAGCCTCCAGTGTCACAGGCATAAGTTCCGTCTTAACCTGACCGCAGCCGCTCAGTCCCATGACCAATATGAGAGTTCCTAACAAAGCCGTCCCTTTTCTCATTCCGGTTCTTTCTCCTTCACTTAATCTTTTTCCTTTATCCATCTTATCTTCTTTAACTTATATGTACACCCGAAAAACTTAACGGAAAACCCGATTTATTATTGCAATTGAGCTACTTCCCCATATCTTTCGTCAAAAAAACCTCGGGAAGTTTTTGACTCATTCCTGAGGTTCATTTGTACAATTTCTATTATGATTCAAAGCGTTTAAGCACGTCCAGAAAATACGTTACATTCTCCGTAATATTTCCATTAAAAACAGAAGAACCGGAAACAAGAATATTGGCACCTGCTTCAATGATAGACGCTGCGTTTTCTTTGTTGACGCCGCCATCTACTTCTACATCTACCGACAAACCTCTTTCCTGAATTGCTTTTCTGATATCAATGATCTTCTTTGTACATGCTTCTATGTATTTCTGACCGCCAAACCCGGTATTTACGGTCATGACCAAAACCTTATCTACCTGATCCAGATATGGCATAATCTCTGAAACCGGGGTCTGCGGATGCAGAGAAATTCCTGCCTTAAGACCAAGTCCTCTGATTTTTTCCAATGTCTGTCCTACACATTTGCTGGCCTCCACATGAATGGTAATACCATCTGCTCCCGCATCTGCAAAGCGATCTATATACCTCTCAGGTTCCACAATCATCAGATGGACATCAAAGAAACGTTTTGTCACCGGTCTGATGGACTCGATAATCGGAAATCCAAACGATATGGATGGTACACATACTCCATCCATCACGTCGATATGCACATGCTGCGCACCCGCCTCATCGATCTCTCTAATCTGTTCTCCAAGTATTGCAAAATCTGCTGCCAAAATTGACGGAGCTAAAATCATCATTGTCAGTATCTCCTTTTTTCTTTACATTCCTCGTACATCATTACATAGCTGTCATATCGTTTTTTGCTGATTTTCCCCTGACAAAGTGCTTCCTTTACACCACAATCCGGTTCATGAATATGCGAGCAGCCTGCAAAACGGCAACTTCCTTCCTGCATATATATCTCCCGGAATCCTCTGGAAATATCTTCCTTCTCATATTCATCCATTCGAAGGGACGTAAATCCCGGTGTATCCATAATAAATGAATTTTCACCAAGTGCAATAAGTTCGCTGTGTCTTGTCGTATGACGCCCCCGCGCCGTCTTCTGACTGATATCACTCGTCTCCATTTGCACATTGGACTGCAAAAGATTAATCAGAGATGATTTTCCTACACCGCTTGGTCCTGCGACCGTGGTACATTTTCCTTTTAAACGCTGTTTTAACTCATCAATTCCCTGATTCTTTTTTGCACTTGTATAAATGATCGGATATCCGCTCTCGCGGTATATCTGTTCAATTTCCTGATAAATGCTCTGATCTTCGTCCAAATCTGATTTATTAAAACAAATCAGACTCGGAATGTCCAAAAGTTCCATTCTGGCAAGAAAGGTGTCCAGCAGATGGAAATTCGGCTCCGGATGGATACTCGCGAAAATCACGAGTGCCTGATCGATATTGGCAACCGCAGGACGGATCAGTTCATTTTTTCTTTTCTCTATCAATTCGATATTGCCTTTTTTCTTTTCTTCATCCACGACTGCAAACCGGACATAATCTCCCACCAGAGGTTTCATCTTATCATTGCGAAAACTACCTTTCGCTTTGCACTCATAAACCTGTCCGTGTGCTGTCTGCACATAGTAAAAACCCGCAATACCTTTTATGATTCTTCCTTTTTCCTGCATGCTTACTCCTGTGCAAATTCAATCGCTGCCGGCGAAGTAGTCACTTCCTGTGTCACTTCTTCCTGTACTTCCTGTCCTGTTGCTGCATCAATGACAGGCTGCATAGTCTTTGACATGTAGGTATAAGTGATGGTACCGCTCTTTACTTTGAATCCCGTCTCATTTACTGCACACGGGAAAGAAGATACGGTAAATGTTCTGGTATCTCCGTCTGTCGCCGTAATGGTGATTGTCACATTACCGCCGGTATATCCGCTCGGCGCATCCAGTGTTGCCACATATTTGTATTTGTGAACTTCCGGCCCTTTACTGAGCTGGATATCTACACTTGCACCTTTTTCTACTTCCGTATTCGGACTGTGACTCTGCGATACCACACATCCGCTTGTTACAGTATCACTGAAGACTTCTGTTACAGTTCCGCATGCAAGTCCGAGATTTGTCAGTTTTTCCTTTGCCGCAGTTTCTGTCATACCGCGAAGATCCGGAACTTTAACCTTAACTGTTGCAGGACCGCTGCTGACCGTCAGCACAATTTCCGAACCTTCTTCTGCCATAGTACCTGCTGTCGGATTCTGAGAAATTACTTTTCCCACTTCTACCGAATCAGAATTTGCGGTTGTCACGGTAACCACAAATCCAAGCGCTTCGAGAGCACTCTTTGCCTTTGCCTCTTCGCTTCCCGTCACATCAGCCACTTCAACACCGGTCTCTTCCTGCGTCGGCTCTTCCTCTGTTGGTTCTTCCTCTGAAACCAGTCCGTCACTTCCGCTGCTTACCACAAGATCAATCGTGGTATAAAGCTCCACTTCTTCTCCTGCCATCACTCCCTGACTGATGACAATACCTGCTTCATATTCAGCAGAAGGCTGTTCTGTAATCTTGGTTCCAAGCCCCAGATCATTTAAAAGAGTCTTCGCCTCTTCTTTATTCTTACCTACCACATCAATCATCATGACCGGACCGTTTTCATCCTGCACGCTCTCTGCAGAAGTTCCCGGTTTATCATTTTCAAACAGATTCATTGCATTCGCTACCAGAAGAATTACTAAAACACCTATGACAACCGCCACAATAATCGCAAAAATTGAGGTGATACGCTCCATCCTCGGATCCATGTCATCATCATCGTATTCCTCATCCACGTCATCTTCCGGCTCTTTTACCGCTGGCACAGGTTTTGCCTTTTCCACCTTCTTTACGACCGGTTTTACCGGTGCCGGCGCAATCATGTCGATGCTGTCTTCCAATTCTTCATCCTCATCCAAATCCAGTTCAGCCGATGTCATACGGGCAACTTCGCGGTCTTTTAATCGCATCGGCTCCTCCAGATCCAGATAGTCCGTACGCTGTTTAATCTCCGCAATATCGTCCTCGGAAATCATTTTAGTAGCTCCGCCTGTATCTGCTGAAATAATCTTTACAAAGTTTTCATTCGGATACATGAGTGATTTTTTCAAATCGACAATAAGCTCTGCCATAGACTGATATCTGCGATCCGGACTCTTCTGTGTACACTTAAAAATAATCTGCTCCACACATACCGGGATTTCCGATACGTATTCACGCGGAGATGCCATATCCTCCTGAATATGCTTGATTGCAATGGCAACCGTTGTCTCTCCGTCAAACGGAACGCGACCGGTCAGCATTTCAAACATCGTGCATCCAAGAGAATAAATATCGCTTCTCTCATCTGAAAATCCGCCTCTTGCCTGTTCCGGCGATGTATAATGAACGGATCCCATAACATTGGATGTAATGGTATTGGATGTCGCAGCCTTCGCAATACCGAAATCTGCAATCTTCACTTTTCCCTCTTTGGAAATCATAATATTCTGAGGTTTGATATCTCGGTGAATAATATGATTGTTATGCGCTGCCTCAATTCCCATGGAAACCTGAATCGCAATACTGATGGCTTCTTTTACAGAAAGACGTGCTTTCTTTTCAATGTAGTTTTTGAGTGTGATACCCTCAACTAACTCCATAACAATATAATTAACGCCTTCTTCCTCACCGACATCGTACACATTTACGATATTCGGATGCATAAGACCAGCTGCCGCCTGCGCCTCCACATGGAATTTGGAAACAAAGTTCGTATTTTCGGAAAATTCCTGTTTTAACACTTTCACCGCAACATAGCGGTTTAATTTGTGACATTTTGCTTTGTATACATCACTCATACCGCCGGTTCCGATTTTTTCTAATATTTCATATCGGTCTCCGATAAGCATTCCTATTTTGATCATTCTTTCACCTCACCTGAAAACGGTTTTACTAATACTACTGCAATATTATCCTTGCCGCCGTTGTCATTGGCTGCATCAATCAGCGCCTGCGCAGTCTCCACAAGCGTTCTGTCATCTTTGTGTTCATTCAGTATCTTAAGGATATCTTTGTCTTCTACCATATTGGTAAGTCCGTCCGAACACATTAAAATACGGTCGGATGGCTTAAGTTCCACGGTAAAGAAATCAATGTCCACATCGTCTTTGGCACCGATGGCCCTTGTGATAATATTTTTATCCGGGTGAAGCCGCGCATCTTCGCGTCGGATACCTCCCAGGCGCACCATCTCTTCTACCAGAGAATGATCCTGCGTAATCTGACGAATTTCCTGTCCATTGATGATATACAATCTGGAGTCTCCGACATTTGCCACCTGCAGATATCTGCCGATAATAGTCGCTACCACCACCGTCGTTCCCATTCCGTGAAGGTTTGGATCTTCCGCTGCAAGTTTTCTGATTTCCCGATTTGCTACCGTAATTGCCTTTTTAATAATCAGGGACGGATTTTTTTCAAACGAAGCTTTGATCTCGCGCTCTATCGTCTCCACAGTATAGCGTGACGCATAATCGCCCGCTTTATGCCCGCCCATTCCATCTGCCACAATAAACAGATTCGGCATATTTCCAATCGGGTTTCCGGATGAGAATACATAATCCTGATTCAATTGTCTTTTTCTTCCAATGTCGGTTACGGAATATGATTTCAACACCAAGACTCCTCCTCTTTCTTTTGATATATACACAGCCCTTTTATATGCTCCGGGCATATGTACCCATACTTTGATATCTTATCACACATCCATAAAAAGAGCAAGACCTGTGACATCTGTCTATAAGCCCAAAATATTCCGCTGCTGAGAGAATCTTCAAAACTGAATTTTTCCACAAAAAACCGCTGCACACTTTACTTATCATCTCACTTTCAATATAATTAGTAGATTATAAAACCTTTAGAGGAGGCATTCATGAAAAAAATCAAAACACTATCCCTTCTGCTCATGGCACTCGCACTCTGCTTTTCATTCCTTAGTGTAAGTACCTATGCAGCACAGGTTCGCTTAAACTACAGCGAGATTTCTGTTTTTGCAGGCAAAAGCAAAACCTTAAAAGTAAAAGGAACCAAAAACAAAGTAACCTGGAAATCCAGCGACAAAAAAATCGCTACCGTTTCGAAAAACGGAAAGGTACTGGGTAAAAAAGCCGGAACCGCTGTTATCACAGCTACTGTTGGCGGAAACTCCTACAAATGCACTGTCACGGTAAAAAATCCGCAGCTCAACGAAAACAATTTGACGATGGCAATCGGAGACACTTTTAAGCTTAAAGTTACCGGGGCAAAAGCAAAATCGTTCCGTTCTTCCAACGAAAAGGTCGCGGCAATATCGGCCAAAGGTGTTATCACCGCGAAAAAAGCCGGTTCTGCCATTATTACCGTACAAACCGGAAGCAAAAAATTGAAATGCAAGATTAAGGTAAAGAAATATGTTCTGAATCATTCCGAGCTTACTCTCTACCATGATCCGTCTCATCTTTTCGTCAAAAACGATGCTCCTTCGTACGCATCTCCAGACGGATTCAGCATGGCTGTTTCCTTGTGCGTACAGGGAAATTACGGAAAAAAGAAAGTAAAATGGAGTTCCTCCGACAAAAAAGTGGCTACCGTAGACAACCGAGGCATTGTCACCATTAAAGGCTTCGGTCAGGCCAAGATTACTGCCAAAATCGGAACACAGAAATTGACCTGTAACATAAATGTAAAGGAACTTCGCGCATATTTTTACCGTACCTACAGCGACCCTGATTCCACGATTAAAAGCGGCTGGATATGGGATGAATCTTATACCTTGGTTAAAGGAGATGTCGTCAGATATAAAGTTGAAGAACTGGAATACCTTAATGGTAAAATAATAAAACAGCGTGACATTACCAAAACTCTGAACCTTACGCCTCGGGTAAAAGGACATTTTCAGGTGAATACCGATGCCGGAACTATCAAAGCACTCTCAAGCGATACCAACCAGTTTGATGAATCCACTAATCTGGTTGCACAACTAAACGAATTTGAGTGCTACTCAGACGGAAGCAATCAGGAATCCGTTTCTTCTGTAACATCCGGACAGCAGATTATGTTTAAAATATTTAATCATGAACGCCCAGATCCGGCAGACTGCCTGAAGATTGAACTGGATAACGAATATACCTATGCATATACAGGCGAGACGATTAGCGTAAGACTTCGTTCAGATCCTATGGTTTGTACATTTTCAAGAGACGATACCGTAACTTATTATGCGGACTGGAGTTTTTTCAGCAGCACTGATAAATTCACCTGGGAATCCGGCGACGAAAGCATCTTCAAGGTATTGCATGTATACGGAAACGGAGAATCACATGTAAGCCGCGCTGTCATTCATGCTGTAAATCCCGGTGAAGCCGTTCTTACCGCAAAATATGACGGCAAAGTTATTGATACCATTAACGTAAAGATTTACAGATAGAAAATTGCAGTCACAATTTACATACGTATTCAAAAATAGGAGCATCGAAGTGCTGAACTTATGTTCAACCCTTCGATACTCCTTTTCTTTTTGCCCTTTATTACTCCTCTGTCAGCATCTTCACCGGCTCGATCTTGCGGATGCGAAGCGAGCATCCAAGCGCTACCACAAATGCCACAACCGTAATCATGACTACGGTAATTACCATATAATGCAGTGCCACCGACATCTCACATTTTTCAATTCCGCAGGTAGAAAGACCGAGAAGCGCCACCTTACTTGCCAGCCAGTGAGACGATACTGCGCCGATGACAGCACCAGTCACCATAACCGGAAGATTTGACAGAATCGTCTGCATGCAGAGCTGCCCGGTGGTAAATCCGATTGCTTTATACAGACCGTAGTTCTTTCTCTCACGGATGACCTTTGCCTTTACAAGCAGATACACCACAAGGAACACCACGATGACTGTCACTGCAAGGAATACGCCGCACATAAGCTCCATGGCAAGTGCTACAATTCCGGTAACCGACTGCGTGCCTTCCACGATATCAAACGCTTCCCTATCCGGGAATGTTTCATTGAGATAATCCAGCA
>JAGAOK010000039.1 GCA_017623815.1 Lachnospiraceae bacterium
GAAAGCGGCTCAAAAATATCAGGTTTATTTGGGGGAGGAAAATGCCGGCATTCTTTGTGCGATGTTGCTCGGAGATAAGACATCCATGACTGCGGAAATTAAAAGTCTTTATCGAAAGAGCGGTATTGCCCATGTTTTGGCAATATCGGGATTGCATATTTCATTGCTTGGAATGATGCTGTATCGTTTTTTGCGCCGGTGCTGCGTTCCGCCGGTTCTCTGCTCATTTTTGGGAATTATTAGCGTTTTGGTTTACATAAGGTTTGCCGGCGCGTCGGTATCATCTTTCCGTGCTGTGTGTATGTTTGTATTATTCATGCTGGCGGATCTGCTAAGTCGCACCTATGATCTTTTGACGGCTCTTGCATTTTCTGCAATTTTAGTGCTTGTGCAAAAACCATCGGCTGTATTTGAAGCAGGATTTTTACTTTCCTATTTTGCAGTTCTGGGGCTGGCCCTTGTGCTGCCCGTGCTTACGGCACAGACAAAAGCGGTGTTTGGTAAGTTGTCTGATGATGCTTCTGAGGTGTGGTGGAAATCTCTTTTTTGCAAGGCGGTCCGGTCACTTCTTCCGGGATTCAGTGTTCAGGTTCTTATCTTTCCGATTACGTTATGGTTTTATTATGAATTTCCTTTATATTCTTTTTTGTTGAATTTAGTCGTGGTTCCTTGTATGAGTCTGGTTCTTGTCAGTGCAATTATCGGAAGTTTACCCGGTACGGGAGCGGCGCTGTATTTGACCGGTTTTTTGCTGGAGGTTTACGAATGGCTTTGTCACCTGAGCGAACGATTCCCCGGGGCAGTGATTGTGACGGGAAGACCGGCAGTATGGCAGATTGCAGTTTATTATGCAGCAATTGTGATATGGCTTGGAGTCAGCTATCAAAGATATGGCATTTCGGACAGCGGAGAAGAAGATAGCGGTGCTGCACCTAACATGATACGGCGCCGGGTTTTGTCGATGCTGTTTCCTCTTTTTTGTATGTTGATTTTTCTGCTTCCGGTACATCGAGAAAACCGCATGGATATGCTTTCCGTGGGGCAGGGGGATTGCGTATGCCTGCGTGACGCGGGCGGTAAGGTGGTGCTGGTGGATGGCGGAAGCTTAGACGTATCGCAGGCAGGAAATTACCGACTGCTGCCGTATTTAAAGTATCATGGGATTTCCAAGGTGGATGCGGTGTTTCTTTCCCATGCACATTCGGATCACTATTCGGCGATAGTCGAGCTTTTGGAAAACGGCAAGAAAGAAGGAATCCATATACAGACGCTTTGTTTATCGGCATTGGCAAAGGAACCGAATAAGCCCGGGCTAACTGATGTAAGTGCGGAGGAAAAGGCATACAGGGAAATTGTTGCACTGGCGCGTCGCGCCGGATGCGAGGTTATCTATCTGAATCCGGGAGACCGCATAATCTGTGGAAATATGAAGTTTGATTGTGTTTACCCTGCTTCCGGCGATTCTATTGCGGACGAAAATGACAGGTCTATGGTACTTCTTGCCCGCTTGACGGATTTTAGTGTGCTTTTTACAGGAGACAGTTCTGCTTCGTGTGATGAGGCGGTAATCCGGCGCCTTTTTGATATGGGAGTGCAGGAGATTGATTGTTTGAAAGTAGCCCACCACGGAGCACAGACATCGACGAGCAGAGAACTGCTGGAGGCTTTTGATTTTGATCTGGCCCTGATTTCCTGCGGCGCGGGGAATTCTTACGGACATCCGCATGAAGCGCTCCTGCAACGCCTTGAGGATGCAGGGTGCAAGGTGTTTGTGACAGCCCGGAGCGGACAGGTGACAGTGCGGATCGGGGATGGGAAGGTGAACGTGCGGGAGTATAGATAAAGGTTAGAAATAGAGTTTAAGATTGAGGTTGTGACAGAGAAAGGAGAATGATTTATGAGAACGATGGAAACGGTGCTTAGGCAGGAAGTAAAGCAGCTGAAAGAGTTAATTAGGCAGGCGGAAAAGAGGCTGAAGAAAAGCCCGGAGGGGCAACTGCGTGCTGCGCATAAGAAGGGGATTCTGAATTGCTATTATAAAAAGGACAATAAGGCAAAATGGAACTATTTGAAAAAGTCAGAGTATGCGCTGGCGGAGGAAGTGGTACAGAGAGATTATGATTTGCAATTGCTAAAACTTGCCAACAAGAAAGTGCTTGCGACGGAACGTTTTTTGCAGGAGTACAAAATGTCGGATGTGAAAGGAATATATCACAAACTGAGCTATGGAAGAAAAAGGTTACTTAAGGAATATATTATACCGGATGATGTATATGCAAAGCAGTGGCTTGCGCATGAATATGAGGGAAAAACGTTTACAGCAGACGAAGGAGAAATCATGACTGAGCGGGGGGAGTGTGTGAGATCAAAGTCAGAGAAGATTATTGCAGACAAACTATATTCGCTGGGAATCCCGTACCGCTATGAGTGTCCGCTTATATTAGATGGAGATATTACTATATATCCGGATTTTACAATTCTTCGTCCTTCGACAAGAGAGGAGATATATTTGGAGCATTTGGGGATGATGGGAGATGCAATGTATGTAGAAAAAACAATGTATAAACTGGCCACGTATGAGAAAAACGGAATATATTTAGGAGTGAATTTGTTTGTTACATTCGAGACTGCAAAAAGACCGCTGAACACCCGGGCTCTGGATGATTTTTTACGCAGAGTGTTTTGTGAGGAGTAAAAGCTGGCGGGAAATGGGAGCCGGGGGAGTCAGGCGACCCCACCTGCAAATAGAATATGAGTTTTAGTAGGTGTAAAAAAATACTCGTTCACCTACTAAATGTAAAACTGAGGCAATTAGTAGGTGTGATTTGCTGCCGGATAC
>JAGAOK010000040.1 GCA_017623815.1 Lachnospiraceae bacterium
ATCACCATGATTTTGTATAAAAAAATCAGTAAATTCATCAAAGGAAAATGGGCATAAAAGCAAAGGAGAGCAGCAGTATGAAATTTAGATTAAACAAGGAATTGAGTTTTGAAGATGCAGTAAGTCTCATGTTTGAAAAATTGGGAGACTGGAAGATCATGGCGCTTGCCAGTTCGGTAAATGATTATGTAATGGTAAGGAATGTTAGTTGCCTGTTTTATGACAATAAGGTATACTTTAAGACAGATAAAAACTTCAGAAAAACAAAGCAGCTTTATGAAAATCCGCAGGTTGCGCTGTGCTGGAGCGGAGTGCAGATTGAAGGAATTGCGGAGAATAAGGGACTGGTGGTTGATGAGCCGGACCGGAAGTTTGAAAAACTGTACAAAGAGCATTTGTGGGGAAGCTATAACAAGTATTCGCACGAGGATACGGAGATTATTATTGAGGTTACACCAAAATACGTAGAAGTCTGGGATACCAGCGAGGATAATTATGCATTCCAGATTTTTATTGATTTTGATAAGAAATCCGTTGAAGTAAAGGAATACGACAAAAGATAAAAAAAGGAAAACGATGGAGAAGGTAAAAAAAGGGTATACAAAAGATGACTTAAAGAGCTGTCTTTTGAAGATGGGGCTGACAGGAAAAGAAGCAATCATGGTGCATTCTTCCATGAAATCCATCGGGCAGGTGGATGGCGGCGCGGATACCGTGGTAGATGCGCTGATGGAGTATTTTGCGGATGGGCTTTTGATGACGCCGACGCATACATGGGCGCAGATGAGCAGGGACTACAATGTCTTTGATCCGGCTACGGAACGGGCCTGTGTGGGGATTATCCCGAACATTTTTATGAAACGTGAAGGTGTGCTCAGATCGCTGCATCCGACGCACAGCATTGCCGCCTGCGGAAAAAGGGCGGTAGATTATATCCGGGGCGAGGAAAACGCAACATCGCCGTGCCCGCCGGGAGGATGCTGGGACCGCTTAAAAGACATAAATGCCAAAATTTTATTACTGGGTGTGACTCATACAAGGAATACCTATATTCACAGTGTGGATGAAGTGATGGGACTTGCAGACCGGCTGACGGATCAGCCGACGGCGATGCAGATTGTAATGCCGGACGGAAGCCGCAAAGAGGTGCAGATGTACCGTCATTTCAACAAGACACTTGGCACGGACTGTTTTTCGGACCAATTTGACAAGATGCGACTGATTTTTGAAAAAGCGGGAGCAGCAGTAAATGTGAGGTTCGGTGATGCAGAGTGTATCTTGTGTGATGCCCGGAAAATATTTGAGGTATGTCAGACATTGTTTTCGATCGATCCTGATTGTGTGATCTGCAGGGAAGAGATTCCGATGCAGTGGTGGCAGTAAAGAGGAGGCGGCTTATGGGTAGAAGAAAATTTATTACAGCGAAAGTGATTAATGAAAGCCTTCGTCTGGCACTTCGGGAAAGAGATGCAACACGTGCCATTGAACTGTTTTTAGAGCACATGGGAGAAAAGTCTCATTGTGAGAGAATTTATATCGTAGAGGGGGAAAAGGGGTGCTCTGTCGACAATACCTTTGAATGGTGCGCCCAAGGCGTAACCCCGCAAAAGAACAATTTGCAGGATGTTCCGTTTGAAGCAGTGGAATGGTGGTATCACGCGTTTGAAGAAAATGCCAGCATTTTGATTAATGATTTGGAATCCATTCGTGAAAAAGAACCGTTGACCTATGAGTATTTGAAACCACAGAATATTCATTCGCTGATTGCCTGCCCGCTGGAACTGGAAAGTAAGATTATCGGCTTTTACGGAGTGGACAATCCTCCGCCGGAGGTCATGGAGAATGTTGAGTATTTTGCAGAAATAGTAGGTCATTTCATTGTTTCATTGTTGGAAAAGCAAAGACTGATGAAGCAGATGGAAAAACTCAGTTTTGAGGATTCTCTTTGCGGCGTGCAGAACAGACATGCACTCAATGACTTTATAGAATACAATAAGTGTCTGCAAAACGTCGGCATTGTTTATTGTGATGTGCTTGGCTTGAAAAAAGTAAACGATCTGCAGGGACATCAGGCGGGAGATCAGCTGCTTATACGGGCGAGTGAGAGTTTAAAAAATAATTTTCGCAAAAAAGATATTTATCGCATCGGCGGAGATGAGTTTCTTGTGGTTTGTAAGGATATTGATGAGGAAACGTTTTTCGCTAAAGTAGATGCGCTGCGAAAAGATATGAAGGAAAGAAACGCATTAATGTCACTTGGTGCCATTTGGCGTGCATCGGCAGATGACGCAGATGCAATGATGGCGGAAGCGGATGGAATTATGTACGAGGAAAAAAGAGCGTATTATGCTCGTTTAGACAGATGAGAATGTATGATTATATTAAAAAATTGTATTATCATTTGAATTATCATATAAGATACGTGGGCAATGGTGCGACCGGCTTTAGCAAAGGCAGGATAAAGGGAAAGAAGCAACCCGAGACTACAGGAAGCCTTAGATTTTGTCTTTGGGAAAATCGCATGCGGAGGGTAAAGCGCTTACAATCGTGCTTTGAGCAGAATGGCGCACAGTTTGAAGGGTACTATTTGCGTCGGAAAAGCGACAAACATTGGCAATGGTATTGCAATGACGGAAAATGGCACGGACTTAAAACAATTGTGACAAACGAAGGTTTGAAGCAAAAATGTATCCGACCGAAAGAGAAACTTGACTTTGCGAAATGTGGAATTGCAAGAGGAACTGTCGTTGTTGCAGATGCCAGATGGAAACATGCGGATACGGAAGAAGAGATGAATTGTGGCTGGCACATTTATCGGAATCGTTTGATGTGTCATGCGCTGGGTGTTTCCGAATCAGGGAAAACATACCAAAATACGGAAGCGGTATTTGAGCAGTCCTATAAAAAGGGATATCGATATTATGAAGTGGATGTGGCTGTGACAGAAGATGACAAAATGGTCTGTTGTCACGGGTGGTCACAAAAGAATTGCCAGGTGTGCGGTATGGAGTATCGACCGGAGTTTGAGCACATGACCTACGAACTGTTTATGCAGCAGAAGGTGGATGGGAATCCGGTGATGGATGCAAGTGGGCTGAAAGATTTGATGGAAAAGTATCCGGATACAGTTTTTGAAATTGATTTGCACAAGGGGAATACCCGCAGAAAAATAGAATTGCTGGTTGAGGCAATGGAGCAAAGGAAAGATTTGTTAGACCGTTTACTCATTCAGGCGCAGGGAAGAGCGGCATTTAAGGAAATTGATGCGACCCATAAGTTCTTGAATGTGCAAATTATTGCCGGGCAGGAGTGGCTTGACAAAATCGAAGGGATGATTAGTTTTGCCTTAGAGCATGGCATTTGTGCCATTGCTCTTCGTAAAGATCTTGCACGGAAGGAGCAAGTGCAGATGATACGTGCGGCCGGGCTTTATGTGCTGGCCTATACCATTCCGGAGGATGCTGCGCTTTCGGCTGAGCTTCTCGGACGTGGGGTCAGCACAATCTGCACAGACCAGGTGACTTATGAGGCACTTGAAATGACCATAAAATAATTTTCGCCGGATGATATTTCAAACTCCGGTTGTGCGTTTGAAGCAAAATCCATAATGGAATCGTTGGAAGGTCTTTCGCCTTCCGACATTTCCGGCGGCTGCTTCTGAGGAAATTCGCCATCCTTTGGCATTTCCGGTACCTCAGCGTGCTTTGGCATTTCCATGCCTTCCGGCTTTGGTCCGGCTGGTTTTTTGCCCATGTCTGTTCCCGGCGTTCCCGGCTCTGAGGCAATGACAGACAACTGTGTGTCGTCTTTCCATAGCGTATAGTTACCTGAAGCTAACTGGCCGGAGGAAAAGATAAGGTAAGAAAAGTCATTTTGCGGCAGATATTCGGCAACAACATCTCCGGTAGTAGTTTTTAATGCGTAGGTGTTTCCGCCTTTCTGAGGTTGTAAAAATTGGAAGACTGCATAGGTCTGCCTGCTTTCTGAGATGTGGTCGAGCATGTTACCACCGGCTAACACGGTTCCGCCGTTTATGTGAATACCCATATCAGAATCGATACCGGCATCTCCGCTTATGCTGCAGGACTGCGAGGTCAAGACTCCGCCGTTAATCACGAGCCATCCGTTTGAATCAATTCCGTCGCCTTCTCCGGTTCCACCGGTCACAAGAATATTGAGTGTTCCACCGTTTAAAGTGGTAACGGACACCCCATCTTCATTGGTATTAATGCCATCATTTCCGGAAGCAATATTAATATTACCGCTGTTTATCGTCAGATGCAGTTCGCTGTCAAGACCTTCGTTGGAGGCATTGATATTCAAAATTCCGTTTCCTTTATCTTCCCCATAAATGTTCATACTCATTTTGGAGTAGAAAGCACCATCATATTTGTGCAATTTTTCGCTTTCTACTACTTCGGTTCCTGCATCATTTAATTCATAAGATTCATAAATGCGGGCAACATAGGCACCGTTTACAGTGTTGGTGCTGTCATCTGCAAGAACGACATTTGCTCCGGCTTTAGAAGTATCGACGTCTTTTGATGCGTTTTCGACATCCGAATCGCCGCATTCATATACATTGTAAAAGATAATGGCTGGGGCAACCGAGCAGGTAATATCTGCATTGTTTAGAATCAGGTTTACCACTGCGTTGGGATCATCTTCGGCATCTTCTCCCAAATCTACGGCTATTTGCCCGGCAGAAAGACTTCCGCTGAGTGTGTAAGTGCCGGGCTCGGTAATGTGAACTACCGTGTGTGCATCGGCCTCTGCCTGGGAATGTGCATCGTCTTTGCCACCTTCGCCGTAGGTAAAGTCTTGCCCTTCTAAATAAAAGACAATATCATTTGCGGCGTAAATGCCGGACTGCGTGTCATTGGAAATGGGTTCTCCGTTCACGAAAATTTTGTCATCGGAAAGTTCAATGCCGACAAGCTGATTGTAGTCAATATCAGCATGGATGGCAGAAGATGAAGTTGTGTCTGTTTTGGATGCTGTATCGGAACCTGTACATCCGGCCAGAAGCAGGAGCGAGGATAGAACCGGTAAACTGTATTTAAATATTGTTTTCATATATATACGTTCTCCTTGACTTTTTTTGAGATTACCATGTTTTTGTGAAAATGTTGTGAAAACATGGGCAAAATATGGTATACTTTTTTGGTGGGTTTACCCTTGAAAAAAGGGCGCTAAAGTGGTACTCTATTAGAGTATTTTTTTATTTGAAAACACAAGGAAAGGAAACACGTGCATGGACAGAAACGGATTTGATAATGACTTATATATGAAGAAACAAAAAGAGCACATTCTTGAGCGGATCCGTCAGGCAAACGGTAAGCTTTATCTCGAATTTGGCGGAAAGCTGTTTGATGATTATCATGCAGCACGTGTGCTTCCTGGATTTGATGTCAATGCCAAGATTAAACTCCTGTATGAATTAAAGGAACAGGCAGAAATCATCTTTGTCATTTCGGCAGACGATATTGAAAAGACAAAGATGCGCGCAGATCTGGGCATTACCTATGATATGGATATCCTTCGGCTGATCGATAATATTACACGTCTCGATATCGAGGTGAACAGTGTTGTAATTACTAAGTACGCAGGACAGGCTTCTGCTGATGCATTTGCGTCCAAACTTACCATGCGCGGCGTGAAAAATTACATTCACAAACCGATTAAAGGATATCCGACAGAAATTGATTATATCTGTAGCGAGGATGGATTTGGTGCAAATCCGTATATTGAGACAACCAAGCCGCTTGTAGTAGTGACAGCACCGGGACCGGGCAGCGGTAAACTTGCGACTTGTCTTTCCCAGGTTTATCATGAGACGGTGAGAGGCATCTCGGCCGGCTATGCAAAGTTTGAGACATTCCCAATCTGGAATATTCCGCTTAAGCATCCGGTGAATCTTGCGTATGAGGCGGCGACAGCGGATCTGAATGATGTGAATATGATTGATCCGTTCCACTTAGAGGAGTATGGCGAAACAACGGTGAATTATAACCGTGATGTGGAAGCATTCCCGATTGTAAAGAGTACACTTGCCCGCATCAGTAACGGTGCGTTTGATTATAAGAGTCCGACTGATATGGGTGTAAATATGGTAGGAAATGCCATTATAGATGATGAAGTGGTCAGCGAAGCAAGCTGTCAGGAGATTATCCGACGTTTCTTTGCAGCAAAATGTGCACACAGACAGGGAAAAGGCGAAGAGGATGCGGTGGATAAGATTAAGCTTATCATGAGACAGCTCAATATTACGCCGGACATCCGCGGTGTTGTGCAGGCAGCACTCGATAAAGGTGAACTGACGCAGATGCCATCTGCGGCGATTCAGCTTCCGGACGGACGCATTGTGACAGGAAAAGCAAGTGAATTGATGAGCGCAAGTTCTTCGGTGGTACTCAACGCGATCAAGGCACTTACTAATATTGATGACGATCTGACACTTCTTAGTCCGATTATTTTAGAGCCGATTGCAGAACTCAAAACAAAGATATTAAACAGCCACAGCACGCTTCTTAATCTTGACGATGTGCTGACGGCGCTTTCTATTTCGGGAGCAACGAATACACTGACAGCCAGAGCGATGCGTGCACTCACACAGCTCCGTGATTGCGAGTTTCATTCCACGCAGATGTTACAGGCAGGTGACGAGGACATGCTCCGTCAGCTCGGTCTTCGCGTAACCTGCGAACCGGCGTATCCGAGTAAGGAATTGTTTTTCTAGAGAATTATAGTAAAGAGAGAGGAATCGGAATGGTTCCTCTTTTTTGTCTGAAAATATTGCATTTGCACCGGACACACTATAAAATGGTAGAGGGTGAAATATATGAATCGAACAACCAATAAATTAAAATGTATCTGCATTGCAGGACTTGCTGTTTTTCTGGCATATCGTATGTGTGTGAGCGCGGCCGATATGGCCGGCGACATAAAGATGCGACAGGGATTTGGATCGGTTTTGTCGCTTGGCATGCAGCTGGTTGCATGGTTTGCCGTATTTGTGTTATGTGTGACAGCAATTCAAAATCTTCTTGAGTTTTATGTGCTTTGCAGATATACGGAAACCGATAGGATTGATGAAAAAGCACGAAAGTTAATAAAGTTTACCATATATTTAAAGATATTTGCTTCGCTGGCGCTACGTTTGGTATTTTCTATGTTATTTACGGTGCTTGCAGGGGTGGCACTTTTTGCTCCGGGAGTCAAACATCGCGACGGAGGTGTTTACGGAGCAGCTATCTTTATGCTCGCGCTGGCAGGATTTATGGCATTTGCCAATATCCGTCTGGCAAAGACAAGAGTGCGTGAGATTCGAGGGGGGACACAGGGGGAACTTCCGTCATCGGATAAATAAAAACAGGGGCTAGAGGACAAACATGGACGAATTTAGATTAGAAGATTTAATAGATGAAGAAGAGGATGCCTACGAGGAGCAGCGCAGGCTTGAGCGTCGCCGCCGCCGCATGGAAATGCGCCAGATGAAAGAGCGTCAGGAAAGAATCCGCCGGATTGTGAAGGTGGCCCTTCCATGCGTGGCAATCGTACTGGTATTGTTAATCGCAAAGATTGCACTATCAGGAAAAGAGCCGGAACCGGTAGAAAAGGAACCGGCCAAGGTGTATGCGCCGGGGCAGGGCGATTTGGAAGCGGAGAAGCAGGCGCTGGTTGATGTACCGGAGGCGGAAGAAACGATTGCAGAAGGTGATGCGATGGCAGAGACTGCTTCGGATGGCAATGGTACTTTGGATTCGACAGATCCGGCAACCGGCGAAACAGCTTCAAGTGGCGGATATACTGCGGTTGCGACAGAAAATACGGCTTCGGTACCGGGCGAAGTGGTCAGTTCTTATGCGATTATGGTTAATCCGCAGACCGGGGAAATTATGGCGCAGAAAAATGCCAAAACAATCATTAATCCGGCGTCTATGACGAAGGTGCTTACAGTGCTTGTGGCAGCGGAGCATGTGACCGATTTGGACGATACGTTTACGATTACACAGGAAATAACGGATTACAGTTTTAAGAATGACTGTAGCAATGTCGGCTGGGAAGTCGGTGAAGTTGTTACGGTAAGGGATTTGTTTTTCGGAACGGTTTTGCCGTCCGGTGGTGATGCAGC
>JAGAOK010000041.1 GCA_017623815.1 Lachnospiraceae bacterium
AAAATGTAAATACCCTTCATGTTTTGGTCTTTGCTCTTCCGGTTTTGGAAGTTTTTTATAATCCCCGTACAATTGATTTAAATACGCTTCCGTTTCATTCGGAACCGGAAGCATATGGCCTTCAAATTCCATTTCCCGGTACGGCAGAAGCATCTCCCTGTCCATGACCTCTCTTGCATATCCGGCCAGCCCGAAGAGACTGCAGACCTGCGCTGCTTTTGTACTGTCATGCGCCGAAATGATGCGCCGGCTCCACCTTGCATAGCGGTCAAACATCTTATCCGATGTCACTTTCACCAGCAGCTTTGAAATCAGGTGTGCTGCCTTTCCCTTGTTTTTCGTCGGATGGCGGTATACTGCCATATAATGTACAATACTAAAAAAGCGTTGAACCTTCCGTTTCCATCCCGCATTTGGCAGCCCGTCAATCGGATGAATATCAAGCTTTGGCGCATCCGCCGGGTCATAATTCCCCTCCGGAAGATAAAGCAGATGTCCGATCGGCGCGTCCGCTACCACTTGACCGATTACCGGTGAATAAATATAATCCCCGATTTTATTCTCATGTTCTTTTAAAATCTGCTCCAATCTTTCAAAATCTGTACGAAGCATCGCAAGATCAATATCATCATCCCACGGAATGAAGCCTAAGTGTCTCACTGCTCCGAGAGCCGAACCGCCGGCCAAAAAATATTCCAGCTGATGCGCTTTACAGAATGCATCAAATACGAGCAACATATCTCTTAAATAAATTTGATATTCTTTTAATTTTTCCTGTTTTTTTTCATCCATTTTCTTTCATTTTCCATTCTTTTCGCGGCTTCCATATTTCAATCCCCTCAAACTGATCCGCCGGCTTTAGTAGCACAAGCAAAAAAGTGTTGTATAAAAGATTTCTCATCTCCGGATTAATCAAACCAATTACCATAAATACAAAAATACCGGCTGCAAGTGCAAATTGTTCTTTTTGTATCGCCACATAAACAGCTCTTCCATATGCCAAACACATGAAAAACGCAAAAAGAACTCCCATCTGCAATGTAACCGACAGATAATTGTTATCCACATAATTGTAAGTCAGCGTCGGATCTTTTACCATCGCAGATCCGCCCACCCAACGAATTTTTTGCCCGAACAATCGAATCGGATATTCCTGCAAAGCCTTACTCCCCAAATCCAATCGTCCATTTAATGCAAAATTCAGTTTCAGCCAAAACGGCACCATCCAATCAAATGCTTTGGCCATATACAGACTAAGCCCCCAAAAAGCAAAAGGAACCAAAAACAGAATATAAGAAAGTATCTGTAACACTCTCTTCTTCGAACGCAAAAGCCGCAGAAACGCGGTTCCTAACAGCATCATCACAAGCGACAGGATGTCCGTCTTTGTATCCGTAACAAAATATCCCCCGATATTCAGCGCAATAAGAAGCATCACTTCATACAGACGCACTCTTTTTCGAACAACAAAATACAGCATAAAAAACAGCAACAAATAATGGCTGGCATAACTACAATACAAAAAGCCGACTCCATATCTAACTCTGCCACCATACTGTACAAATACATGATTTTCAATCACGCCGAGCAGAGAACTACATACCGTAATAATAAGCAGCCCTGAAAGCAGCACGAATGTATAGCAGACTATTTTGCGATACGGTACTTTTCGCCCTGCATACACGAGCAACACAGTTCCAAGAATCCCGCCGGCACCGGTTGCATACGCTATCCAGTAGAACAGGCATATGAAACATAGCAGCAGAATCTCCTTGTACTTCACCTCAAAGTCCACCACAATAACTGCAATACAGATAAGAATCACTATATCCAGTGCGCGGTCATTCCAAGCCTGCACAAGCGGAGCAGAGTAAAAAAAAGTTGTCTTGATGAATGTACGCAGCATCCAAATCGTATACGCCACAAAAAAGAAACTATTTCTAAGTATCTGTAATTGACTTAATTGCACCTGTTCCGTTTTCATCTCCCGCTCCTATTCTACTCATCCAGATATTGCAATAGCTTTTCTTCTCTCTTTTCCTTCTTTGTCTTTTTCTTTTCCGGTTCTAACTCCGTCATAAACTCCTCATAAGCCTCCAAAACCTCCTGCGTCGGTCCATCCATACGAAGCTGTCCTTCATGAAGCCAGATTACTCTGGTGCAAAGTTTTCTGACAGTCTCTATGCTGTGGGACACAATCATAACGGTACGACTGCTGTCCGAAATCAATTCCTTAATCTTTTTCAGGCTCTTACGCTTAAACTTGATATCACCGACACTTAATACCTCATCAATCAAAATGATATCCGTCTCCATAATCACGGAAATGGAGAATGCCAGTTTCGAATACATACCGCTGGAATAGGTCCTGACGGGAGCATTGATAAAATTACCCAGTTCCGAAAATTTCACAATTTCTTTGTATTTATCTTTGATCTGCTGCTCCGTAAACCCGAGCAGAAGTCCTGAAAGAAAAATATTGTCTTTTCCGGTCAGTTCCTTATTAAATCCGACTCCGATTGACAAAAGAGAAATCGTATTGTCCCCGATATCTATCGTTCCTTCATCCGGTGAAAATATACCGGCAATGGAACGTAGTGTGGTCGATTTCCCACTTCCGTTTTTACCAATTAGTCCAACCACCTCACCTTTTTCAATCGAGAAGCTGATTCCCTTTACCGCTTCAAATTCCTCCAGTTTGGATTTGCGCAGCGAAAAAAGACTTTTTTTGATGGACTCTGCTTTTATCGTTTTGTAGCGGATACGCAGATCCTTTACTTCAATTACATTTTTTCCTGTCATAATATTAAATCACCTTTACGTAGCTGTTTTCATATTTTTGAATCATACGTACTCCGACAATGCAAAGCACAACACTTATCGCAAACCATGCACCCAGAAGGCCGTAATACGGATTTGTCTGATAAAGCACACAGTTTCTTGCACTCTGAATCAAAAGCGCCATCGGGTTGACCGTCAAAAGCACGTTGTCATACGGCGCCGGTACACGATTTAAAATATTGTAAAAAATACCGGACATGTAAAACACGAGACGCAGAAGCACTGTGATTACATTTGCAAGATCCGAAAAAAACACTCCGATATTCATGACAATGCAGCTGCAGCCGAATGTAAATAAAAGGAGCGTAATAAACACCGGAATCAGTTCTATCACATGCCATGTAAGCGGTACTCTGTAAATCGGTATCATAAGCACGACAAGTGCAAACGCAACCAGCATCTTAAATCCATTGACAAGCATCGTGGTAAGTACCAGCACATATTTTGGCAGATACACCTTGGAAATCACACCCTTATTCCTTTTTATGGCGCGCACGCTTCTGGTCACCGTGCGATTAAAGAAATCATACATATTTAGTCCGATAAAAACAAAAACCGGAAAATACGGTTCTCCCTTTCCAAATACAACCAAGGCCATAAAGGTATAAACCAGCATGAAAAGGAACGGATCGAGAATCCACCACAGCCAGTTCAGTCTGGAACCTGCCACCTCGCCCTTGAGCGTTGCCTTGGCACTGTAAATCATATAACTTTTATATCTCTTAACATTGGCAATAAATTTTTTCATAACTTTACTATTCTTCTTTCATTTCCTCAAAATAACGCACGGTGCGCTGCATACCGCTGTGAAGATCCACCTTCGGACTCCAGCCCTGTGCAATGGCCTTGTCAGACTGTAAAAATCCCAGCTTATAATTCAGATATCCGGCCGGTTTCTCGTCCGGTATATTCATGATCAGTTTAATCCCATAATCTTTGAACAACTCGCAGAGCGTCTGTGCAAGCTGTTTTACCGTTACAGTCTCATCGGAATTCGACACATTGTAAACCACATCTTTAAATTGGATCAGTGCATAGAAAATTCCTGCCACCACATCTCCGATGTAGGTAAGCGCCAGTGTGCCAGATCCATCACTGTTCATCGTAATATTCTGATGATTTACAACATTTCCCAAAAAATCGCCGACGACTCTTCCGTCACCAAGGAGCATTCCCGGTCCATAGGTATGGGCAATGCGAACAATCCGCGCATCTATTCCGTACTGCTGACGATAGCTGACGCAAAGATTCTCTGCCATACGTTTACTTTCCGGATAGCAGGAACGCACACTGGTCGGATCCACCACGCCGTACTGGTCTTCTTTTACAAAATCAAGGTTTCCCTTACCATAAATCTCTCTTGTTGAAAGAATAAGAAATCTTTCCGTACCATGCATCCTTCCGTACTCAAGCAAATGATAGGTTCCAAGTACATTTCCCATCGCTGTTCCGACCGGATCCTTGGCAAACTGCTCCGGTCCTGTCTGGCTGGCCGCGTGAATCATCACCTCGATTGTCCCGTCAAATGCAAGCGGCTTTGTCACATCCTGATAAAAGACATGAAAATCCTCACGCAAAAGCTCTTGTCCCCATTTTTTCTTTGTCTTCTCCTCATTACGGGCAATGCCGTAAAGTGTAATTCCCATATCCCTGGTATCGTTTAAATAGAAAATGGTGCGGGCAATATAGGAAGCGATCAGTCCGTTTATTCCGGAAATCAGTACACGCTTTTCGCGCAGTGCATTCCAATCGATTGGCTCTGATACAATCCGCTGTAAATCTTCTGTAATAATATGACTTTGTTTCATACAGCCTCCAAGCTCCTTTTTATAATCCGAAAATATCCTGACTCTCTCTCAAATCAATAAGTGCCTTTAAGATAAAATAATCTTCCGGTGTTGTAATCTTAATGTTTGTCGTTTTACAAGGTACCATATGAAGCTTTCTGCCAAGCTCTGTCATCAGAGAACAGGTATCAATGGTAATGGTATATGGCATAGTCTCACCTTTGGTATGGGCATCCATAACATCCTTAAAGTAGAAACTCTGCGGAGCCTTCGCCACATACATGGTATTGCGGATAATAGTCTTTTCAATCTGCTCACCATCCTGGCTTGTAATCGCAGTCTCTGTAAACGGTACTGCCGTAATCGCATTTCCGTATTTTTTCACACTTTCTATATTGTCAGTGATCAGTTCCTCTGTAATCAGCGGACGCACCGCATCGTGCAAAAGTACAATATCATCATCCTTGCAAACGGTCTCAAGATAACGAAGCGCAATCATCTTTGACTCCTGCGTATCCTTACCTCCGGTGAGAATCTTTTTCACCTTTTTGATTCCGAACTTGTCCAAAAGATCCTGCAGATAATCCTCCCATCCCGCAATACACGGAACAACTACCATATCAATATCCTTATGCTTTTCAAAAATTTCCAGCGTATAAATAATGATCGGTTTACTGTATATCTCCAAAAACTGTTTTGGCTTTGCGCTCGTACGCATGCGCTGTCCCGAGCCGCCAGCGAACACCAATGCTACATTCATCTGCTTGTCCTCCTTATCTTTTCAAAGGCAGTCTACACCTATTTTGAGCATAGTTTGTTGTCATTATAGCACATCTTTCCACCGAAAGCATCTTTTTTATTTTTCCCTTTTATTATCCCCTCAACAAACAAAAAGAGAACTCCCTTCATCAGGTCATTCTCCTTTCAAATTTTTATTTCTCTTTCAGGCTCTCTTTAATTTGCGTCGTAGAAATTTCCGGCGTTCTCGAAAGATATACCACGTCACAATACTCTTTCAAAAAATCAAACTTACCTTCCCAGTCATCTCCAATGACGAAAGTATCTACCATATACTCCTGCACATCTGTTACTTTCTGCTCCCAATTCTCTTCCGGAATAACAAGGTCCACATAACGGATTGCTTCAAGCATCTGCTTTCTTTTCTCATATTCAAAATAACATTTTTTCTGTTTTTCGTTCCAGTTGAATTCATCCGTGGACAATGCCACAATCAGATAATCTCCCTGTTCCTTAGCTCTACGCAACAGGTTAAGATGCCCGTAATGAAGCAAATCAAATGTTCCGTATGTTATTACTCTTTTCATTTTTCTTATCCTTCCATTTTTTCAATCAAGAAATCCACGATACGCTTTGCCGACTGTCCATCGTCAATATATCCGATTTTCTTTACAAACGCATCTACCTTTTCCTTGTATGCTGCCTCATCAAAAGATTTTAATTTCTGCAAAAACTCTTCATTGGTTCGCGCATACGGAAACGGCAATTCTTCCATTTCGAAATACATTCCTCTTGACTTCAGATATTTGTCAAGATCCGGCACATACATAAAGCCCGGTTTTCTTGTCAACATAAAATCGGTGATTACAGATGAATAATCTGATATCATCAAATCTGATGCAACCGAAAGTTCCTGCATATCCGTATACTGTGCTGCATTAATATATCTTGGAGAATCCGGCACAATATTTTTTGTCTGTTTTGCAAGACGCGGATGAAGGCGGATCAGCATAACCCAAGGGCAACCGTCCCGCTCCTCAAGATAGTCAAGAACCTTATCAAAATCCAGATTATAACAATCAAGTTTTTTATCTGCCCGGAAGGTTGGTGCATATATCGCGATTTTGGTTCCATCCGGAATCTCATAAAATTCGCGCACTTTTTTCTCAATCTCAGGGGAGCCATTTACCAGCATGTCCGTCCTTGCATCTCCGAGTTTCAGGATCTCACCCTGATGATAGAAAAACTCCTCAAGCACATGAACTTCCATATCACATCCGCAGGTAATATAATCCACATATTCTGCATCTTTGTGATACATCTGCTCTTTGATACTCTCTTCAATCTTCTGACTATAATTATGTTTGTCCGTTACCTGATTTTTCAATGTGATACCACCATGAAATGTATTCAGGTAAATGGTTCCTTTTCTCTTTTTAACGCCCTCATTCAGCAATACATTGAAATGTATATTGTTGATCCATACCTTCGCCGTTTCCAACTCATAGTACACTTTTTTCCCGCTTACGGTACGCACACCATTTGGGACTCCGGATTTTTTACGTGTCAAATTCTTACTTAATATCCACACCAGATCATAGTCGTCGCCACGTCTTAAAAACTCATCGCAAATTGCACGCGGATTACATCCGTATCCCCGGCCGCCAAACTGTGAAAATACAATTTTTTTCTTCTGTATCGGCTTACGGCGATAGTACCAACAAAAAAGTCTCTTCCCATTCAATTGATACCACTCTGACCATCCGAATTTTTCTGTTTGTTCTGCCATCATAATACCTCTGATTTTCAAATATACATGCACAAAATATGCTATCCTTCGACATTGTATCACACCAAACAGACTTTCTCAATCTTTTTTCACTGAATAACATTTTCCATACAACATACAATAAAAACAGAATACGAAATTGAAAGGAACTGTTACCCTCTTATGAAAATTGCTATTATTTCCATAAATGCCCACACAAAAGTGCTGAATTTTGCTTCACCTCTTCATTCCGTCGCATTCCAATCCTTTCTGAAAAAACATGGAATTGGCAGCACCATCATAGATTACAAACCGAATTACTACGGGACCTTTGATGCAAGACATCCTCTGGATTATTATCGCGACCACCCTGACGACAATCCCATACGCCGGCAAAAACAGTTCCAAAAATGGCACACACTTTACAAAGCCCGTGAGAAAAGATATGACCGCTTCGAAGAATTCATCCAAACTTATTACCATAAAACAGACCACTGCTACAACGCAAAAGATCTTGATACCCTTGATTTAGGATTTGACTGTTATATATGCGTCACCGATGTTATATGGAAATACAACAAAAATAGTGGATTTGACCGCGGTTTTTTCCTCGCCTGCGCTTCTATGAAAAACAAGAAAAAGATTGCCTATGCTGCCAGTCGCGGCGCAAGTCAATACACACCGGAGCAAGCCCAAAAGTTCTTTGAGTACATTAGCGACATCGACTACATTTCTGTCCGGGAGAAAAGTCTGATGGAATACATCAACTCTCACTCTGATCTTCCGGTTTCTCATGTACTGGATCCTGTTTTCTTACAAGAAAAAGACTTTTATCAAAAAATGGCCATACTTCCCGTCGAAAAAAATTACATTTTGATTTATCTGGCCATGGAAAAAGCTGACCAGCTGGTAAAAACCGCAATTGCATTTGCAAAGGAACACGGCTATGACATCATTGAATTAAGCGAATATCCTGATCATGAAACACTCGCCGAAGACGTTTCCTACAAACTGATTTACGATATCGGGGTCGAAGAATGGCTCGGCTATATGATGCAGGCCAAATATATTTTTACAAACTCGTTCCACGCCTGCTGTTTTTCTATCATTTTCCATAAACAATTTTATGCCGGTGACAGAGCCGGGGATAAGATTGACAGCCTTCTTGATTTGTTTCAATTGTCCGACCGGCGCGTCAAAGGCTATCAGCCAAAGCTTGCGCAATCTCTCCCGGATATTGACTTTCATCCGGTAGAAGAACTCCGCGAAAAATATGTAGAAGAATCCACCGATTTCATTTTAACCGCTATACAAAATCTGGAAAACTCCCCACACCAAAATCGTCAGCAGCTCATACACAGCTCAGTCTACGACCCTTCCCCATCGCCTCAAAAAACATCTCTTCTGAAAAAACTACACAAGAAATTAATAAAACGAGGGTGACTAACTCTCCCTCGTTTTACTTGTTTAGTTATTTTCTTCTTCCTGTTGGCTCACCGGAAGTCTCTCTCCTCCAAACGTAAAATCAAGATTCTTCCGATATTCATTCTCTGCTTTTACTCTCTCCAGATCCTCAGCTATATCCTTTGGCAGATTTCCAAGAATCAACCAGTCAATCACTCGATCCGAAGCCCCGGAATCAATGTAATCAAAATGATGATCCACATATTGTTGCACTTTTTCATACTCGAAATCTTTCATCCTGATAGCTTCAAGAATCTGCTCAAAAGTATAACATACCTTTCCCGGTGCAGACTCTTCATATGGTCTATGAAAACCACGCGAAAACGAGTACTGAATTTTATCAAACGCGAAAAACAGTATCGGTTTTTTCATCAGGGAATATTCAAAAATATTCGAAGAATAGTCCGTAATCAGCAAATCTGTAATATAGAACAAGTCGTTGATATTCGGAAAGGTTCCGACATCCGCAAAGCGATCCTTGTATTCTTTGGCAATCGGCACTGCACCATGTACCCACGGATGCATTTTAAAAAGAACAATATACTCATCTTTGCAAAGCTCATAAAGTTTTTTGAAATCAATCAGCTCATACGGATAATAGGCATCTTTCTTGTTTTTTCCTCTGTATGTCGGCGCAAAAAGAATTACTTTTTTCCCTTTACAAAACGGATATTTTTCATAAATCTCTTCCGTCTTCTGTTTTCTATGCTCCGAATCCAGATACTCATCCATACGCGGCATTCCGGTGGCAATTACCTGTTCGTCATTCATTCCCCACACTTCCGAAAAGAAATGTGCAATATTTTTAGAACCGGCAATACCAAAATCATACTGTCTATGGCAGGAAACAGCATTCGGGCACGCCCTATGCCCCCAGCGGCTATAGCCTGAAGATTTGAACCCGGCCCCAGCATGCCAAAGCTGTAATACCTTGGTATCGTCTGTAAGCTTCAACCAATCCAGACACGGCGCATGATCATCCAAAATCACAATTCCGCTCTGCGACAGTTTATTGACAAGTGAAAACCAGCTCTTGATACTCTGTCCCTTTTCACTCGCCGCACGCGCCGAGTACAGAATATTATAGTCCTTATCCATTCCGCGTGCCATCATTCTCTCAGACACCGCTTTTAAATTAGAGGCAATCTTCTCCGATTGTTCCGTCATAAACAGGATTGTATTTCTCCTTTTCCCCTTATTCAGCCTATACAATGCCTGATACGCCACACGAATCATATTTTTCTTCCCCAGCCAGGTCGTTGTGATATCCTTGACCGGATGAATCCTATCACGCATTCTTCCACGGGACGGATACTTCAGCGCAATCATCCCGGATGTCAGTGTCGTCATCTCAAATGGCAATATATCATCCCCATCTTCCACATCAAACGTTACTGTATATGCACGCTTTCCGTTAGAATACAGAAAGTTTCTCGAGCACTCATCTATTCGAGGCACAAGTTCCTTTCCGATTTCACAATCCGCAAGTGCTACATCACCTTGCAACACTTCTATCATATATCGTCCTGATGGTATACACCAGTTTTCTCCATTATTCGTCACATTCAAATGAAGATGATATACACAATTTTCATCTCCCAAAACCTTGCACTTAGCCGGAGAAGTAATCTCATCCTTATTTACAAGATAGAAAGAAAGAGGCACACTTTGTATATCCAGTGTCTCATCATTTACATCCACTTTCACATACAAATGCAAATGTATCCGTTCCCATTCCATCTTTATCACAGTTGCCGTAATTCGCTTTTTGCTCAGTTGATTAATCATCTTGTACCTCTAATCTGCCTACTATTATTTCTTTTATCAGTTGCGTCACCCTCTCTGCTGCATTACCATCTTCTCTACAACCTTTTTCCCTTAAAAAAGCCTGTACCTTCTGCTGATATTGCTCCTCATTAAACCCTGTTATCTTTTCACAAAGCTGCTCCTGCGTATATGACACAGGAAACGGTGATTCATGCGGCGAATAATACAGTCCGCGAAGATCTTCATACTCCTTGTAGTCCTCCATCAGCAAAAATCCCGGTCGTCCGGTCAGCACAAAATCAAAAATTGCACTGGAATAATCCGTCAAAACCACATCTGCTGCTGCCAAAAGTTCCTGTATATCCGGATAAAACGTAACATTACGCCAAACATTCTGTCCTGCGTCATTTTCGAGTTTCCCATCTGCGGCAATACGCGGATGCTGTCTGATGGCTAACACCCAGTCGCCGCCAAAGCGTTTATTCAGACTATCTGCTATTTTGACACCATCCGGCAGTTTTTTATTTCCTTTCGCGCCATCTCGAAAGGTCGGGACATATAGTAACAGTTTTTGATTTTGCAAGATTCCGTATGTTTCTCTGATCTTCCTTACCGCTTCTGATCTGTCTGCATAAAAAATATCATTCCTCGGATGTCCGTATTCCAATATTGTCCCTGCTCCCCAGAACGCTTCCCGGTACACCTTCGTTTCAAAGTCACTGTTTGAAATCCAGTAATCCGTATAAGCTGCATTCTTCTTTGCAAGCGACAGCCATGCCTTATCACGGTTTAGATAATCCACTGCACCTTCTATCTTTTTAATACCCAAAGATCCGTGCCACATCTGGATATACACCTGACCATCACGTTTCAAAAGCCCTTTATTTAAGTAATGTACCATCTGAAAATTCTGAAGCCAGACACGCGCTGTTGCATATTCCTGCATTGCCTGAAAGGAACCGTATTCTACCAGCCGTACTTGCGGCGGAAAGCATTCCTTATTTTTTTCAGCATCCCGCACGACCCAGACCAGATCCAGCTCTTTCGCAAATTCCGGTTCGTTTTTTAAAAGATACTCCAGCACATACTTTCCGTTACATCCATATCCGCTTCCCATATAGTTGGAAATAACCACTTTGTTTGAACGAATCGGCAAAGCATCATATTTCTCATGATACTCCTGTGTATACTTCCTTCGATACGCAAATGGTGTTTTTTTCAAGCGATACACCTTATACTCATCTTCAATTGTATAATCAATGACCTTCTTGGCCAAGGATCGAAGTGACATTACCTTTTCTCCTACTTCCTGCGCAGCATTTTATTGTAGAACGCCTCTCGAAGACGATTGGGCAATAGACTGACACCTACATGACCAATCACAGTATATAAAAAATCCCCAAGGGAGCAAAAATCGCTTTTATATAAATATAATCTAAATTTAATTATTGCTCTTGCATAGTCCCATCCGCCTCTGCGCTGATGCATTCCGGTCACACGCATCTTGAGCACCGTCTCCTGCACATTGTATCCGTGCATTCCTGCCATCAGCATCCGAACCCACAAATAGTAATCCTCGAACCAAGCAAAATGTTGATAGCCTCCCGATTTAATCACAGCTGTTTTTTTATAAACCGTACACGGATGATTGAATGGATTTCTTCGCCGGGCAAACCTGCGTATCTCTTCCTGCATCTGCGGGAGTGTTCTTTTGCGAAAGCCCTCCGGATGCCGCTCATCAAACTCCAAAAGCGTCCCGCTTACAATATCTGCCTTGTGTTCCGCAAGAGCTGAAAGTTGCCGCTCCATACGATCCGGAAGACTGATGTCATCACTGTCCATCCTGGCTATAATCTCAAATTTACACTTTTTCATCCCCTCATTCAATGCCCTTCCCAGTCCCACATTCTCAGGAAGACGCACAATCTGAAACAGCTGTGGATATTTTTTTACATAGGCATCAAGAAGTTCCTCCAGTGATTTGGTAAGCGGTCCATCGCATACAATCACAAAATCTTTCGGCATAATAGTCTGGGAAAGCATACTATCTATGCTTTCCCTCAAAAATAACGCGTGTTCTTTTGAATAGACCGACATGAGTACGGAATAATCTACCTGCTTCATTTTATTTTTCCTTCTTTGCTTTTAGCGCCGTTGTCTGATTCTGATCCACACCTTCGGTATTTTCCTTCTGGAACAAAATCTTGAAGGTTAAAAGCATAAGTTTAATATCAAGCCAGACGGAATAATGCTCAATGTAGGCCACATCCAGTTTCACTTTATCGCGCGGCGTCGTATTATATTTACCATACACCTGCGCATATCCTGTCAGACCGGCCTTTACCTTGAGACGGAACGCAAATTCCGGAAGTTCCTGCTCGTACTGTTTAAAAATTTCCGGACGTTCCGGACGTGGTCCGACAAAGGACATGTCCCCTTTTAATATATTAAACAACTGCGGAAGTTCGTCCAAATGAAGATTTCGAATTACTTTTCCGATCGGAGTTACGCGGCTGTCATTTTTCATAGCAAGACGTGCACCGCCTTTTTCCGCATCCACACTCATGCTCCGGAATTTATATATTTCAAATTCCTTTCCGTCTCTGGTGAGACGAATCTGCTTATAAATAACCGGTCCTCTGTCATAAATCTTGATTGCGACAGCTATAATCAGCATAAACGGTGATGCGATTACACATGCAATCAGCGACAACACAATATCTATAATCCTCTTTACCGCCTGCTGCTCTCCCGTCAGCCCCTGATTTCGCGACAAAAGAAGCGGTGTATCAAACAAATGCATCTCATCGGACCCAATCAGCATCAGGTCTGTGACCTTCGGTACAACATAGGTGCGAACCGAATGTATAAAGCAATACTTCAGCACCTCATTACGCGGATGCGAAGCCGTCTCACAAATCATAACACCCTCGCACTCTGCAATTGCTTTTTTTATCTTTTCCATGCCTTCACTGACATGAATCTTTTTCTGAATAAAATATTTATCCTTACGTGCATTAATTTTGTTGATAAAATCAATCGGCGTTTTTTCTCCATACACCAAAAGAAGATTGCGCGGCGGATACAATTTCATATAAAGAATGCGGCAAATAAACACCCACAACAAAATCACAACTATCTGAATCGCAGTCATCACCAGAACCGGTACCGGCGTCACATATTCCCTTGTCAACATACAGACCTGGAAATACAACACAACATTCGCACATAGAAGCGATAAGAACTGCGAATATATCACATCAAACAATCTCAGATACCCGACCTTAAAGCCACCGTACAGTTTAATAAACAGCCACAGTACCAGAACATACATCGCGATAACTGCCCAATGTCCCCTGCGGTAAAACTGCAGTTTTTTCGGCATCAATCCACTATAATATCCGTACCATATCATCGCATAAAGGTACGTATGAATCAGCATTAAGACCACCGTCTCCAACGTACTGATCAGTTTTTTATATCGTTCTCTTTTTTTCATTGCCTATCATCTCACTTCAAATACCAAGATTCCCCCGAATACCCGGTATACCCTAAGAACTATAAACCACGTTCTTTGCGGTATTCATCAATACCGTCCCATTTCGTATCCTTGTCAGACAAAATCAAATCTTCTTTTGTCATCCCTTCCGGAATCGGCCACTGAACACCAATCTGAGGATCTGACCACAGCAATCCTCCCTCATCGTTCGGATGATAAAAATCGGTACACTTATATGCAAATTCCGCAAAGTCAGAAAGCACAACAAACCCATGTGCAAAATTCTTCGGAATGAAGAACTGCTTTTTATTCTCTGCTGAAAGAAGCACCCCGTACCACTGCCCGAAGGTTGGGGATCCTTTTCGAAGATCCACTGCCACATCATAAACCTCTCCGCTTACAACACGCACAAGCTTGTCCTGCGGAAACTCTTTCTGAAAATGCAGTCCGCGCAGAACGCCTTTTTTAGAAGCAGATTGATTGTCCTGTACAAAGACCTGATCAATTCCTGCCTCCTTAAAATCATTATAGTTATACGTCTCCATGAAGTATCCACGCTCATCACCAAACACAGCCGGTGTAATCACCTTCAGACCTTCAATCTGACATGTCTCTACTGTTATCTTTCCCATAATAAACTCCTCATTCTATAAAATACACCAAAAGCATACAATATATTGTATGCTTTGATTACTATTTGCCATTTTTAGTATATGAAAACTCCACGCTTTCGTCAATCCTTTTATTGCACGAAGTCACTTTCATCAACTGTTTCTAAGATCCGATATCATCCTTCTGAGCTTTACTGCATAATTCGGATCTGTTGCCCATCCTTTTCCATATGGATTATTCGGGATGCTGAGCCACTCTACATATGGTGCACATCCTCTTTCTTTCACAAGGGAAAAACGCGGATCCACACATCCCTGATTTAAAGGTTCACTATTTGCGTAAGCCTTCAAATGCTGTACCTGCGCCCGGATACCGATTCTTACACTCTCAAAAGAATTCCCCTTCGCACCACCTCCGGTTGCTCCGATTCCTGCAAAATTAAACTGCTCTATACCGACATCTCCGCCATAACGCAGGAAATTTGTTTCATGCATGGCCTGGGCAAATGCAACTTCAGCACGAATCCCTTCTTTTTCACATTCCTTATAGTAGAACTCACAAAATGTCTTAAGTGTAGGCGCATCCGACACCGCATAGAAGGTCGGATAGGTGGCATATTTCTTATAATAAGCCATCATCTGCTTCACTGTAACTGCAGAAGTCCCACTAATGGCATACATTTGTGTATTTTCGGCTTCTGACTTTCCAAGCGTTAACTTACCACTGAGCAAGGTTGTCTCGATGCCATTCGCCGCCGTCACAATTACCTCATATTTGTACTGCCCACCGACTCCTTTGTGATTTTTCGAATCAATAACTACACGATAGGAATCATCCGAACGCAACGATGCCTTGTACACATACTTTGCCTTCTTTTTGGTAACCGGCCATGCTTTCACCCTGACCGTTTCAATCCTGCCTTTATATTCTATATCCGAAATCGTCAGATAGTTTGCCTGATCTGACTTTTTCTTCACCTTCACGCTTCCGCCTTCTGCTTCCGGAACTGTTACAATTTTAGCCTTCCCGACTTTTTTATACTTTCCATCCGCTCTCTTGACATAGGTAAGAATCTTATAATCACCGCTGACCCCAAAATCCTTCACCGGTACCGTCTTACTGTAAACCCCATTTTTTGTCGCCGGAAGTGTATAGGTTTTAGCAGCTGACTTCTCTTCTACCGGCACCACCTTGAAGCGAACGCCTTTCACATTAGCCCCCATACCAAGATTTGAAGCACTCAGCATAAGTTTTGTATGCTTACTTTTCAATTTTGCGTCAATCACCGGTATCGGTTCTTCTATCAGCTGCTTCTTTTCCGCAACCGTTTCATTGATCCCGTTACCATCTTTAACTTTCGCATAAATACCATAGGTTCCATACTGATATTTAAAACTCTTCATATCAATATCTGCATAATAATATCCGGCTTTTGCCTTTTTCGTCTTATATTCCTTACGTATTTTAGTTCCGTCTAACTTCTTGACGATTACCTGCACACTCTTTATTCCGGATTTCGACTCCACTCCCCTTACATTTACCCGGAACGTTCCTTTGTTCAAATTCATTTTTACAATCTGAATCTTTCTTACGGTCGGTCCTTCTACTACAAAGCCGGCAGCTAACGCCTCTTTCATCTCTCCGAAATAGCTTTCCACATAAGCCTTTGCCACATACTCTCCGGCCTTTTTATGATCGGCAATCGGCACCTTTGCTCTCCACTGACCGTTGGCCAATTTCTCAGGTTTGTATTTTTTTGCCTTTTTCTCACCCGCCGCCTTACTGTATACCATAAAATAAACGTTCTTTACATCTAAGGCGCCCTTTAACTTTATCGTAGCAACTTTCTCTCGTGAACTCAGTGTTGCTGTCATTTTCATCTGCTCTGTATCAATAGCAGCCTGCTTCATAGAAAACGTTGTCGAACGAAGTTGTGTTTTCTTGCCTGCCGCATCGTACGCATAGGCGATAACTTTGTAGGTTCCTTCTAACGCCCCGTGATTTCCTACATTTCCGGTAACTGTGTAGGTTCCCGTCTTTTTATCGGTAAGCAGCGCCGTATAGGTATATTCCTTTTTCTTATTGTCTGTCGGATATACCTTGAATTTAACATCTGCAATACGTTTGACCGGAGACGCACCTTTTAATGTAATCTGAAATGTTCCCATTCCGCCGTCAATCTCCGTCACCTGCAGATCCTCTGCATCAAACTCTACTTCTTCTGTTGAAAGACCATAAGCCTGTGCAATACCGAGCGCATCGGCAACACCAAGTTTTTCAAGGTTTTCTTCAGCCTGTAAAAAAGCTGCATCCTCCACATTATTCAAGAAAGCATGTTCCACGATAACCGCCGGAATTCCATACTCCTTGCTGCGGCGGATCACACCATAATAGTCTGCCAGCGAACCGTCCGGATATAATGTATTATTTTCCGAATTACGAATCTGGATTCCGTTATTTTTCAGTCCGAGTTTCGAGAGCTGTTCAATAATCTTTGACGCAAGTGTTGCTCCTTTTGATCCTACATCGTTGTTATAATTACTGTTCGGATAAAACACAATAGAACCCGTCGCAGTAGTCACACCGCCCGCTGTCGAATTAAAATGCAGACTGACATACACGTCTGCTTTCTTTCGGTATGCATCGTCTACTCTGTTCGCATTACAATCACCGGAAACCGTTCCCGGATATGGGCACGCCTCCGACGGACGCGACATATATACCACAACATCAGAGTAAGTCTTTTCCAGATACTCTTTACAATAATTTGCCACCTTAAGTGTCAGTTTCTCTTCTTCCAGCCCGTTAGAACGCGCACCCACGTGCGTGGCATCGTGTCCCGGATCGAGCATAACAACAAGGCTTCCGGCAATTTTCCGTTCACTGCTCACTGCCTCGTCGCTTACCTGTCCGATTCCTTTTTCTGCCACAATCTTCTCTGCACCCAACGTCTCTGCAGTCGCCTGCTGCACAGCCTCGGCAATCGGAGCTGTTGCTCCCAGATTCTCTGACGCGCCGCGAAGGGATACCACGTTTATATCAAGCAGTTCTTCCTGTGATACGCTGTCTGCCTCCACCTGTTTTCCGTCTGTATTATAGCCTGTAAACTCTGTCTGCGGGAGCGGATTATCCACTCCAAGACCAAAGCACACATTCTCCATACCTTCTATCTCAGAAAAGTCTATCGTACCCTGATACAAAACATCATTTTGCTTATAAGAATATCCCAGACTTGTCACACGATATACTCCTGCCTGCATATCCGATGTATCAAATGCAAAGTGCAATACATTTTCTGAAAAATCGGCAAGCGAAATTTCCTTTTTCTCTCCGGACTCATCGTTTAACACTGTCAGCGTTGCCAAATCCCAGTCCAGGGGTTCTTTGCCGACTTCCACCAAAATGTTCTGCTGCTGCGCCGCTGAAAGCTGTGCATGCTCTATGTATACATATCCAAGCGGCAAATCCGCCGTTTCACAAAATATCTGCTCCGCGGCAACGTCATTTACAACTGAATTCCCGGATACCACCGAGTTATCTGAAACCACATCCGCCGCAGCATATGCTGTCATATGTACAACCGGTGCCTGCACCATCATAAGCGCCGCACTCAGCGCTACAACCGTTCGTTTCAAAAAGGATTTTCTGTATCTACTATTTAAATGCATAAGTATTTCACTCCTATTATTTTTATCCTGTGTTATACACCTCGTACAGTTTACACTACATTCCTGTGAAATGCAATGTACAGTATATGGCAATCCTGTGATAAAAATGTGAACAAGTGCCTTTTCAAACCTACCCTTTTTTTCTGCCATATGCTATAATATTATCATCATGGCGGCAGTTTGATGAAACTGCCCCATTTCACTATTTTATTATTTTACAGGAGGGTTCTTATGAGAAACACAAAGACAAAAAACACTGCTTTGCTTTTTGCTCTTGCTTTTGTAATCGGATGTTTTTTCCTATTACCAACGCAGGCGAAAGCAGCCACAAAAACCAACACATTCAAATACGATGCAAAAAGCGGCGTCCTATATGAATCCGCGGTAAGAACTTCGTATAACTCAACCCTTAACCATTATGCAGAAGTTTATCTTCCAAATGAAGGAGACCATATCAGCGCAGTTAAGACCTCCAAAGGTCTCGTTGCCAAGGTAACTTACTCCTATGACCTTATCGGTGACCGTACCACCTCTTGTTATGAGTATGACGGCAACCTTGATTCCGATAAGCGTTTGAGTTTTAAAAGCAAACATGAAATCTCCTTTTTTGCTGTAAAAAAAGGAACCTATACCGCTAAGTTTACGGTAAAAAACGCTGCCGGCAAAAAGATTTGTACGAAAACCATTAAAGTATACGCAGGAAATACATTCCCATGCGAATATATTACGTATGCAGGTGTCAAAAATTTTGGTAGCACTATTATCACCAAAAAGGCTTCCGGTAAATTAAAAGTCAAAGCCAACTCTGACTATAAAGTAAAGAAACTTGAAATTGCCACTTCTTACGACGCTGACGGACAACTGGTATATAAACCACTGAAAAATGGCGGAAAGATCAAACTCGCCAAAGAAAACAAATACAAAGAGTTCTATTACCAATATGAAAGTGGAGATCCAAACGATTCGCAGAGTTACTATTATAAACATGACTCTTATTCGTCTTACGATTTCTTAAAACCGGTCACTTATGTCAAAGTAACCTTCTATGACAAGAAACTCAAAACAACGGAAGAAGCTGTTATTCATATCATTAACGTAAAATAAGGGAGGATATTTCAATGAAAGAATGTAAATTTTATAAATATATGGCTACCCTTTGTCTGGCTGCCCTGCTGGCGCTCTTCTCTTCCTGTGATGCCCATGCAGCTTATGTGGACGATACTGCAAACGGCGTATCCTATAACGACGAAGCTTTCGTCTCCAGCGGCTATGCTTATGAATATTCCAAAGGGGCATACACTCAGACATCCATAAATTTAGACAACGAAGGGGATCGCATCACCAATGTCAGAGTCAACAAAAAAGGGCTCCTTGCCAAGAAAACATATGAATCTGTATCTGAAACCACGCGCAATCGTTACGACTATACATCAGACAGTTACAAGAAAGAAACAACCTGCGAATATTCCCGCACTTACATCAGTTTATACGGAACCAAAAAAGGAAGTTACATTGTTTCTTTCGATGTCATTGATAAAAACGGTGCTGTGAAGTGCACAAAAACAATCAAAGTCAAAGTCGATGCGAGTGTTGTCTATAAAAAGCATCCGATTAAAAAGATTACCTTTGCAGGCAAAGAAATCTACTCCTACTACCCTTATTCAACCAAAACAAAAGGAAAACTGACCGTTTCTCTGAATAAAGGATATAAACTTGTAAGCATCGAAATCGGAAAACGCGATTCCGAAGGTAACTACATATACAAAAAGACAAAAAACAAAAAGACCATTACACTTGCAAAGAGTGCAAAATATTTTCGTCAGGAGCAATATTCCAATCATTCTTATAAGTACTCTTATAATCCATTATTCCCAAGCACACACATTCGTGTTACTGTAAAGAATAAGAAAACCAAAGAAGTTTCCAGCTACACATACACTCTGGAAACAATCAGCAAAAAATAATCACAAACAAAGAAAAGGCTGCGCTTTATGCGCAGCCGCTTTTTTCACTTAATGATATCTGATAATACAATAAATCGCCCGGATTCCGTCGCGAACCCCAATCTTTTTCCCTTCTGCATTGGTACGCGGATAGTAAGAAATCGGTACTTCATGAATCCTGATACGCATATCAGAAATTTTAGCCGTAATCTCCGGTTCAAATCCAAAACGTTTTTCCTGAATATCCACCGACTGAATTACGTCTCTTGCAAAACATTTATAGCATGTCTCCATATCCGTCAGTTTCTGATGTGTAAAGATATTGGAAAGCCATGTCAAAAACTTATTGGCCAGACGATTGGCCAGATATCCCTTAGCCTTCTGTTCTTTAAACCGGGATCCATATACCACTTTTGCTTTTCCTTCCAGTACCTGCTGACACACAAGCGGGTATTCCATCGGATCATACTCCATATCCGCATCCTGAATAATCACCGCATCTCCGGTAGCCGCAGCAAATCCTGTCTTTAATGCTGCACCTTTTCCGCCATTTACTTCATGATAAATAATCTGGTCTACGAGCGGACGAATTTCTGTCTCCAGAACGTCTCTTGTTCCGTCTGTCGAGCAGTCATCGACAATAATAATTTCCTTATTCTCAATCGGTGACTCCTTCACACGCTTTACAATCTCAAGAATATTGTTCTTTTCATTGTAACAAGGAATTACAATGGACAGAACCTTCTTTTCCGAATTACTCATTTTCGTTCTCTCTTTCTTTTCCTTTTCCAAACTCCAAAAGAGTGTGTCTGTATTTTTCCGGCAGCCCGATATCATAGGACTTTCCATCCATCAAAAGACCCATCATACCAATACGCTCGCGCACTTTGTCAAGCGCTGTGGTAAGCTGAATCTCTCCGCCGCTTGTACGGTTTTCCCTAACGTCGGTCTCGAGTGCCTCAAACACTTCTTTGGTTAATATATATTGCCCAAACACGGCATAAAACTGATCACGCGTATTTTTACGCACCGTCCCCAAAAACTCATCCGCATACTCACAGGAAGGTTTTTCGCAAAATGCATCCAGTTTTAAAATGGTCTCCTCTTTATTTTCCCACTGACCATGCATGATTCCGTAATGCACAACATCAGAAAGCGGCACCGAATGCATAGAAACTACCGGAAGACCGGTATTCTCATAAGCATCAATCAGCTGTGTCATACAAGTTTTCGGTCCGGCAGATTCATAAATCATATCACCGAGCAAAAGAAGTACCGGCTGACCTTTTGTAAATTCCCGGCACTGATAAACCGCGTGTCCAAAACCTCTGCGCTCTTTCTGATATACATACGTAATCTTTTTCCCGATACGAAGAATTTTATCCTCGTAAAAACGCTTTTCTTCCGGAAGTTTACTGCGATGCTCCTCAGAAAGCGGCGCAAACAACGCATCGTACATCGGCTTCTCCCCTTCACCGATCACAAGACAAATCTCTTCAATTCCGGATGCATCGAGCTGTTCTAAAAGCACCATGATTGCAGGTTTAAACAACCCGTCTTCATCAAGAATCGGAAAGAAGTCTTTTTTGATTCCCTTTGTTGCCGGATAAAGCCTTGTACCAAATCCTGCAACCGGGATAATCGCTTTTGTCACTGCCTGCTGCGGACGGAGCGTAAGCGAAAATGCTTCCATACCACGCTCATGATTCAAATAATCAATCAGTTTTTTCTGACATTCTTCATCCTTTGCTAAAAACTGTACGGTTCCGTCTCCTTGCGAGCCGACACCTTTACAGCCATAGACAAGCTCTTTTACCCGCTCATCCTCAAATACCGAATGAAGCACCGGCGCTTTTAACTCCTCATAACTGGCCGGTGCCACCTTTTTATCGAAATTTTCCTGAAACTCTGTCATCACTCTACCGAGTGCTTCGTTGTCTCCCTGCGCCAAATATTCGCATGCACGCAGCACAAACATTTCATTGTCACGTCCGAGTGCTTCATGCACCGCACGCTCTTTTTCATTTTGTGCAAAAGGATAACACTTATTCAGATCTGACAAAATCTGCACCGTATCCTTATGCGCTTTTAAGTCTGCAACCACCCAGTAAAGCGTATTCTTAAATACCAGTGGTTTCACACTTACTTCATTGCCGTCAAACGTCATCCGAACCGGTCTGACACCATATGCACAGGCCTGATCGAGGCGTCCGCAACGTGACGGGGTTCTTTGCTCACCGATAAATGCAATTTGCATTTCGCCCATTGTATTTAATTTCAGTCGATACATCTGATTGAATGCACGTGCCACCAAAACGCAGATTGCCGCACTACTGGAAAGTCCGCTCTTCATCGGAAGATCCATACGCGTAATTGTAATTTTCAGACCGCCGACATTATAGCATTCATTTACATAAGAGGCAACACCTGCCACATAAGAAAAAAAACCTCCTGCACTTGCTTCTTTTCTAAGTTTTTCCGAATCCATTGCGCAGGAAAAAGAAGCATCCGGATACGCTTCCAAATTACTTTGCACGATAAATTTTTCATCTTTTTCCACTTCGGCATAGATTCCCTGCTCAATACCTGTGACAATTGCCTGTCCCGGTATAACCGCAGAATTCATCACCCTGTGAAGCCCTGCCCAGTCACTATGTTCTCCTAAAAGACACAGTCTTCCGGGCACAAAAAGCTCAATTTTTTCCATATGCTACCACCTATATCATTATCAACTTCTACGGAACGACCACCGCTGTTTCTTGAGATTTCTTGCTTTTACATGCAGAATATCCGTTCACGGCTACTATTTTATAATACCATGTCTGTCCCGGCGCTGCAGTTGTATCCTCAAATTTTCTCTTCCTTGTCTTCCCCAGTAATGTATAAGGTCCCTTTTGAGATTTAGAACGATACACCTCATATTTGGCTCCCGGCTGCTTCTTCCAGCGCAGAATCACAGAAGTTATATTCTGACCATCTTCTTTTACTGCTGTCTTTATACTTGTAGTTATCTCGGTCGGTCGGTCGTAAGGCACATAAACCGTACAATATGTCTGCCATCCTTCAATGGTCTCCGCCATTATAACCGTCATTCCGCCGGAAACAGCTGTAATCTCTCCGGATATGCCATCTACAACCGCCACATTCTCATCCATAGAACTAAAACGCACTTTTGTACCGGAAACAGACTCAGGAATATTCATTTCCATAACCGCCTTTTCACCTTTGTGCAGTAACACTTCGACCTGATTCGACGTTATCCCGGTTCCCCAAAGCCCCAAAAGCTGTCCGGCTTCTTCTTTTGAAATCTCCGCATGCTGTAACATTTCTTTTGAAATCACCGGCTGCACACCAAATATTTTTTGATAGATACAACCTGCTGTCAGAAAATAACCGGCGCGCGTTGGATGCTTTTTATCTGCGCCAAGCAGATTAATATCCGGATACAGAATTCCACAACGATAAAACTGCATTCCGACCGGTATCAGATCCATCCCGAATTCTTCTTCAAGTCGCAATCCCGCAGCCCCGATATGCGCTTCCATTTGTAACGCTTCCTCACTTGTTATCTGCTTTCCGCCATAACTGTCGTACCCTCTCGGAAGATACATCAAAACCTTGGCTTCCGGTGCCGCCTTTTCAATCTCCTCAAGCAATATTTCTATTGCCGGAAGCGAATATTCTTCCACTTTCGAATAATACAATTTGGTTTTTTCCTGAAGAATCACATAATCCCAGCGTCTTGACTTCAAGGCCTTTTGAAACTCTTTTGCTCTTTTTTTCTTTTGCGGAACCATGCCCGCATATCCCTTGAGCGCTGCTCCACCGTGTGCTATTGTCTGCACATAGACATTTTCACCGGAAGAGGCTGCCATATTCTCCAAATGACGCTGCACGGTTCTTCCTCTATTGTGTATGCCACATTTTGTAAGGCTGTTTCCCACCAGCAGAATATTCACCTGTGGTTTTTTGCAAATTTCACCATTCTTATCTACATCCATCATATCTTCTGCCTTACATGTTACCTTGCAGCACATTATTGTGACTGCGAGCATCAGAGCCAGATATATAATTTTAAAAAAATATCTCTTCTTTTTCATTGTTTCAGTATATCATTCTCTCCATTAAAACACAACACAAACCACTAGACATGACTAAGCACAAAATGGCATTGTCCGGTTATTTGTACCGCTCTTCTTCCCGCCGGCAAAAATAGGCTGTCGCCGGCTTTTATCTGTTGTTTTTCGCCCTCTGTCTCCAAAACTCCTTCTCCTGATACAACCACAATCGACCAGAAAGTGGAATCGTCCATCACAAGCTGTGTCTGTTCGGTTACACTATATGCCCAAACCGAAAAATATTTACATTCCTCGAGAAGCTGTTTTTTAAATCCTTTCCCCTCCTGCCACGGCCCAAGCGGATTCCCCTGCTCATCGCTTGCTTTAAAACTGATATTGGCAAATGCTTTCTTAAGATGGAGCGGGCGAAGCTGTCCGTCTTTATCTTTTCTGTTATAATCATAAAGTCGGTAAGTTGCATTGGAACTTTGCTGTATCTCCAAAATAAGGACTCCTGCACCGATTGCGTGAATCTGCCCCGCCGGTACAAACACCGAATCTCCTGTTTTTACCAAAACCTTGTGCAGAATCTCAGGGAGTGTACCTTCCGCAATTCTCTGCTCTACTTCTTCCTTCGTCGTATCTTTCTCAAATCCCAGATAGACATAGGCATCTTCCTTCGCATCGAGAATATACCACATCTCGTTTTTTCCATAATCATTTTCATATGCCATTGCATATGCATCATCCGGATGCACCTGTATCGAAAGTTTGTCCGTTGCATCAATCAGTTTCACCAAAAGCGGGAAACGCTCATATGGCTGGCATTTCCACCCCAGGGCCTCCTTTCCAACCTTTGACAAATACGAAGCAAATGTCATACCGTCAAAACTTCCGCCCTGTACTTTGCACATTCCCGCCGGATGCGCAGAAAGCTGCCAGCTTTCCGCAATCATTTCCTCTGCCGCTCCAAAACCATACAATTTAGAAAGACGGTTTCCTCCCCAGAGATAATCTTTATATACCGGAGCCAATTTGAGAATTTCATTCGGCGCATAATCCTTCCGCGGCGGATGTACCATATCTTCTGTCATACTGCTCACGCTCTCACCAATGCTTACCTCAATGACCACCAGATCTTTCGTCGTCTCATTAGATATCCGGTGAAACACACCCATCGGGACAAAGATACTCTCCTTTGTATGATACTCTTTTTCTTCATCTCCCAAAACTATTGTCGCTGTTCCGCTCACAATCGACCAGTGCTCACTCCGCTTTTCATGCTTATGAAGCGAAAGTTTCTGCCCCGGAAAGATGGTAAGTTTTTTGACCATATAACCTTCACTTCTGCTGAGAGTCTCTTTGCATCCCCATGTCGTATAATACACATCCCCCTCATCAAAAGCCGCTTTTTGTTGCGGTGTAAATTCATTTTCCATTGCCAGAATCGTTTTTATCTGCGCACTGCTACCTTTCGCAGTCACATAAACAGCATCCTTGGTATTGACAATCAATACGTCTTTTAAATCATTTGCCACCACCAGTTTCTCTTTTGCCTCATTAATGATTGACACATTTTCGCACTGATACAAAAGATCATGTTCTGACTGTCCTTCATAAACAATTTCTGCAAGAGTCTCCAGATTTAAAAGGCGCGACCAATCAAAATCGCCATATACAATCTTTACCTTCCCATCCTGCGTCCATTTTTCGTATACCGCATCTCCGACACTCACAGACGGAATAGTCTCAAGCCATTCTTTGGTCAGAACTGCATTTCCTCCATCAATGAGCATCCGGTTTCTGCCATGACAGCATGCTTCATAGAGCTTTGGCCGGTTCTGCCTTACCGCCTTTACAAAAGTTCCTGCATAGACAAGAAAAATTCCACTGTCCAGATAACGCTCCGCACCGCGATCCGGAAGAGTGGTCCCCATATATGTCTCACATGTTCCTTCTTCTTTTGCAGTGGCAGACATATAATCGACTTGTCCATCATCATATACATCAAAATAATTATGACCGCAGGAAAGCTGCCCCTTACATCCGATGGCAACGATTACATCTTCCGTCAGATCCTGCTGTGCCCGAATAATGGTTCCGTTATAATCTCCACCTTCCAGCCTGTGATCTGTGGACACTACAAGCACCTGCTCCTTAGGTTCCATACATAGACATGCCACCATGACTGCCGGTGCCGTCTGGCGTCCGATTTCCTCTAAAAAAAGGTGGTAATTGAGCCCCTGAAACGATTGCAGTTGCCCTCGTACAATATTTTCATATTTTTGATTCGTTACAATATAAAATTCGTCACAAAAAGGCAGATTGCGCGCTATTGCCTCCTGGAATAACGATCTGCCCTTGTTTACATGCATAAACTGCTTTGGATAATTTCTTCTTGATAATGGCCAGAGGGCGTCTCCGCTCCCTCCGGCCAGCACTAAACATTTCATGCGTCTGCACTCCTTAATTCTGCGCGCGGTACTCCTCGCAGGACATACCTGCTATCTCCTTCATGTCCGCATCCATCATCATGGATACCAGGCCTTTGAAGTCTACTTTACGTTTCCATCCAAGTTCTGCCTCTGCCTTGGAAGAATCTCCCCAAAGGAACTCAACCTCTGCCGGACGATAAAATTCCGGATTTACGTCTACCAAAAGGCGACCGCTCTTGGCATCATAGCCTTTTTCATCCACGCCTTTTCCTTCCCAACGGATTTCAATACCAAGCTGCCCAAATGCGGCTTCCACAAACTGACGTACTGTATGAGTCTCATTTGTTGCAAGCACATAGTCTCCCGGTTTTTCTCCCTGAAGCATCAGCCACATACCCTCTACATAGTCACCGGCAAATCCCCAGTCACGTTTTGCATCCATATTTCCGAGCGAGAGTTTTTCCTGCTTTCCTGCAATAATATTGGCAATTGCAAGTGTAATCTTACGTGTCACGAAATTCTCACCGCGTCTTGGAGACTCATGGTTAAATAAAATTCCGTTGCAGGCAAACATATTGTAAGATTCTCTGTAGTTAACCGTAATCCAGTAAGAATATAATTTAGCCACACCATATGGACTCTTTGGATAAAACGGTGTCTTTTCCGACTGTGGTGCTGTCTCCGGAATACCGCCGAAGAGTTCTGAGGTCGATGCCTGATAAAATCTGCAGTTTCCTCCATTGACACGAATCGCCTCAAGAAGCTTTAACGTACTTACACCCGTTGCATCTGCCGTATACTCCGGTACTTCAAAAGAAACTCCGACATGTGACTGTGCTGCAAGATTATACACTTCTGTCGGTTTGATTTCTCCAATCAGACGCATCAGGTTTGATGAATCTGTCGTATCTGCAAAATGCAAAAAGAACTTCACCTTGTTATATTTTGAGTTTAATATGTGATCAATACGCTGTGTGTTACTGATACTATGGCGACGCACAAGACCGTGCACCTCATATCCCTTTTCGAGCAGAAGCTCTGCCAGATAAGAACCATCCTGTCCTGTTACACCTGTAATCAATGCTACTTTTCTCATAGTTTTTCCACTTTCTTTTTTATTTGCCGCGTTTCATATTCCTTATCGCGCGACATATTCATTTCGTCTATCAGCATACTCTCTTTTCTTCAAAGCTACAATAGACAATTTTGCCTTTCGATGGTAGAATATTGCTATCAAATCATTTTTGACTATTTTCAGTATTTATGGGGTATTTTTTATGTCAGTTTCCAGTTCATCTCGTATTCTTGCTACGCCTACCGCGTTTGCCAGGAACAACTTTTTATACGTGCAGGAGGTTGGTTCTTTGCAAAGTCTGAGTCCACATATCAGTCGGCGCGACAATCTCGAATCCTTTCTCTTTTTTGTCGTCACAAAAGGACGCGGCCACCTGACATATCACGGGCAAAAATATTCACTCAAGACCGGCGATTGTGTTTTTTTAAATTGCCTGGAGGAATATGCCCACGAAAGCAGTATGGAAGATCCGTGGGAACTGTTTTGGGTTCATTTTTACGGAAATCAGGCACCACTTTTGTACAGACACTTCCAAGAACTGGGCGGTGATTTTTGTTTTCACCCGGAGAATCTATCTTTATTTTTAAACACATTGGAAATTTTATTCGAAACGCAAAAAAAACCGGGAAACAGCCGGGAAATTCTCTCCCATCGCTATCTCACGGATTTGATTGCTCTTTGCATTGATGAAATCGGTAATACCGGAGCCGATTCCACCACTAAAAAAATAAATGACATACAAAACTACCTTGATCTGCATTTTGCTGAAAAAATCTCTTTGGATGATCTTTCTGAGCGATACTTTATCAGTAAATTCCATTTGTCGAGAGAATTCAAAAAACTGACCGGTACCACCATCGGCAATTATCTGACCGCCAAACGTGTCTCACATGCGAAAAGACAGCTTCGATTTACCACACTTCCTCTCGATACCATTGCTCGTCAGTGCGGCCTTTCCGACACCAGTTACTTTGTGAAGGTATTTAAAAACGCGGAAGGTATGACGCCCGGCGAATATAGGAGCAGATGGTGAAAATGCTGCCTCTGTTTTACGCATTCTCCATGTGACAGACCAGTATTTCTATCACTTCACTTACGGTTGGTTTGTCATACATTTTTCCTCCGGAAAGGCTTTCTAAAGAATCTTTTGCGCCGTTTTTCCATGCATGATCAACAAGTGTCCGAATATTGCGTTCCACTCCGCTCGGAGAAATGTGATATGTTTTTGCCACTTCACAATAGATTCCGCTCACATACAATAGCCTGTCTTCTTCCTCCAGTGCAATGTTAACACAGTCAAGCAGTTCTTTATACCCCTTATATCGCTTGGAAAATTTGCAGTATTGCAATGCCTGTTCTAAGTTCATTTAGAGTTCCTCCTTTGTACCTTACAGAAAGAATTCTAAATCTTTTTCACTCTTTTCGAACAGAAACAACTGTTTTCGACATCTTTCGACGGAAATAGTATGCTGTTTTTAAATAAACGGTGTCATATAAACCGGAATATAAGTTATACTTTAGCAATCAAGAAAAGTAGACACAAAACCCGGTTGCCTTATAACAACCGGGGGTGCTTTATCTTTCCGCTCTCATCGGATTATTTAAAAAGTCTTCGTAGGACAGACGAATGCCGTCCTCAAGTTCTGTCTTATATGTCCAGCCAAGTGAAGCTGCCTTAGAAACATCCAGAAGTTTTCTCGGAGTACCATTCGGTTTGGAAGTATCCCAGCGGATTTCCCCTTCGTAGCCAATGACCTTAGCTACCAGTTCGGTAAGTCCTTTGATGGTAATCTCCTTACCGCTTCCTGCGTTCACTGTCTCATCACCACTGTAATTATTCATCAGGAACACACAAAGATTTGCAAGATCGTCCACATACAAAAACTCACGCAGCGGACTTCCGTCTCCCCAGCAGGTTACAAACGGAAGGTTCTGTTCTTTTGCCTCATGAAAACGACGAATCAGTGCCGGAAGCACATGGCTGTGTGTCGGATGATAATTATCGTTCGGGCCGTAAAGATTCGTCGGCATCAAGCTGATATAATCCGTACCATATTGCTTATTTAAATACTCGCAATATTTCAGTCCGGAAATCTTAGCAAGTGCGTATGCTTCGTTGGTCTTTTCAAGCTCCGACGTAAGCAGACAGCTTTCCTTCATCGGCTGTGGTGCCATACGCGGATAAATGCAGGATGAACCAAGAAATTCAAGCTTCTTACAGCCATTTTTCCAAGCCGCATGAATTACATTCATCTCCAGCATCATGTTGTCATACATAAAATCTGCAAGTGCCTCGGAATTAGCTACAATACCGCCCACCTTGGCTGCTGCCAGAAAGACATATTCCGGTTTTTCCTCTTCAAAAAATTTCTCCACCTGATCCTGTCTGCACAGATCAAGCTGCGCATGAGTACGGGTAATAACATTCGTATATCCCTGTCGCTCTAATTCTCTTATAATTGCAGATCCTACCATACCGCGGTGACCTGCGACGTATATTTTTGCGTTTTTTTCCATCATGATTGTGTTCTCCTGTT
>JAGAOK010000005.1 GCA_017623815.1 Lachnospiraceae bacterium
ACGAAAAATGTAACGGATATGTCCTATATGTTTGATGAATGTGAAAGTTTGAATGAGCTGGATCTGGGTATGTTTGATTTTATAAACGTTATAAACGTGGATGAGATTATTGGTGACACTATTTCCTTGAAAAAAATTACATTTCCAAATTTGCCGATGGAAATTCTATTAGGAGATTCGTGGGTAGATGAAAGTGGCGTAACAGTAACCGCGGCCAGACCTAACCTTGGAAAGAAGGCTACATATTACAGAAGATTTAGTTATGACGATGATAAAGTGCTGACGACAGATCAGACAAATGCAACCATAAAGGCCGTCGGAACCATTTTTACCTATTCAGGTGCCAGATACAAGGTGACCAAGGCTTCTGCCACAGGGGCCACCGTTCAATATCTTACGCTGATTGGTAAAAAAGTTAAAACAGCAAAAGTCCCTGCGACAATCAAGATAGATGGCATCACCTACAAGGTAACCTCCATAGCGAAGAATGCTTTTAAGAACAAGAAGAAATTAACTAAGGTCACGATTGAAAAAAATGTAACCAAGATCGGAAATAACGCGTTCGATGGTTGCAAGAAGTTAAAGTCCATTGTGATTAAGAGCAAAAAGATCAAAAGCGTCGGAAAGAATGCAATTAAGAACATTCATAAAAAAGCAAACATCGATGTGCCAAACAGCAAGAAAAAAGCTTATAAGAAGCTGTTTAAGGCAAGAACAGGATTTAAAAAGACGATGACAATCAAATAAATAAGTTTGGTAGGAGAATTCAACATGGAAAATTATACAAACATCAGCAAACAGGAGATGGATAAGGCGGTGGAGATTGCGCGCAGCATTCGAAGTTATTATTTTACCAAAATGGTAGGACAGAATCGTCTCTGCACCTCGCTTTTGGTATCGATCATGTGCAACGGACACATTTTGCTCGAATCGGTTCCGGGACTTGCAAAGACAACGGCGGCAAAGACGATGACGGAGGCGGTTAACGGAACGTTTTCGCGTATCCAGTGTACGCCGGACCTTTTGCCGAGTGACATTACCGGAACGCAGATTTTAAATTATGCAAACAATAGCTTTGAGACAAAGATCGGACCGGTGTATGCCAATTTTGTGCTTCTGGATGAAATTAACCGTTCCAGCGCCAAGACGCAGAGTGCGATGCTCGAAGTTATGCAGGAACATCAGGTGACCATCGGCGGGCAGATGTATCAGATGCCGGAGGTGTTTACCGTAATCGCAACGCAGAATCCGATTGAGCAGGAGGGAACGTATCTTCTTGCCGAGGCACAACTGGACCGTTTTCTGATCAAGGAAAAGCTGATTTATCCTTCTGCGGAGGAGGAGATGGAAATTCTTTCCCGCATTGAAAACGAAGTGTTTTCGAGCAGACAGGCAGTGGCAGAGATTGAGGATGTCCGCTTTTTGCAACAGCTTGTGAAAAAAGTGTATCTGGACGAATCGATTAAGAGATATATCGTGCAGATCATTCATGCAACGCGAAATCCGGAGAAGTTTATCGGACCGGAGCTGGCGCAGTACGTAACCTTGGGTTCGAGTACGCGTGGTGCCATTGCAATGATGGAGGTGGCAAAGGCTATCGCGCTTCTTTCCGGAAGGGATTATGTGATTCCGGAAGATGTAAAGGCAATGATACACAGCGTTCTGCGTCACAGAATTGCGTTGAATTATGCAGCGGTGGCAGACGAAGTGAGCGAAGAAAGAATTATCGATGCGATTATAGGAGCAATACCGACACCATGATGAAATATGTGACAAGAATCCGGGCAAAAGTAAATATTCATGCGAGCAAAAAGACAAGTGCGCTGTTTGACGGTTCTTACAAATCCATTTACACAGGAAACGGATTTGACTTTGAAAATCTGCGCGAATATATTCCGGGGGATAACATTCGTGACATTGACTGGAAGGCTTCATCGCGGAGTAAAAACATACTGGTGAAGCGTTATGTGGCGGAGAGAAAGTACAACGTTCTGCTGGTATTTGATGTGGCGAAAAGTATGGGAGCGCATACGGCTGCTTTGCAGAGTAAAAAGGAAGTGGCGCTTCAGGTGGGCGGAACACTTGGTTATATGGCGGCAAAAAACGGCGACCAGATTGGTGCGATTTACTGCTGCGACGGGCACGTGACTTTTTATCCAAACCGCGGCGGGATGCAGCAGCTGGAACATCTGCTGACCATGTTCGATAAGCAGGAGTTAGCAAAGGGTAACAATGATCTGGAAAAGAGTCTGAATTATATTATAAAAAACATCAGTCGTAAGATGATTATTCTGATCGTGACGGATATGGCAGGAATTCACGGCGTCAGTGAAGAAACACTGAAAAAACTGATGTACCGGAATGATGTTTTGGTTGTCAGTGTCAGCGATGCGAAGATGACAGAAGGAAAAGCCTATGATACCGAAAAGTCTGCGTACATTCCGGCGTTTATCTCCGGAAATAAAAAACTGCAAAAGATAGAGCAGGAGACGCGCACGCGGATTTTGGAAGAAAATAAGAAAAAATTGTTAAAATACCGCATTGTCAGTACAGAGATTGACAGTGAGGAAGAAATGGCAGAGAAGATGATTGATCTGCTGGAAAGGCATAAATATGCAGGTAACCGTTAATTTACAAAGTAATTATTCTTATATCCCGATGGTTCTTTTGTTTCTGGGAGCGCTTGTTTTGATCGTTTTGCTGATTATATGGGCGGCAAAAGAAAAGAGCCGGCCGAAGGAGACAAAAAAGGCACCCTTACCGGCACCGGTAAATCCGCGCAGCCGGGCGATGGAGCTGAAAAGAACATACGACCGTAAGCTGGCGCAGCTGGAAGAGGACTGCGAAAAAGGAGCGGTGTCGGAGCGGAAGGCATATCAGAAATTAAGTGCCTTGGTGCGAAGCTTTGCACATGAGATGACAGGGATCAAGGTGTCAAATTATACCCTGCAGGAGCTTAGACAGGCAGGTATGCCGCAGCTGACTGCACTGATAGAGGAATGTTATGTTCCGGAGTTTGCCCCGGGTAACGAGGGGCAGGCAAAGGAGGCCATCAAAAAAGCAAGAAAGGTAATAGCTGAATGGATTTAGTTTGTCCTGCTGTGTTGTATATCGGAGTTTTGTGCGCAATTTTGCTTCTTTTTCTAAACAGAAAAAAGAAGACAGAGTACAAAGACGGAACAAAGGTAGCCAACACGGCTTTTGTTGAAGAAACAGAATATTATAAAAAATTGTGGAAGAGATACCGGTGTCTGAGAG
>JAGAOK010000042.1 GCA_017623815.1 Lachnospiraceae bacterium
ACTCTCACCAATGACTGCTGAGCGAAGATGTCCCACATGAAGCGGTTTTGCCACGTTCGGTCCGCCGTAATCGATGACTATTTTTTTCACAGTTTCCGGTTTCTTCAAACCGAACTTCTCACTGTCTGCCATCTGTTTCAAATAATCTGCCAGATATTCTTCTGAAAGATTGAGATTCAAAAATCCCGGCATAACAGCTTCTACTTTGGAAAATACGTCACTTCCTTCCAGTGCTGCCACCACTTCATTTGCAATCATGATCGGTGCTTTTTTAAACTGTTTTGCAAGTGCCATCGCACCATTACACTGTAGTTCACACAGGTCCGGACGATTGGAAACATTCACTTTTCCGTATTCTGCCGGGTATCCCGCTTTTTCAAATGCCTGTTTCATCTCTTCCGAGATCAGTTCCAGTATTTCTTTCATAAGTTCTCCTCATTTCTCTCTTTTTTCTGTTTTTCCCGCTCCGCCGCAGAATAGATGCATCCGCAATAATCCTGCCGGTAAAGCTGATATTTACGGGATAATTCGATGGATGTCAAATACCCGTTTTTCTTTTTAAAATCGGATGGAAGATATGGTACACCACAACTTTCTCCGCATTTTTGTCCTATTTCATTGAGTTTTTCCGCATTCTTGAGCGGACTGATACTGAGGGTTGTCGTAAAATAGTCAAATCCGCCCTCTGCCGCCATTTCGGCTGTCTTTTGCAAGCGCAGACCATAACAGGCAAAGCATCTGGCTCCGCCTTCCGGGTCATCTTCATGTCCCTTTGCAATCCGCCAAAACGCTTCCGGTTCGTAGTCGCTCTCCATCACATGAATCGGGAATCGCATTTCCCCTTCCATGCGTTCTTTATTCAGTTCATCGATCAGGCGTTTCTGCTCGTGCATGCGCTTTTGATATTCCGGATGCTCTGTAATATTCGGATTATAATAAAACACCGTAATTTCCAAATAGCGCGACAAATACACAAGAACATAACTACTGCATGGCGCGCAGCAACTATGCAGCAATAATTTCTTTCCATGCATCTCCCGATTATTTAACATTTGATCAAGCTTCTTTTGGTAATTCTGTTTGTTTGACATTTTTCGCCTCGCTGGCTCTTACTTTTTGATCTTCCGCTGAAAGAATCTTACCTGACTCATCCATGATGGTCTTTGATTTTTGTGTTGTTGCCGATGATACATAAGTCTTTTTAAAGTTCTCTACCACACTGGACGCTTTTACTTCCGGCTGATTCTGTTCCCGACCGGCACACGCTTTCGCTTCCTCTGCATAAAGATTATTATAGTATTCTTTCCCGCCTTTTCTTTCTTTACAGTATTTCTCAATAAACTCTTCGCTTTTTATCGGTCTGGAATAAAAATACCCTTGTACATAACTACATCCCAGCTTCCTTAAGATTTCTACCTGTTCTGCAGTCTCCACACCTTCACAAAGTACGCGGATACCGAGTCCCTGTGCCATTTCTATAATCTTCCTCAGAATCAAAATGCTCGCTTCACTCGTAATTACCTCACTGAAGAATCCGCGGTCAATCTTAATCACATCAAACGGAATATCTTTGAGCATGTTCAAAGAAGAATATCCACTTCCAAAATCATCCATGGAAATGCTAAGTTCCATAGCTTTGAGACGATTCATTGTGCTAATCATCAGTTTGCGTTCATCCAAAAATACCGTTTCTGTTACTTCCAGTTCCACGTAACCATTCGGAATACGGTAACGCTTTATAATCTTAGCCACTTGATTGATATAATCCGGATTGTGAATCAAAATGCGGCTCTGATTAACAGAAATCGGGAAAATCATACGATCGTCATCAATCAATTGACGAAGACGTCTGCACACTTCCTCGAGCATATACAAATCAAGTTTCTCAATAAATCCATTTCGTTCAAACACAGGAATAAACTGATCCGGATATACCATACTTCCGTCTTCTTTTATCCAGCGAACCAAAGCCTCTCCACCATAAATACAATCATTGGCAATGTCCCATTTCGGCTGAATAAAGACTTTAAACTCGCCGTTGCGAAGTGCTTCCTCCATTTCGGACTCGATTTTTTCCTCCACATACATTTTCTGGACAATCTTATCACTGTATATCGCGGACAACACTTTTTCATCACCAACCAGCGATTTTCGAGCTGCATTCGCGTGATCAATAATAACACTGATATCCGTATCTTCCTTACGGATTGGATAAATCCCAAGTTTTAATCGAATCGGAAACATAATTCCGATATCTCTTGCTTTATCGTTTATAACGGATGTCATTTCATCAAATTTCGCCCCAAACTCCTGGTCATTACGCGCCAGAAGAACAAACTGATCCGAATCCATACGGGTACAGATTTCTCTTCCTGTAAAGATCTTTCCGCTCTCCTTCACGATAATCGTCAAAAGTTCATCTGCACGTATATGTCCGTAGGCTTCATTGATATATCGGAAGTTTGCGACATCAAATCTGGCAACCAGATATGGTATGCTGGAATTTTCTCCCATCACATTTTTAGCTACCATCCGGAAATAATTATCATTCTTTCCTCCCGTAATCGGATCACCATATGCAAGCAGTTCAATCGTATCACCCGTCTGCTTTGACACCGCCCACATATAGAACAGCATACCAAGTGTAATCAAAATAATCAAAAGACAGGTAATCAGCGACTCAAACATGACCGGATTAACCACATCGGTCACCACTGTCTCCGGATATATATATACCAGATACACATTGTTAACCCCCGGCATCTTCATTGTTTCAATGTAATCTGTCATGCCATCTTTATTTACCATATATGTTTTCTGGTAGGATTGTTTTTTTAGCATATTTTTGACATTCAGCACACGGTTGATTGAATATGAATCGGCAGAATACTCTTTTAAGTATTCAATCAGATTTTCTCCATCTTCCACCTTCGCTTCGGTTGTTCTGGCATAGACTGCACCGTTTTCATCAATGAGAAATACATTCGCCTGCTCACTAATGTGTTCCAGCGCATAGCCCGAAAAAAACACAGACATATCCGCTGCTCCAACCAGATACCCTACTTTCGCCTGTTTCAGATACACCGGCGCCACATAATATGCCACACCTTCATTTTTACCATTCACCTGTTCGAATTTTGTATAACACGCCGCTGTTCTTAGCGGCAGAAGATGTTCCATATTTTCTGTCATATCCTCATTCACAGTCTCATCCTGACGATATAACTGACCTTCATTTGACAAATAATAGATATTGGTAAAATTTTCCATCGCCGCATACTTTTGTATTGCCTCAAAAATATCAGTTCTTGTCAGCTTGTCTCCATCTGCTGTCATCAGAACCGCCGCCTGTTCAATCAGATTCAATGTGTTATTCATATGATCAAATACAATTTTTTCCGCGCTCTGAACATTCCTATAATTTTCTTCGCTTTTTACCTCTCCGAAAATCTGACGGATATCTTTCATATGTGCTACGCAGATTCCCAAACACACAAGCAAGACCACAAGACTGCGAAGCAGTGTCCCGGCAATCGAATGTTCATTTTTGTTCTTTCCTCGTGCTTGTTTCATAGTAGCCCCCACAGCAACTCTTCTGCTTCTATCTCCTGCAACGAATTCACCTGCATATCGGAATATTATACCATAATTTAATATCCGCTTCAATTCTAACCAAAAAGAATTGTCTTCTTTCCTAAAATATATTAAACTGTAAATATATACATAGTTATATTATAAATTTTTTTCCAAAAATAAACAATAGAGGAGACGGCAAAATTGAACAACAAATTATCTAATGTAAAACAGGAAGTCCAAAAAGTTCTGCGCGGGAAAGATGAATGCATTGACATAATTCTTTGTTCCCTGCTCGCCCGTGGACATATTTTACTTGAGGACATTCCGGGTGTCGGTAAAACTACTCTCGCAGTTGCGCTTTCACGCGCCATGTCTCTTGACTATAAACGTATGCAGTTTACACCGGACGTTTTGCCGAGTGATATCCTCGGTTTTTCCCTTCTCGACCAGCAGACCGGAGATTTCATCTATCGTCCCGGTGCTATTTTCACGAACCTGTTTTTGGCAGATGAGATCAATCGCACTTCTCCGAAAACGCAATCTGCCCTTCTTGAAGTTATGGAAGAGGGATGTGTGAGCGTGGACGGAACTACACGCCTTTTGGATAAACCGTTTTTTGTCATTGCCACACAAAATCCGGTCGGTGCATCCGGTACCCAAAAGCTCCCGGACTCCCAACTGGATCGTTTTTTTGTAAGACTTTCGCTCGGTTATCCCGATCACCACTCAGCCATCGAGATTTTGCAGGGAAAGTCCTCGCAGAGCATGGATGATGTAGCGGCTGTTTTGGACAAAGAAGACATCCTTGCCATGCAGACTCTTACCGACCAGGTTTATGTCAAAGACGACATCGCCGAATATATCGTAACTTTAATTGAAAAAACCCGCGAATGTGAATATTTATCACAGGGAATCAGTCCGCGCGGAAGCATTGCACTGATGCGTATGGCAAAAGCACATGCTTTCTATATGGATCGTGATTTTGTCACCCCTGAGGACATTCATGCTGTCTTCCACTACACCTGCAACCATCGTCTGATTATGAACACCAAAGCAAAGGCAGCAGGTCTTAACTGTGACAAGATTCTGGATATGATCTTTACATCCGTACCTCTCCCGAAACTGTCCCTGTCTTAAGTTGTATGCAAAGGAGCCTGTCATGTTGAAACGCGTTCTTTATGCGCTTAGTTATATTTTATTATTTTTTGTAATTTTGCTACTGGCGGATTTTTACAAACAGCCTCTGTTTCTCTTTCTACTTATGCTGTTTGTCGCCCTGCCGCCTGCTTCTTATCTGATATGCAAACATACTTTTTTTCGCATGTCACCATTTTTGCGTGTCGATTCCCTCTATGGAATTTCAGGTAACTGTGTAACCGCACGGGTAGGTTTGCACAATCCGGCTTTTTTCCCGCTTCCGAGCTGTACATTTACCTATCAGCTCACCTCTTCTTATTACCCTTGTCAGGAAACCTTTCGTTGCACTATCCCTGCATACAGCAGACAGGAGTTTTCTTTTGATATTCCGGTAACCTTTCAAAAATGCGGCTGTTACCAGCTTCATTTGATTCAGGTCGAATGCTTTGATTATCTGCATTTCTTCCATTTTGAAAAGTCCGTTACGCTTCAAAAAGAGATTGTAATCCACCCAAAAACAACGGATGATATTACATTTGACAGTGCCGCTTTCGGTGAAGGATTTGACGAATTCGAAGAAACCGCTGCAAAAGGGCTGGTTTCTTCCAATGTCACAGACATCAGAGAATACATTCCCGGCGATCGTCTGCAGCGAATTCATTGGAAACTCAGTGCAAAAATCAAGACGCTTATGGTCAAAGAAAATGAACAGACTTCTTCTAATCAGTTCACGATCCTGGTGGAGCTTTTTCTGCCTTCCCCCGAATCACTGATTTTGGAGCAAAGTCTTTCCCATGCATGCAGTATAGCGTACGAACTGTTAAAACAGGGCGAAACCTTCTTTTTCTGCTATTACAGTTGTTTTGAAGAAGATTTCACAAAACATCTGATTCACAGCAAAGAGGAATTTGAACAAGCCTTATTAAACTGTTTTTATCAGATTCCTTACAAGGACGAAAATTTCGCCCTTGAACTTTTGCAAAAAACTGACCTTCTCAAAGGTACAATACTTCATATTTCCGACAAAGGAGTTCATGATTTTGTTTCATAGAAAGAAAAATTCAACCGAAGTAAATACAGCCGATTGTTACGGTTTTTCATTTGCACAGCACCCCCTCACCTGTTGCTCGGACAGGGTTCTTTCCTGTGCCCTGAAGGGCTTATTCATTTTTGCTGCTGTGTACGGAAGTCTGGGAGGTCTGATTTCCTCTTTTGATCTGCCGCACTATACTCTGATACTTCCGGTATTTCTGCTCGTGTTGTCTATGACCATGGCCTTTCTTCATTACAGCCGACTGATCTTTAACTTGTTTTATCCGGTCTCTTTTATTATATTTATGGTTTCCATCTTTACATATCGCTATCATGTATACAGTGGATTTCAGGCCTTTCTCAATATCATGCAGGAAAAATACAGTGCGTATTTCAATCTTTCTATCCTGCGCGAGGCCAATGAATATTTTTCAGATCGCCGTATAACCATCACCATAGCCACCATCTTTATTGGCTTTTTCCTGATTGTGCTGTTAAATATTGCCATCTCGGAGTATATGAATCTTCCGGCAGTAATCCTTCTCACATTTCCGATTTTCCAGCTCGGAATATATATTGATGAAATGCCGGATTTTCCATATTTGGTACTCCTCCTTTTTTCTTATTTCATGGTTGCAATATTAAAACGCAGCGACCATTTTCTACTTCCATACCGTGAGAAAAAACATACAGAATTTTCTTATAAACACAAGAAAAACATTCATACCTGGAGCTATCATGCCAGCGGTCGCATGATGCTGCAGCTAGCTGTTATCTTTTTTGCCTTTTCTTTTCTTTTAGGCATCATTTGTTCTCCGTTTTTATTTGTCTCAGACACAAACGTACCTTCTTCTGCCCTGCGGAAAAAAGCCGATGATTATGTAAAAATCTTTACCCAAAACGGTCTTTCAGGATTTTTTAACCGCTATGAAGCTTCCGGTGGTTTGAGCGAAGGGCGCCTTGGCGGTGTAAGCAGTGTCCGTCCGGATTATGAAACCGACCTTACGGTTACATTTGTTCCGTTTGCATACGAAACCTTGTACCTAAAAGCTTTTACCGGCCAAAACTACGACGGGAATTCCTGGCAAAAGCCTTCGTATAACACCGATGCAATTGCGCGGGAACTTGGTGCTAACTACGAAGATTATGAAAACTACACCGGATTTTTAGAAGCACGGAGACTGGCTCATTACATGGAACAAAATCCAGGAAAAGGCATTTTTGGAAAACTCCGCATCCAGAATGTAGATGCCAACGAGGCCTATTTATATCTTCCTTATTATGCAAATGGTGAAATAACCACTCCTTACATGGTAGAGCGCGGCGTTGCCGCCGGTTTATCTGCTTTGGACGAACCGTACACCGTGAATTATTACCCTCTGATGCATGACTACTGGAACATCAACCCGCAACCGGATGAAATGTTGGCTGATCTTGCACCTGATTCTTTACAGGCTCGCTACATTGCGTACTATGACATGCTTAACACATCTTCCTATATTGACATGCCTACGGATACCAGAAATGCACTCGAAAAAATAAAAGAAGAAATAGGTACTGCAGCCAATATTGATGCTCAAATTTCGGCAATCAGAACCTACCTTCACGAAAATTACACATACAGTATGATGCCCGGAACTACTCCTCGAAATGCAGATTTTGCAGTCCATTTTTTAACACAGCAGGACTCTGGATATTGTGCGCACTTTGCAACTGCCGGTGCTCTTCTTCTGCGCAGCTACGGAATCCCTGCCCGCTATGTGGAAGGCTATGTTGTTTCCATGCGCGATGTTGCTCAGGGAGATGCTGTCAACGAACCATATACGGACTGGTTTCAGGGCGAAAATCCAATTGGAGAAACTGGTGTTGTCCGCGTTAACGTAACGGATGCCAGTGCACATGCATGGGTCGAAGTATACAAATTAGGCATCGGCTGGGTACCATATGAATTTACCCCACCTGATACTTCTAACGAAGAGCAGGATACTACTTACTCTGATTTTTGGAGTATTTTTTCCGGTATCTTCGGCGATACACCTCCTGATGCAGTGAATAACTCCAACCATCCGCTTGAAACAGAATCCTATTTCGAAAAGAACTTTGCTTCTTCTTCGTTTCTGGCTCGTCCGATGCTTCTGTTTTTGGGAACGCTTTTTCTGACAGGACTATTGCTTTGGATTCTTCGTATGCTTATCACTCTGGTTCGCCTGAAGTCCGCGTATCGCAAAGGAAACTACATTCCGCTGCTTTCTCACCATTATCGCAGACTATGCAGGCTTCTCTTTAAAAAAGGCCTATGCCCGAATGGTTTCTTCCTTCCGTCTGAATTACCGTCGATTTCCGATTCGCCTTTTACCGAAGAGGAATGCACTCATCAGATGGAACTTCTGGAAAAATGCTGTTACTCTCAGCATTCCATTTGCAGATCAGACGCAGATCTGTTGCTTCACTTTTTAAAGCGCTATCGCAAGCGGCTCAAACACTACAACATAAAAAAACAAAAAAAGAAAACATCGCCGTAAGTTCTCAGTTGGCGATGTTTTCTTTTTATTATTCTGCTAAAATCCCACGTACGAGATAACGAATCTCTCTATTTACCGTCTCTTCTGTAATACCGATAGTCTGCGACGAAATGCGAAGCCCCTCTATAACATACATCATGTTCCTTGCTGTTCCTCTCGGATCTTCACAACAAAAATCTCCCTCTTCAATCCCCTGTACAATCAGTTTCTCGATAACTCTGACTGCCATATCAAACTTCTTCCTGTACGTATTTTCCTTTGGCGGGACCTTGTTTTTAAAACTATATTCAAAAACAGCCCTGCTCAGATTCCCTTTTTTCTTTAAAAGTTCTTTCTTTTGCTCCTGTAAAAACAAGCCCAAAATCTCTGCACTTGATGCCGTTTCCAAAATATCCGGTCCGAATACATCATCCGTCTCTTCGCTCTCCATACGAAGCACCTCTTTAAAGACCGTCTCTACACTATCAAAATAAAGATATAGACCTCCCCGGCTGATTTCACAGGCTTCTATGATATCTTTCATAGTCACACCAAGATATCCTTTTTCCTGAAAGACCTCTTTTGCTTTTTCCACAATATAGTTTCTTTTTTGAAGTGATTTTTCTCCCATATTATTCACCAGCCTTACTCTTGCAAAGTCCCCTCAGGTTCTCCGACAATCTCTTCCATTGTCTCCTCAACCTCTTCCTCGGCAGGCTCCTGCGGAATTTCTTCCTCAATGACTTCCTCGATAGGCTCCTGTGGAATTTCTTCCTCAATGACTTCCTCGATAGGCTCCTGTGGAATTTCTTCCTCAATGACTTCCTCGGCAGGCTCCTGCGACCACTCGACCACCGGTTCCTCTACCTGTTCTTCTTCCATACCAATAGCTTCTACTTCAATCGGAACATCCCAATATTCTATAATCTCCTTTGCACGATTAACCACATGATAGAACACCTGATAATCCATTGCTTCCGTCCAAAGATATGCTTTGGTCATACCTCCAAGCACATACCGTGACAAAATGCCTCCCAAAATATCCATTGTCATAATATCCGCACGACGAATCAGCTGCAGCTCATCATGCCAATCCTGAATCCGATATTTCGAATAAATATATCTATAATTTGGATTCATAAAAATCGTACTTCCCACAGTTTCCAGAAAAGCAAGGTAGATATCTCCATAAACAGGAAACGGCAATGTTACCTCACCATTTTCTCCCGTATAATTCTGCATAACGTCCGCAGATGTTTTTCCCTCCAGCCACGGAAGAAAGGCAACAATTCGCTCAACATCCGGTCTGTACATGGTTACTAATTCTTCACGCCCCATTTTCTCCATTTTTCTACCTCCGCACAAAAAAATGACACTACAATCAGTTTTATTAATATTTTAACATATAATCTCAAAATGTACACCCTTATTCTTCTTGTATTTACCGACTTTCTATAATAAAATAAGAATTAAAATAAGCAGAAAGGATCCATACTATGTCCGAGATTCAAATCAAACAAGGAAACAACATATATGAAAAGGATAATTCTGTTACCATGATCAGTCTGATCATAGAAGGAACCGTATCCGTCAACTTTCCAAACGACAGTTTTCGTTTGTCCGCCGGAGATGTCATCGGTGTGCTCGATCTGTATACCAATGTTCATTCCTGCACCTATACCGCAGAGTCCGATATTGTAGTGGATTCCTATCCCTACAAAAACCTTGGAAGTCTACACCACATTTTGCAGGAAGAGCCTGACTTTTATCCTGACTTCCTCCGTTCTGCTCTGAAGCAGTTTTTTGCAGTCAGTGATTTTTGCACCCGCAAAACGCAGACCTGCGATACCCTTTATTCTACACTTATGGAATACCATCGCGATTACACCATGTTATGTAAACAATATAATTTCCCGACCAAAATGCTTCCGGGGCTCGAAAATGTTCAACCATTTGTTCCGGAAACCAAACCGGAGGAACATCTTCCTTCCTACTATGGCGACCTATTAAAAATGTGTGAAGACCGCTCATCCCGTTCTATACTTTTTAAACCGGGATTTCTTTCCGGTTTTCTTCTTTCCATCAGTCGGGACACACACCAATATCTGAATACCTGCGAGGAAATGAGTGATTATCTGTTCCAATTATCACACTTTTTAATGAACGAAGAAAAAATCGACCTTTTCGATTTGTATGTATCGCTTTTAACTCATGCATCGCACAAAAACGAGGACACAGTTCCACTTCTATCTGCCATCAGCAAGATACTGATTCGCACCAGAAGTATTGCCTCCATTCCATCCTTACTCTATCAGCAAAGGCTCTTGGAATATCGCACGCTGACCCAGCAGTTGGAGAATCTTTCTGCATCAGCTTCTCAAGAAAATACTTCAAATGCCCATACATCTCAGGTCGAAGGAATGTTAAAAAACTCCTCCACCCAGCTCCTTAGCTTTGCAGATATGGACGAAGATTTTTGTCAGGAATTTTTGGGACATTTGGATGCCTACAAAAAAATCGTGGACAAGACTTCTGTTTCCTCTGAGATTTCTGCGCTACGAACCAATTTAACCAGACAATTTTTCGAATTATATAAAAACGTGTTTTTCTACAGTATCCAGCACTCCTCCATACCGGAGGTTGTCCGGATGTTCCTGTATTTCGGATATGTAGACGAAGATTTATGCGGTATCGAAAATGCCATTCAGCTTTTCGATCTGCTTCCGACCTATCAGTCCGACCACCAGCATCAGATTTATCTGTTTTACGACTGGCTAAAATTAATTTACAACAATGAAAAACAACCACGACGCGATGAATTTGATCAGGATTATCCGGCTCATATACAGACCATGGTTAATGATGGAAAACTTTCAAAAGCCGAAGCATCGGAGCTCCTTCACGACACGATGCACAAAGTTGAATTCGAACTGGATAACATGTTTACAACAGCTGTCAAAATGACCTATGGTCGACTGCAGACTTATTGCCCGATTTTGTCCGAACATGATTTTATGAAATCGCCGACGGAATGTCTTCTTCGACCGCAAAAGATTCAAACTGTATTTGAAGAAATTCGCTCCATCGACTTTTCTGCGTTTCACCGCGAAGTTATGTTCTCAAGCCCTCTTCTTTCCAACGGACGCGAGCTTGTGCAACGCGAAATTCTTCCTGACATTATTTTGTTACCAAATATCGGAATCCGCGCAGCACTATGGCAGGAAATTGAAGGACGCAACCGCTCTACACCGGGCTGTATGCTGTTTCCTTCCTTCTGTCTGACAGACCCAAAACACCTTGCGTTGCGTCTTACGGGTGAATTTCGCTGGGAAATGTGCAAACGCATGCAGGGCAGCCGCTGGAACGATGTATCGAACCTTTCCCTCACCAGCGAGTACTTTGACTATCTGCAGTTTTACAAAAAGAACAAAGACCTTTCTCCGGAAGCAAAAGAAAAATGTCGCCAGCAACTTACACGCGTCAAAAACCGTTTCCGCGAATGCTTTATTCTTGACTACATTTCATGGATTACATATGAGGCTCAAGGAACTCCTCATATGAACAAAGTGACAAGAAAGATTTTTATGACATATTGCCCGCTCAGTCAATCTTATCGCGAGGCGCTTGCAAAAAATCCATTTTATTCTGCCATGATTGAAAAATATAACAACCAAAAAGAAAAAGAACTAAAGCGCATGACCGGTATCACGCTTCGGATAAAACGTATTGGCAAACCGGTTCCTTTGGAAATCCAAAATCAACTTGCTTTTTTACAGAAATAAGGAGACTTTATGAAATATATCCTGTTATTCATAAAGACATTATTGCGTGTACTATTAAAGCCATTGTCTTTTTTACCCGCAATCATTGTCATGTACTGCATTCTTAATTTTTCCGGTCAATCCGGCATTGACTCAGCTCAGCTCAGTTATAAAGTAACGCAGAAACTTGTCATTCTGGCAAGCGATGTGACAGACAAAAATCTGACGCAGGAAGAAGTCCGAATCTACACAGAAAAGTATCACTATTATGTACGCAAGCTTGCCCATTTTTCGGAATATATGATACTCGCCATCACAGTGGCATTTCCATTGTACGTCTACGGAATGCGCGGCATATGGCTTATGCTTTTTGCCGGCGCATTTTGTGTTGGTTTTGCATGTCTTGATGAATACCGGCAATCCTTCTCCATCGGACGTTCACCGTCTAAAAAGGATGTTATGATCGATAGTTGCGGGGTATTTGTCGGAATTATTATTACTCGAATTGTAGGCTTTATCGGCCGAAAGACCATTTTTGCACCTCTGGCCAAACGGCGATAAATTCAAAAAACAGGCGCGAAGGTCAACTCCCTTCGCGCCTATAACTAACTTATATAGATTTACAGACTATTTTGCAAGCAACATCATAATCTCATTCGAACGCTGTACAAACTTCGTCATGGCATCCGGCGAAAGCGGTGCATTCTGAAGCAGAGCCAAATCATAAAGCTGCTGGCAAAGCATCATAGTGTGCTCTCCGTCTTTGTTTTCCATAATGTACTGAACAAGCGGATGATTTGCATTAAGAACAAGCGTTGCGCCTTCCTCTGCGCCGAACATATCCATTCCGCCGCCATACATTTTCATCATATCCTGCATACGTCTTGTCTCTTCAGCAATCGTAAGCATAGATGCAATCTTTTTATTTTTAAGTTTATCAATCTTAACACTCATATTTTCTTTCTTGAGTGCTTTTTTCATGGAAGCAGCAATCTGCTCTGCCACTTCATCCAGTTCCTTCTGCGCTTTCTTGGATGTCTTTGACTTGAACGTCTCTGTCAGATCCGCATCGATTCTCTGGAACTTCACATTTTCATTCTTACTTTCAAGCTGTGATACGAAAGGCTGGTCAATGGAATGCGTTAACACAACAGCATCCATTTTTGCCTGACGGAACATGTTGATATACTGGCTCTGCTGCTGCTCATCTGTCACATAGTAGATGACTTTTTCCTTCGCTGCATCCTCTCCCGCTTCAGAATCATCTGCAGAAATTACTTCTGCCTCCACTGCATTGCCTTCTTCATCAACTGCGGATGCACTCTCTTCCTCCGTATCGATAGGCTTTACCTCAAGACACTCCGGAAGTGTCATGTAAATGCCATCGATATTTTTAAACAGAATATAGTCATTCATCTTTTCACAGAACTTGTCGTCCTTTAAGCATCCAAACTTAATAAACGGGCTGATGTCATCCCAGTATTTCTCATATTCTTCTTTCTCTGTTTTGCACATTCCGGAAAGCTTATCTGCTACTTTCTTAGATATATATTCAGAGATCTTTTTCACAAAACCATCATTCTGAAGCGCACTTCTTGATACATTCAAAGGAAGATCCGGACAGTCAATCACTCCTTTTAAGAGCATAAGAAATTCCGGTATGACTTCCTTGATATTATCTGCAATAAACACCTGATTGTTGTAAAGTTTGATGGTTCCTTCGATGGACTCGTACTCCATGTTGATTTTCGGAAAATACAAAATTCCTTTCAGGTTGAACGGGTAATCCATGTTCAGATGAATCCAGAACAGCGGCTCTTTATAGTCCATAAATACTTTGCGATAGAACGCAATATAGTCTTCCTTTGTGCATTCATTCGGATGCTTCGTCCAAAGCGGATGTGTCTCATTCATGAGTTCCGGCTGCTTTTTATCCGAAGTCTCTCCCTCCGCGTCTGCATCGGTCTCCACCTCTACAAGATCGCTTGCCTTGCACACATAAATTTCTGTCGGCATGAACGAACAGTATTTCTTAATCACTTCTTTTGCTTTGTATTCATTACAAAACTCAAGACAATCCTCATTTAAAAACAGAGTAATCTTCGTACCCACTTTATCGTAGTTACCATCACCCATATCGTACTCTGTTCCGCCATCACACTCCCAATGTACCGGAGTTGCACCTTCCTTGTAAGAAAGCGTATCAATATGCACTCTGTCGGCCACCATAAATGCCGAATAAAAACCAAGTCCGAAATGACCGATAATCTGATCATCGTTTGTTTTATCTTTATATTTCTCAATGAAATCCGTCGCACCGGAGAATGCAATCTGATTAATGTATTCCTCTACTTCCTCCGCTGTCATACCAAGACCATTATCAATAATCTGAATGGTCTTTTCCTCTGCATTCACGATAACATCTACGCGATCCTTACGATCATCCGGCATTTCATATTCGCCCATCATCGCCAGTTTTTTCAGTTTTGTAATGGCATCGCATCCGTTTGAAATAAGTTCACGATAAAAAATATCATGATCCGAATAAAGCCATTTCTTAATAATCGGAAAAATATTGTCGCTGTTAATAGATAAATTACCATGTGTCTGTGCCATAAAAAATCACATTCCTTTCTGTTATATATCTTATCACTATGGAAAAGTGTAATCCTCTCTCCCATAAAAGTCAAGAAAAATTAGCACTCAAACAGTATGAGTGCTAATAATTTAATAATTGCTTTATACATTTTTTATATTTAGTTATCGAAATAACGATTGTACACATCAAAAAACGTCGTTGTAGTACATTTTTCTTCATGCACAAACTGGACCTGTTCCCAAAGTTCATCATTTAAATTTCGAATCTGCGTCAACACAAACTCATCGTAAATCGCCGAGAAAGCTTCCTCTTTGCGCTGCTCCATAATTTTCTCTTTGTTACGGTCGGTCTGCTCTCTGTCAAGTGTGGAAATGCATTTAATAATATAATAACCATCCTCTGTTTCAATGACTTTGCTGACTTCTTCATTGCCAAGTTCAAACGCAGTCTCCTCATATGTCGGATCCATCTCGCCTTTACGGAAAGAAATTGTCAACTGACCATTTTCCGAATAGCGCGCTGCAAGTTCATCAAAATCCTCACCTTCTCGGAGCATTTTTTGGATGCTTTTAATCTTGTCAAATGCTGCCTTACGGCCCTCCTCCGTATAAGGCACTTTTTCGCCGGCACCATTTAATGCATATGTCTTTACAAAAATCTGACTCACCGTCACGGTTCTGGCTTCGTCATCACTGATTTCAGGATTGGTTCCTTCTATAATCTGATTGTATACCTTATTGGCAAGCGCATATTCCCTATATAACTGTTCCACAACACTCTCATCGATTCCCATAACCGCAATCTCGGTATCATTTAAAGAACCATAATACTCCTGCGCTGCCCGGATAACCTGCGTCTCCTCCTGCTCTGACAAAGCAAGATTTCTTTGCTGCGCCAAAAGATTCATCGTCTTTATCTGTGCAAGTCTCGCCAGCACCACATCTTTCACTTTTGCTTCAAGCGTCTCTTCTCCAATTTTGTGTCCCCAGATCTGCTGTCCGTAAATACTCTCGTACTGATTCTGCATATTGGTCAGATAGACCATAATTTCAGGCAGACTGCAACTACTGTCTCCAATGCGGAACACCTCATTTTCCGCAAAACCTGTTGTAAGAACGATTTTCGTATTTCCATCGCTCTCTCCGGACGCTTCGCATCCATAGAGTAATGCACAAAAACATATTAAAAATGTCACTAATAATACTCTTTTTTTCATTTTTTTATTGTACTTTATTTTCTGAAACATGTCTATAATCAATTCGACAATTATTTTTTTCATTTTACGCAAAAAATCTCTTGCCAAAACACCCACCTCTATGCTATAATCATTTTCGGTGCTAACCTAGGGGAATAGTACAATGGTAGTGCGGCGGTCTCCAAAACCGTTAATGGGGGTTCGATCCCCTCTTCCCCTGCTGGGAAATCTCAGTTATGAGATTTCCTTTTTTTATTGCATTTAGTATTGAAAAAACAGAAGACCCGGCGACCTAAGTCGTCGGGCCTTCTGTTTGTGTAAAAGGGGAATTCTTCCGGAATTGCTAATTAGCAAGTCTAATCTCTTAGACTAATTGTATTATATTATGCATTTTAGTCTTTTTCTACAACTATATTGCGTTTTTTTAACACTATATTACTTTATAAGTGTTTCAACGGCATCAGAAACATTTGAAACAGGATAAAATCTCATTCCGGTCTTTTCTTCCGGCAACAAACCTTCATAATTGGAAAGCGGCAAAATACAGGTATCAAATCCCAGCTTTTTTGCTTCCGCAACGCGCTGGGACGCCATACTTACCGCCCTGACCTCTCCGGAAAGCCCAACCTCTCCGAAAATCACAGTCTTTCCCTCGATCGGCCGGTTCTTAAAACTGGAAATTAATGCCATCACAATTCCTAAGTCCAGTGCCGGCTCCTGAAGGCGCATTCCTCCTGCCAGATTCACATACGCATCCATCTGCCCTAAGTGCAGGCTCAACCGCTTTTCCAGCACCGCCATCAGGAGGTTAACCCGATTAAAATCCGTTCCGGTTGTCTGACGGCGCGGAATCTGAAAATTAGAATCACAGACCAGCGCCTGAATTTCTATCAGCATTGGTCTTGTCCCTTCCATTGCACAAGCTACCACAGAACCGCTTGCGCCCTCAGGTCTTCCCGCAAGCATATACTCGGACGGATTTTGTACCTCTACAAGCCCCTCTTTTCGCATTTCAAATACACCAATTTCATTGGTAGAACCAAATCTGTTTTTCACACTGCGCAAGATACGATAAGAAGCATGTCTGTCACCTTCAAAATAAAGTACCGTATCCACCATATGTTCGAGCACTCTCGGTCCTGCCACGGTTCCTTCCTTTGTTACATGTCCGACAATAAATATGGCGATTCCCATACTCTTTGCCAAACGCAAAAATACACCTGTCGCCTCCCTCACCTGAGAAACACTTCCAGGTGCGGCACTGACACGCTCACAAAACATTGTCTGAATCGAATCAATGACCACCACTTCCGGTCTCTCCGAAAGGATCGCTGTCTCAATCGCATCCAGATTTGTCTCACAAAACAATTTAACTTCTTCTGAAAATTCACCGATACGAACCGCTCGCATTTTGATCTGCTTTGGCGACTCTTCTCCTGATATGTATAATACTTTCTTCTTTTCGTCGGAAAGCAGCTTACACATTTGTAAAAGTAAGGTGGATTTCCCGATTCCGGGATCTCCACCTACAAGCACCAGTCCTCCGGGCATGATACCACCACCAAGCACCCGGTCAAACTCATTCATATGTGTAAAAATTTTATCTTCCTCTGCCATAGATATGGACGCGATGGTCTGTGGCCGATTTGATTTGCCCGCAGAATCCGTATTTAAAACGGAAGATTTGACATTTGCACCTGCGCGCACCACCTCTTCCACCATTGTATTCCATTCACGACACCCCGGGCACTGCCCCATCCATTTGGAAGATTCATAGCCGCAATTCTGACAAAAATAAACCGTTGTCATCTTTGCTTTTGCCACGTTATGCCTCTACCACCTTTACTAAAACTTCACCGGCTGCTTCAAGCTCCACACTGATACTGAGCTTGCCACCGAGTCCTGTCTTCATTTTCCCAACACTGCTGCCTGCCACAAACACTTCATACTCTGTGTCATCGCTCATCCCCAGCGTAATCTGTGCATCACTGTTTCCTTCTACCGTAAACTCTACACCTTTTTCTGTTTCACAGAAGTGATTGACACTTGTCCCCGGTACCGATTCATATAAAAACATACCATTCTTCTCTAATTTGGTCATGGTAGCATATGTTTTTACTTTATAAATATCTCCGCTATGCACAAAGTCTTCAAGTTTTGCCTTATGAGCAAGCGCGTGATTTCCGAAGCTGATCGTTTCGTCTGCTTCACTGCGAAGTAACTGTTCCACAACTGCCATTCTTTTGTCCTCCTGATCAGGCATTTTCTGCCTGTTTTTTCGTATCTAAATTATAGTATATTTCACGCTATATTACCAGCATTTTTCACTTTAAAAATGACTTTCTCCTTTGCAACGGTTGCAACCACTTGATCACCCGCTGCAATCCTTCCGGAAAGAATCTCTTCCGCCAGAAGATCCTCCACTGCAGTCTGCATCGCACGCTTGAGAGGCCTTGCTCCCATCTTAATATCACAATATTCTTTTACCAGATAATCCTTAAGCGCACTGCTGATGGTAAGTTTCATTCCCATTTGCTCTTTGCAGCGTTTCACCAGATCATTTGCAAGAAGCGCCACTATCTCACGAAGTTCCTGCGTCGTTAATGCGTGAAATACCATAATCTCATCGATTCGATTGATAAACTCCGGTTTGAAGAGGCGTTTCACTTCCTCCATCACACCTTCTTTCATCTTCTTATAATCCTGCTCCGGCGTAGTCTCCGTTGCAAAACCGAGATTTTTCGGATCTACAATCTTTGACGCACCTGCATTGGATGTCATAATGATTACTGTATTTTTAAAGCTGACTTTCCGCCCTTTGGAATCTGTGATATGCCCATCATCAAGCACCTGAAGCAAAATGTTAAATACATCCGGATGCGCCTTCTCAATCTCGTCAAACAATACCACACTGTACGGATTGCGCCGCACCTTCTCACTAAGCTGTCCGCCATCATCGTGACCGACATATCCCGGCGGCGAACCAATCATTTTTGCCACAGAATGAGATTCCATATATTCTGACATATCCACCCGGATCAAATCATTCTGTGAACCGAACATCGCCTCTGCCAGCGCCTTGGAAAGTTCTGTTTTACCGACACCTGTCGGCCCCAAAAACAGAAAAGAGCCAATCGGTCGATTCGGGTCGGAAAGACCGACACGTCCTCTTCGCATGGCTCGGGAAACTGCACTGACCGCTTCCTTCTGCCCTACCACACGCTTATGCAATACCGATTCCAGTTTCAACAGACGCTCACTTTCTTTTTCTTCTAATTTATTCACGGGAACCTTTGCCCACTGAGCTACAACCGTCGCTATATCTTCTTCTGATACCACAAGACCATTGTCTTTTTGTTTTTTCTCATAACTTCGAAGCGCGCTTTTATATTTTTTCTCCAACGCCTGACGTTCCAAACGCTGTGAGTGTGCCTTTGCAAAGTCCGCAAACTTAAGTGACTGCTCAATCTGCACATCCAGCTGTTTCATTTCCTGTTCCAGTTTCCGGCATTTTTCCGGCGACTTCAGCCCCGAAAGGCGAAGTGCCGCCGCAGCCTCATCAATCAGATCAATTGCCTTGTCCGGAAGATTCCGGTCATTAATATAACGCTCTGACAATTTCACCGCTGCGCTGATTGCCTCATCGGAAATTGCCACATGATGATGTTCTTCGTATTTATGACGGATTCCTTCTATAATACGAACCGCCTCGGAAGGACTCGGCTCATCCACTGTAACCGGCTGAAAACGGCGTTCCAAAGCCGGATCCTTTTCAATATGTTTACGATACTCATCGATTGTTGTCGCCCCAATCATCTGTATTTCGCCGCGGGCGAGCGACGGTTTTAATATATTGGATGCATCAATGGCTCCCTCTGCGCCACCTGCTCCGATAATGGTATGAATTTCATCAAGGAACAAAATCACATTTCCATCTGTCGTCACTTCTTTGATTACCTTTTTAATCCGCTCTTCAAATTCCCCTCGGTATTTACTTCCTGCTACCATTCCTGATAAATCCAGCGTTACCAGACGTTTATTTTGTACTGTTTCCGGAACTTCCCCTGAAACAATCTTCTGAGCCAATCCCTCCACAATTGCAGTTTTTCCAACTCCCGGTTCTCCGATTAAGCATGGATTATTCTTGGTCCGACGACTTAAAATCTGCACAAGACGCAGTATTTCCTTTTCTCTTCCGATCACCGGATCCAATTTGCCCTCTCTGGCCATCTTTGTCATATCGCGGCTGTACTGATCAAGCACTTTTGTCGCTCCTGCCCCCGGTTTTTTCGGTGACAAATCCTCTTTGTACAAGCTTCCGTCTTCTCCCATGGAAACAAGCGTATCTACATAGAGCTTTTGCACATTCACTCCCAATGTCGTTATGATGCGAACCGCTACATTGTTACGCTCCTGCAAAAGAGCAAGAAGCAGATGCTCTGTCCCGACTTCTTCACTTTTAAACCTCTTCGCCTGCTGCTGCGCCAGTTCCAGTATAAATTTTGCTTTCGGAGAATACCCTTCTCTCTCTTTCAGTTCCAGATAATTCGGTGGCGCGATCAAATCACGAATCAGATCAATCACATCCCCCTCTATTACACCTCCCGAAAGCAGCACTTTCGCTGCTATTCCGGTCTGCTGACGCATAAGTCCAAGCAGAATATGCTCTGTCCCGATATAATTTTGTCCCATTGCCCTTGCAGCTTTGGCTGCAAGAGCAAGCGCTGATTTCGCCTTATCGGTATATTCCATATCAGCAACCTCCGTTGTCGTTATAGTTACTCCTAAGATAGAGTATTAGTCATTATCGATATTTATAAACTCAAATTCAAAATCATCATCCAGTTCACTCGGTTTTTCTAATGTGAAAATAGGAACCGAAGGTCTACGCACCTCACTCTTTGGCGTCGGTACTACCCGAACCGGAATCTCTCCTGTTACCGTAACCGCATTTTCTACATGTCGTGGTTGTAACGTCACAACATGATCCGTGTGCATCATTTGTCTTTGCCTGGTTATCGGCTGAAGATTCGGCTCCTGTTTCGGTGCCGGTTTTGGTTCCGGCTTTGGTTCCGGTTTCGGTGCCGGCTTCACCGGCTTTTCCTGTTCTTTCTCAACCGTCTTCTGACTTCTCTCCACAGGCATTTTTCCCTCTTGCTCCGGTTGCGGAACTATCGTCTTCTTAACCGGCGGTTTTGGTTCCTTTTTCGGTTTCTCAACCGGTTGCTCTTTTTTTACAACTTCTTTCTTTACAGGCTCCTTCTTTACAACTTCCTGCTTTACCGGCGTTTTTTTCACGGCCTTCTTTTCATACACTGTATCTTCCTGTATTTCTTTATTCTTTATAATCATATTTACAATCAGCATAACCGCACCAATCAGCAGAAGACCCATAATCGCAATCACCAAAACAGCGGTCTTACTAAATCCGGTTTCTGCTACGCCGGCTGTCAGGGCTGCCTTTGCCCCACTGTAATTCAGAAAACGCTGATATGTTCCCTCAACGGTATCATACAAATAGAAACCTCGTTCGCCCTCGTTGCTGACTGCATACAGAAGATAAAACACCTCCGCATTTTCTATCGATTTGTCCGTCAAAACAAAGGCCGGCAGTTTAAATTCATTCCACGGCATCTGCCCTTCTTTGAAATACGCAGGCGGTGTATCCTGAGCCTCTATCGGCACAATATAACGATTTTCAATATTGAAGATCTGCGTAAACAGATAAAGTTTTCCCGTAGATTCATTGTACACAAAGAAGTTTCCATCTTCACTTCCTGCCATAAGCGCGTAAAGAAGCGTCAGCCCGCCCTTTTCAAACAGCGCAGCCTCCACAGGCTTTCCGTTAAATGTAGATGTTGTTTTCGTACATCCGACTGGTAATATCTCTTCCGGGATCACACTCTGAATCACATAAGAAGCTCCATCCAATGTAACATTCAGACCGTCCCCCTTCTGTTCATTAACCGGTTCCTGTTCCTCGTCCTCTGCAGCCGTTTCCTCGTCTGCCTCTTCTGTTGTATTCGTCTCTCCTCGTACAATTGTAAAATGATAGGTCAGCATCGTTCCATCTGCTGCCGTCACTGTAATCACGGCCTGATTGGTTCCTTCTTTCAGATTCTTAAATCCGCTTGCAGCTGTAATCTGAGCCGCAGGATCTGACACCGCACCACTTACTGTGATATCCGTCACATCATTTCCAATCACAATCTGATACTCTGTCACATTTGATGAAAATTCAGGCACCAATTGTCCCGGATCCATCTGGAGTACTTGAAGCGTTGCATCCGACGATAAACCCGCACCTCCGTTTGCTCCGACTGTAACCATTGCATTCCCCAAAACAGTTTCTTCATCAATCAGTGCTTCCGCTGCCACATTGACATTTCCCGTCTGAAGTGCCGTAAATGTAAGCGTAGCAGAAAGCCCTGAAAATGTAATCAAACCACCGCCGCCACCAATTTCAACATTGGCACCTGCAAACTCCAATATATCAGAGTTATAGGTCACTGTAACTTCCGGTGCTACGGACGGATCCTCCGGCTCCGAAGCCTGAACTGACACATTCACAGTCTCTCCGATTACCGCACTTGCTTTATCTGCCGTCACTGTCAACGTCCCTTCTGCAAATACATGAATCTGCGCCACCATAAGCAGCAGAACTACTGCAAGTACACCCGTCAAAAATTTAAATACCTTCTTTGTTTTCATTACATTTTCCCTCTTATTCTCTTACGATAAATACTGTATATGTTTTCACTGCACCGTTTTCTGCTGTACATGTAATCTTCACTTCATTTTTGCCACGTTTGAGTTTCACTTTTCCGGTTCCTTCCACCGTTGATGTTGACGCAATCGCAGTTGCATTAACCGTAACCTTTTTCACCTTTTTCGGTACCGTCAAGTCATATGACATAGTTCCCGGATTAAATACCGGAAGAAGATTCTGTCCTTCTATCTCAAGCGTTGCAAGATAATTGTTCGGATTCTTATTGCTGATTGGTTTTGCGCATGCGCTCTCCGGCATCTGATCATAGACCGGAATGTAAAATACAAGCTTTCTATCCTCTGCAGTATACGCCTTACTCATCTTGATTGCTTCCGACTCCGCCGCCTGAATGTTTGTCATATATTGGTGTTTATATAACATGGTTTCCTTGGTCGGTACTACATTAAACTTTTGGAAATACAACGTATTCTGCCCGGCTTTAATGTATTTCTGGGCAAGGAACTGTGCCCCTCCCAAAAGTGATTTATAGCGTGTATTCCATGGTCTGGAATAATTCGTAGCTTCATTTGCCGAGGTGACGGATGCATATTTCAGCCCCTGTATCACCGGAGAATTACCTCCACTTGCATAAGCACCGATATTATAGTAATTAAAAATATCTTTATATCCTTCTGTTGTTCCCGTAACTGATCCGGACGTTCCGTTCCCCTGTTCCTGGTAACAACGCGCCGCCAGATGATACGGCGAAACCCCCGTGCTCTTACCAGTCTTTACAAAAGTAGACGCATAACTCTTTTTCGTACCATCCGGCTCCGTGAACTTACCGCTCATAAATGTATCTTTGAGCAGACGTTTGACACCTTCCTTGCTATGATACTCTTCATATCCTAAAGATTCAAACTGGAAAATCGCCTGCTCGGTCAAAAAGTTACGTGGATCAAGATAATATGCTACTAATTCTTTTGACGCCGCAACCCATGCTCCTCCGTCAAAAGTATACCAGCTGTCCGTATTCCAATTATAAGCCGTCTTTTCGGTCGATTTCCATGATGTAATAGCATTTTTGGCCACCAGATTGGTTCCGACCTTCCCCTCAGCTGCAGTTACATCTTCCCATTTCAGACCTGTATGTACCGTACGAAATACCCATTCGGGATATTTGTTATGTAAACCTCTCAGCGGTTCCTTGTAAGACTCAGGAAATCCCTGCTCTGTAAGATATGCTTCAAAATCCACATCCGCTGACATTTCAACTGCCTTCTCTTCTTCCGTCTGACTGTCATCCTCTTTCTTTACAACCGTCTCCTCTGTAACCTTCACAAAATCGCTGCGAATATAGCCCGTCTTTTCGGTACCGTCATAAGTAAACACTGCCATGTACCATACTTTTCCGTCCGACCCGTTCTCCTCTTCCTTAACGATAAGAACATCTCCGCGCATCAGTCGACAAACTTCCGTACCCGAAACCGGTGACTTCCGAACACGAACATTATCTCCCGTCACCGTACCTTTTTTAATAACTTCTACCGTTTCGGTGTTCTCTTGATCCTTCTCCTCTTTTTTCGCACTGTCAGTTTTGGTTTCTTCCGTGACCTTTACAAAATCGCTTCGTACATATCCCGTTTTTGATTTGCCATTATATTTAAACGACACTTTGTACCAAACATAGCCATCCGCGCCTTTCTTTTCCTTTTTAACAGTCAGCTGCATGCCTTTGTTCAACTGACATACCACCGCTCCATTCACCGGACTTTTTCGTACACGTACAAAATCACCATTTATGATTGCTTTCTTTTTCGAGACAGTCGTTTGATTTTTCCGGTCTGCATTCTCATCTGACACCTGATTATCCACCACACCGCTTACATCAATCTGTGTCACTCCATTTTGCGGATTATTTTGCACCGATTCATTAGATACAGTACTCGACGTATCCGATAAAGTCGCATTTGAACCGGTCTGCGTTTTCTTCACAAAGTCAGAACGAATCCACCCTTTTTTTGTCGCACCATTTATCTGAAAAGATATATAATACCATACTTTTCCGTCGGATCCGGTCTTTTCCTTACGCACTGTAACAATTGCACCGGTTGTCACTTGTCCAACGACACTTCCTGTTACAGCCTTGTCACGAACATTAACATTAACCGCCTTCACTTCTGCAGTTTCGTTTGACTTTATATTGCTATTTTGCTCCTTATTCTCGGACGATTTATAGTTTACATAATCATATCTTATGTAGCCATTGTAACTTTTCCCGTTCTGCGTGAATGATACCGCATACCAAACATTTCCTGCCGTATCTTTCTTCGATCCCGTTACAATCAATGCAGCTCCGTTTCCCAAGGAACAAATCCTCGCCGCATTTGTTCCTGCATCACTGCGAACATTCACACTTGTTCCTTTCACTGTTCCGGTTCCCGTCTCTGCCTTGGCACACACTGATCCCATCATCAACCCCAAAAGCAGCACAGTAGCGGCCATAGCAGCCGCTAATAATCTTTTTCTGTGTAACTTGTATGATTTCATTTTGTATTCCTATCTCTTTCTCTTTTGCAATTCCATACTTCTCCTATTATATCAGAAGAAAATAATCCATATTTATCATACTATTCAATATGAGATGCGTCAACCAAAATATAGTGTTTATTTATTGAAAATTCATGATTTGAATCTAGATGTTGTGGAGATATTTTTACCCTTCTCTTCTCATTGTTCCATAAAAAAACTGCCGGCAGACCCCCCGCCGACAGTCTTTTCTTTTATTCACTTTCTGCTAAAAATCTAATCGTTCTGTTACCTTTTTCGCATCATTAAAATACGTCACGGCAACAATAGTTCCGGTTGTCTTTTCACAGGTTACAACCACGCAATCGTTGTTCTTCCAGTTACAATAAAAAATCGGAAATCCGTTTCGATCTCCCAAGAGTTCCTTTTCCACACCTTCATCTATCTCAAAGGTTTCCTCAAACTGATACGTCATTGCACTTTCCATACCAACTCTGGACTTTCCAACTGTAATATTGAAAAGCATATACTGCGATTTTTGAACGGTCAATCCGTTTTGAAAACCGTTTAAACAGACAACGCCGATTCCGTTTGCCTTGTCACCTTTCACTGTAACTCCGCCGATTTTGCTATATTCAAAAACATTCTCTTCCATCGATGGTTCTGATACACATTTCACTCCCAAAGTGCTTTCCACTTGACTTTGTGATGCATTACATAAATCAGTCACATCTATCTTCTTATTTTTGTCTAAGAAATTCTGTTTTACAATCAAAAGAATTACTACAACCAAAATAATCCCTAATGCCGTCTTTAAATACTTCATCTCTGTTCTTTCTCCTATGCCTCATCAATCGCTTTTCCGATGTCTTTTCTCATATATTTATTATCAAATGATACCCACGCAGTCGCTTCGTAGGCTTTCGCTCTCGCTTCTTTCAGATCCGCTCCCTTAGCTGTAATGCCAAGCACGCGTCCGCCATTTGTCACAATCGCGCCGTCTTTTAAAGCAGTACCCGCATGGAAGCAGAAATAATCGTCTTTTCCGTCAAATGCTTCAAAGCCTGTGATTGGGAATCCTTTTTCATAAGAAACCGGATATCCGTCAGATGCCAAAACGACACAAACCGCCGCATTGTCTTCAAATTCCACCTTCATCTGATCCAGCGTTCCGTCAATACATGCTTCAAACACATCGATGATGTCGTTTTTCAGTCTCGGAAGAACTACCTGCGCTTCCGGATCGCCGAAACGTGCATTGTACTCAAGAACCTTCGGTCCCTTCGGTGTAAGCATAAGTCCGAAGAAGATAACCCCTTTAAACTCTCTGCCTTCCGCCTTCATGGCATCGACTGTTTTCTGGAAAATATATTTGTGGCAGAACTCATCTACTTCCGCTGTATAGAACGGAGATGGGCTAAATGTTCCCATACCGCCTGTGTTAAGTCCCTGATCACCATCCATTGCACGCTTATGATCCTGTGCAGAAGACATAATCTGAATGGTATTTCCATCCACAAAAGAAAGAACGGAAACTTCGCGTCCTGTCATGAATTCTTCCACAACCATTCTATTTCCGGCTGTTCCGAACTTTTTATCTTCCATAATTTCTTTTACACCTGCAATCGCTTCTTCCTTTGTATTGCAGATCAGAACACCTTTTCCGAGTGCAAGACCATCTGCTTTCAAAACAATCGGATATTCGCTTGTCTCAAGGTAAGCAAGCGCTTCCTTCGGATCGTCAAATGTCTCATATGCAGCGGTCGGAATGTCATATTTCTTCATCAAATCTTTAGAGAACGCTTTACTTCCTTCCAGAATTGCTGCATTCTTACGTGGTCCGAATGTACGGATTCCTGCTGCTTCGAGCTCATCCACAAGACCGCCTACCAGCGGATCGTCCATTCCGACTACACAAAGATCGATTTCCGTTTCTTTTGCAAATGCTACGATTTTATCAAATTCCATCGCACCGATCGGAACACACTCTGCAATTTGTCCGATACCTGCATTGCCCGGTGCGCAATAAATCTTATCTACTTTAGAGCTCTTTGCCACGCTTGTCGCGATTGCATGCTCACGTCCGCCACTACCTACAATTAAAACTTTCATTTATCTGTCTCCTCCGATTTTTATCTCTCCGTTTGCAATTGCATTGATTGCATTCGGCAAAATCACCCACTCTGCCTCTTCCATCACGCGCTGCTGTAACTCTTTGGCACTGTCGCCATCTTTTACCTCCACTGCTTTTTGGAAGATAATCGGTCCGGTATCGGTTCCGTCATCAACGAAATGCACCGTAGCACCTGTTACCTTCACGCCTCTTTCCAAAGCCGCTTCATGAACACGCAGACCATACATACCCTTTCCGCAAAAAGACGGAATCAGTGACGGATGAATGTTTATGATGCAATCTTTAAAATCCGCTACCATCTGCGGCGGAATATTTACAAGAAATCCTGCAAGAACCACCAAATCCGGTGCAAACTCATGCACTCCTGCAAGAAGTGCTTCGTTAAAGAGGTCTCTTGTTTCAAAATCCTTCGGCGAAATACAAACCGCAGGGATATTTTTTACTTTTGCTCTCTCAAGTGCATAGGCATTTGCATTGTTGCTGATTACACCGACAATCTCCGTATTTTTGATTGCTCCGTTATCTATCGCATCAATGATTGCCTGAAGGTTCGTCCCTCCACCGGATACACAAACAACTATTTTTAGCATAAGGTAACTCCTTTTTCTCCGTCTTCAATATTTCCTACTACGTACGGAGTATCACCTGCTGCCTTGATAGCCTCCATGGTTTTCTCCACATCTGCAGGGTCTACTGCCACAATCATACCAAGTCCCATGTTAAAGGTGTTGTACATCATATCCTCTGCGATTCCTGCCTTTTTCTGCATCAGTTTAAAAATAGCAGGAATGTCATAACTGTCTTTTTTCACAATTGCATGTTTTCCTTCCGGAAGCATACGCGGAATGTTTTCCTGGAATCCGCCACCTGTAATATGTGAGCAGGCCTTTACTGTCACACCTGCATCCTTGATGGACTTAAGCGCTTTTACATAAATTCTGGTCGGAGCAATAAGTGCTTCGCCAAGCGTGGTTCCAAGTTCCTCATAATATGTACCGAGACCTTCTTTGGTCATTTCATTTTCAAATACTTTTCTTACCAGCGAAAAACCATTGCTGTGAACTCCCGAAGAAGCCATACCGATCAGCACATCGCCGGCGGCCAGCTTTTCACCTGTAATAATGTCTTTTCTGTCTACGACTCCGACTGCAAAACCTGCCAGATCGTAATCATCTTCCGGCATAAGCCCCGGATGCTCTGCTGTCTCACCGCCGATGAGCGCACAACCGGACTGTTTACATCCTTCTGCAACGCCGCTTACGATGGTCGCAATCTTTTCCGGAAAGTTCTTTCCGCATGCGATATAGTCAAGGAAAAAGAGCGGTTCTCCGCCTGCACATGCCACGTCGTTGACACACATAGCCACAGCATCAATACCGATGGTGTCATGCTTGTCCATAATGAACGCAAGTTTTACCTTTGTACCGCATCCGTCTGTACCTGACAGAAGAACCGGATCTTCCATATCTTTGATTGCTGCTAAAGAGAACGCACCGGAAAAACCTCCGAGTCCTCCGAGCACTTCCGGACGCATGGTTTCCTTTACGTGTTTTTTCATAAGTTCTACTGATTTGTATCCGGCTTCGATGTCAACACCGGCCTGTTTGTAATCCATCTGCATGTTTTTTTCCTCACTTTTCTTATTTCGTATAATTTTTATATCCGACTTCCTGAAGACGTGCATCTTTTGCCTGAACTTCATTTTTCATATTCTCGGAATACTCTTTTAATTTTGCCAGAAGATCTGCATCGGATGTTGCTAAAATCTTAGCTGCCAGAAGTCCTGCATTTGCTCCGCCGTTAATTGCTACCGTTGCAACCGGGATTCCGGATGGCATCTGTACGATAGAGTAAAGGGAATCTCTTCCGCCGAGGGATGTCGTGTGCATCGGAATACCGATGACAGGCATCGGGAAAATTGCTGCGCACATACCAGGTAAATGAGCTGCCATTCCTGCTCCTGCAATAATTACTTTAAATCCTTTTTCCTCCGCACTTTTTGCATATTCAAAGAACACATCCGGTTCTCTGTGTGCGGAAATAATCGTCATTTCATAAGAAATTCCGAGTTTTTCTAAAATATCTGCTGCTTTGCTCATAACAGGCATATCGGAATCCGAGCCCATTACAATACCAACTTTTGCCATGGTTTATCCTCCTTATATTTAAGATGAATGCCCTCATCCATCCGTTTTCACATAGTCATTACTAGTTTACAGAGTTATCTTTGATGCGTCAACCTGATTTTACAGCTTTTCGCATCCCTACGCTTCCTCCAGCGCACGGTTCAGTTCCTCCGTTCCCGGAAGCACAAAGCGTCCGGCCTCTATGATTTTGACCTCTTTACCGTCGCCGGTCACTCCGTAAAGCGCTCCGAGCTCATCATACGGAATCGTAATGTCGGTATGGCACTGGAAATATGCCTTCTCCGGGTCTGACTTTCTCAAAAGGGAAATCTCATTATCTCTGGCGATAATCTCCTTTCCGTCCGCATTATAAACCGCCACATCCTCCGCGTGGGAATAACAGGTGTCTCCGACAGCAAAATGCGGTCCCGTTTTCTCTGCGATCAAAATCGGCAACCGGTCCTCTATACCATAAGCTCTTCCCATACGGTAAGCCGTAGTGTTGGTACCGATGGCAAACTCACCCATCGGGAGGCTTTCATGATGATAAAGAACATTTTCCGTAATCAATTTTTTTCCTTCCTCCGGATTTTCAAAGTTCGCACAGGAATACTCCGTAATTTTACCATCTTTAAATACAACTGTGAGGTCTTTATACTCAAACTCACGCAGATAAACCTTTGAAACATGAAGGGTTCCTTCTGTTCCCGTAAGCTTCGGTGAGGTAAAAACCTCTCCGACCGGAATATTGACATCCGCCACACAATTTTCAAACTTCGTCTGCTTGTCGGGATTTTCAATATCGGTTAACATAACTTTTAGATTCGTCTGATTTCCGTTTGCACCTTCTATCTTGACATACTCACACGTATCAAGTGCATCAATGATGCTTTGCTGTATCTTTTCATAAGTCACATAGTCGAGCGTGTTGAGACGGATTGTCTCCGTCATAATTTCCTCATACTTCGGTCCGATTTCCGGAATCGGGAAAGCGATAATGGTAAAGCTTCGTTCTTCTCCCGGAATATATTCGTTGATCAGCTGACCGAGCTGGCCATAATACCATGTAGAAATCTCCTGCTGCTTTTTGGAAAGTTTAGGTGCATCCGGACAAATCTGCGGCGTAAATGGTTTTTCACCAAACACCTCCACCCAGGCCGGTCCGGCATGCAGTCCCGAAAGCGTTTTATACGTTTCATATGCTTCCTTCTGCACTTCCAGACGACGATTGGCCATCTTCTTATCCAAAAACAGTGCTTCATCCTCCCGATGATCGTACTCATACTGCTTATTCGGAC
>JAGAOK010000043.1 GCA_017623815.1 Lachnospiraceae bacterium
CTTTACTTTTCGGTTAAACAGGTAAATCTGTCTTTCATAATCGCGATACGGCGAACGGATTACCAGTGTCACTCCGTCCTTCTTTGCCTCCTGCATCATCTGCTGCAGCTCAGGGATAATCCTTTCATCACATTTCATGCTCCCCTTGATTGTAGCAAGCGTAAACTCATAATCCTCCGGAATCGGGTGCTGCTTATTAATCAGCATGATTTTCCAGTCTTCTCTGTCAAATGCAGAAATATCGGCTGATTCCTCTTCTTCCATTATTTCATCCGGTTCCAGCGATGACATATCATATTCCATCACGTCATCGAGCGTAAACACCTCTTCCGGCTGCGCATCCGCATGATCCAGGAGTTCTTCGACGGTACTGTTGATATCACTATCTATCGTTTCCGCAGATGTATCTTCCGTTACAAACTGCGAATATATAAAACTGTTGCTTATCACAAACACGCAGATCACACACAATATGCATAAAATCTTACGTACATGAAGTCTCCTTTTCATCCTTTGTCACCCTTAAACCAAGCAAATAAAATCCTTTTCAATCATATCATATCAAAATACGCTTTGCAAACAATACAGACTTGGCATACATGAAAAAAAGTTGTATTATTTTAAATAGTTTAATTCTATTTGGAGGTACAAATATGGCAGGTTCCATTTTCGGAAAACATTTTACAATACAGACATTCGGGGAATCACACGGCGAAGGAATCGGTGTCGTGGTGGACGGATGTCCGGCAGGACTTTCCCTTACGGCGGATGATATTCAGCATTATTTAAACCGTCGTAAACCGGGACAGACAAAATTTTCCACTCCCCGCAAAGAAGCAGATGAGGTTGAAATTCTCTCCGGTGTTTTTGAAGGCAAAACAACCGGTACTCCGATTGCTCTTCTGGTACGAAACACTTCACAGCGCTCCGGAGACTATTCGGAGATTGCATCTTACTATCGTCCGGGACATGCAGATTTTACATTTGATGAAAAATACGGATTCCGTGATTACCGCGGCGGCGGTCGTTCTTCCGGACGCGAAACGATCGGACGTGTAGCTGCAGGAGCTATCGCTCTGAAGCTTTTAAAAGAACTCGGAATTGAGATTTGTGCATACACAAAATCCATCGGACCTGTTTCGATTGATTATGATTGTTTTGATACAGATGCTATTTTGTCTACACCGACCTGTATGCCTGATACGGTCGCTTCCGGTCAGGCCGAAGCATATTTGGAAGATTGTATGAAATCACTGGATTCTTCCGGAGGTGTTATCGAATGCATCGCAAAAGGCGTTCCGGCCGGTGTCGGGGAACCTGTTTTTGACAAACTGGATGCAAACCTCGGAAAAGCAATTCTTTCCATCGGAAGCGTGAAAGCATTTGAAATCGGTGACGGTATTTCTGTTGCCACTATGAAAGGTTCTGAAAATAACGATGCCTTTGTTATGAAGGATGGTCAGGTTACAAAGATGACCAATCACAGCGGCGGAATTTTAGGCGGTATGAGCGACGGAAGCGACATCGTACTTCGCGCTTACATAAAACCGACCCCATCCATCTTTAAGGAACAAAATACGGTGAATAAATCCGGAGAAGACATTACCGTACAGATCAAAGGCCGCCACGACCCGGTTATTGTTCCTCGTGCGGTTGTTGTCGTTGAAGCCATGACTGCACTTACAATTCTTGATTTGATGATGGAAAATGCGACAGCAAAACTTTCAAATTTGAAGAAGATTTATGAATAAAAATTTTCAATGACTCTTTTGGGTCTGTTTCTCTCGTTTTCGATTGAAATACCCAAAAAAAGTATTTGAGATTTGAGTGTTTCTTTGAAATTGGGTCTTAGAACAGCTTTTCGTGTGCTAAGACCCAGATTATTAGAAGAATTGTGGGTATAGATAGTCATTTAGGTTTTCTAAGACCCAAACTTAAAATCTCATTATTCCACTCTCATCGCCTCTGCACCTTCCACGGTATCAAATGCAACAAATTCTACAATTTCCTCTAAAAGTGTGTCATAAATAAACACATTGATTCC
>JAGAOK010000044.1 GCA_017623815.1 Lachnospiraceae bacterium
ACAAATTTCATGTGGAATTTCAAAATTACAGCCCTGAGCCGGGAGATTACGTGCTTGCTTTTTTGCAGGGAGAGATTTTGATAAAAGAACGGGAGGAGATAGCGTTTTTACAAGTGTCGGACTGCCCGGAAGAAGGTAAGGCGCATCTTGTGTACCTGTTTGTAGTAGATGAAATGAAGTTCTTTTATTGGCGGACGCAAAAGGAGCAGGCAGAGGAGTTTTTAAGAAACGGATTTCGTCTTGCAAAAAGACAGGAGTTTCGGCGTCTGGCACCAAAGCACCTGGCGTTTGCCGCAGTGACTGCATGCATGCTTGACGGCTGGTATCGCGCGAATGTATATTGCGGACGCTGCGGGCAGAAAACGGTGCATGATACCAAAGAGAGAATGCTTCGCTGTCCGGAGTGCGGGAACCTGATATATCCGCGTATTAATCCGGCGGTGATTGTTGCGGTAACCGATGGCGACCGTTTGTTACTTACCACGTACAAAGGAAGAGATTATAAGAACTATGCACTGGTAGCAGGATTTGTTGAAATCGGGGAAGCTTTTGAAGATACCGTTCGCCGCGAAGTCCTGGAGGAAGCCGGGCTTAAAGTAAAGAATATTCGCTATTACGGCTCTCAGCCGTGGGGATTTGCAGACAATATTCTGGCAGGATATTTTTGCGAAGTTGACGGAGATGCAGACATTTTTATGGATGAGGAAGAACTGTCCAGCGCAGCCTTTTTTGAGAGAGATAAGATTGATGTCGAATATACGGACAGCAGTCTGACAAATGAGATGATATGTGCATTCAAAAACAGAAAAGTTTGATGCTTTTTCACTTGTCTTTTGCCGCAGAAATGGTAAAATAAAAGTAGTATTGGAGACAGAGAAAGGGCTACGAAATATGTTTGACTTTAAGTTTGATTGGGACAGAACAATGGAGACCGGACTTGCAGATGTAGACACACAGCACAAACAGTTGTTTAAAATCGGACGAGACCTCGAACAGCTTCTGCGGATTCAGTGTATCGGAGTGACAGATAAGCAGCTTTTGGATATTGTGTGCGAATTGCGGGATTTTACGGCATATCATTTTTATGTGGAAGAGCGCATGATGGATGAGATGTCATATCCACGCATCACGGAGCATAAAAAGTACCACAAAAGATGTTCTGATTTTATTACGGGACTGGATCTTCCGAAAATTAAGGCGCAGCCGATGGAAGAACTGAAAAAAATTCGTGACGAGGTCCAGGAATGGATTATGAATCATGTGCTCAGTGAAGACTGCAAGATGACAACAGCATATAAAAAATATCAAAAGGAAGAGGAGGAACGGGCGAATAAAGTCGAGGTTCCTGCAGAGGAAAAATACGGCCGCTTCCTGAAAGAATATGATGTTGTGAAAGTATATCTTTATAAAAATCAGGATTACAAAGGACATCTGGTAGCAGTGTTCAAAGAGTCGGCAAAGGAATTATCCAAACTTTCTGCGCTTGAACGGAATCTCTATTTTGCAGACGTCTCAAAAGCAGCGAAGGTTCTAAAAAAATGTTATAATCCGGATGCGATCTGCTATATGGATCTGGAAGATATGAGCGATAAACTGGTATCCCATATCATTCCGAAATATAAAGAAGACGGAAACTACGGAGTATTTCCGAATATCGATTTTGAAGCAGAATATACCAATGCATCGAGATATGAAGCAATCTATGAAAAAATGAAACAGGCATTTTAATGGTTACGCGGAGCGAAAAAACTCCGCGTAACTTTTTGAAACGATTAAGACAGAAAGAAGGCATACTATGTACAACCCGAGTTCTTTAAAGGCAGAAGAGTTTATTGATCATGAGGAAGTGCTGGAAACACTTGCTTATGCACAGGAAAATAAAAGTAATGAGGAGTTGATTGATCAGATTCTTGAAAAGGCGCGTGAAAGAAAAGGTTTGTCACACCGCGAGGCAGCAGTGCTGCTTGACTGTGACATACCTGGGAAGAATCAGGAAATATTTGAACTGGCAAAACAGATCAAGCAGGATTTTTACGGTAATCGGATTGTGATGTTTGCACCGCTGTATTTGTCAAATTATTGTGTAAACGGATGTGTGTATTGTCCGTATCATATGAAAAACAAGCACATCGCAAGAAAGAAACTGACGCAGGAAGAGGTGCGAAAAGAGGTAATCGCGCTTCAGGATATGGGACACAAGCGACTGGCACTTGAGGCCGGAGAAGATCCGGTAAATAATCCGATAGAATATATACTGGAATGTATTGATACCATTTACAGTATTCATCATAAAAACGGCGATATCCGCCGTGTGAATGTCAATATCGCGGCAACGACGGTCGAGAATTACCGCAGATTAAAAGAGGCGGGAATCGGAACCTATATCCTGTTTCAGGAAACTTATCATAAAGAGAGCTATGAAAAACTGCATCCGACAGGGCCAAAACACGATTATGCATACCATACAGAGGCAATGGACCGTGCGATGGAGGGCGGAATCGATGATGTAGGCCTCGGTGTTTTATTTGGTCTGGAACTTTACCGCTATGAATTGGCAGCGCTTCTCATGCATGCAGAGCATTTAGAGGCAGTGCACGGAGTCGGACCGCACACCATCAGTGTTCCGCGCTTAAAACGTGCGGATGATATCGATCCGGACACGTTTGACAATGGAATCGATGATGACACATTTGCTAAGATAATTGCATGTATCCGCATCAGTGTTCCGTATACAGGGATGATTATTTCAACCAGAGAGAGTCAGGCGTGCAGAGAGCGTGCATTAGAACTTGGTATATCCCAGATCAGCGGAGCGTCCAAAACCAGCGTCGGCGGTTATGCAAGTGAGGAACCGGAAGAGGAAAACAGTGAACAGTTTGATGTCAGCGATAAACGTACGCTGGATGAAGTTGTGCGCTGGCTCATGGAGCTTGACTGTCTTCCGAGCTTTTGTACAGCCTGCTATAGGGAAGGAAGAACCGGAGACCGCTTTATGGAACTGTGTAAGAGCAGACAGATTATGAACTGCTGCCATCCAAACGCACTTATGACCCTGATGGAGTATCTGATGGATTATGCGACGGATGAGACGAAAAGCATCGGGGAAGAGATGATTGAGCGGGAACTTTCGCAGATTCCGTCAGAAAAAGTAAGAGAACTTGTCAGTGAAAAACTGGATCGTATTCGAAACGGGGAAAGAGATTTCCGTTTCTAAAGATAGAGGAGAATGTAACGTGAATCAGACACCTGCAGCCAATCGCGTATGCATTGGTTTTTTTGGAAAAAGAAATAGCGGAAAGTCAAGCCTGCTCAATGCGCTTACGGGGCAAAGCATTGCAGTAGTCTCTGATGTGCCCGGGACCACGACGGACCCGGTTTCAAAAACAATGGAGCTTCTTCCAATCGGCCCGGTAGTGCTTGTGGATACCCCGGGACTGGACGATGTGGGAGACCTTGGACAGCTTCGCATCGATAAGACGTATGAGACGATGCGAAAGACAGACGTTGCAATTTTAGTCGTAGACGGCAGGGAAGAAGTTAGCCGGGAAGAGGTGCAGCTTGCAAAAGAACTTTCCGACCGCAGGATTCCGTTTCTGCTTGCTGTCAACAAGATGGAAGCAGAAGGGAAGCGCGAAAGCTGGGAAGCATTTTGCAGCGAAAAACCGCATATCTATGTCAGTGCAGCAGAAAAAATCGGAATGGATGAGCTAAAGTCCGAATTGGGCGCATTGGCACAAAAGGAAAGACAGGATCGTCCTCTGGTAGCGGATCTGGTTCAAAAAGGGGATCTTGTCATTTTGGTTACACCGATTGATGAGGCGGCGCCGAAAGGAAGACTGATTTTGCCACAGCAACAGACGATACGGGAATTGCTCGAAAAAGGTGCCCTGACGATGGTTGTGCAGCCCGGGGAACTGGAAGAAGCGCTTCAGATGGCAGTAACAAAGCCCAAACTGGTCATCACGGACAGCCAGGTGTTTGGAAAAGTCAATAAACTGGTACCGGAAGATATTTTGCTGACCTCGTTTTCGGTATTATTTGCAAGATACAAAGGTGTGTTATGGGAGGCCGTGGAAGGGGCAGCAGTGCTGGACCACCTGGAAGACGGCGATAAGATATTGATTTCAGAAGGTTGTACGCACCACAGACAGTGCGGCGATATCGGTACGGAGAAACTGCCAAAATGGATTTTGTCTTATACAGGAAAAAAGGTTGAGTTTGCATGGTCGAGCGGAACGGAGTTCCCAAAAGCTCTTTCCGGGTATCGATTGGTGATTCACTGCGGAGCCTGTATGCTGAATGAAAAAGAAATGAGTTACAGAAGTGAGAGTGCGCGCAGACAGGGGACGGCGATGACGAACTACGGAACGGCCATCGCGCATATGAATGGGATATTAGAACGGAGTATAAAATTAAAATGAGTCCGAGAAGCAAAGAAATGAAATGGGATAAACTGGATAATACGGCACTGCTTTTCCCGGTGATTGCCGATGAGAGCATGAGTAGTGTGTACCGGATTTCGGTAACGCTGACGCAGGTCGTAGACCCGGAGCTTTTACAGCAGGCACTGGATCAGGTTCTTCCGCTGTTTGACATTTTTCATGCAAGAATGCGTCGCGGACTGTTCTGGTACTATTTTGAGACCAATACGCGTCCGGCGCCGCGGGTAAGGGAAGAGATGACCTGTCCGTGCCAGTATATTCCGCCGTATCAGAACAATAACTACCTGTTTCGTGTCACGTATTATGAGAAACGGATTAATCTGGAGGTTTTTCATGTACTGACGGACGGGATGGGTGCGATTAATTTTTTACGCGAACTGATTTATAAATATCTGCGACTTTCACACCCGGATTTGCAAAAACAGCTCGGAGACGGGCTTTGCAGTGATACTTCTTTAAACAAAGAGGACAGTTACATTAAAAACTATAATGGAAAAACAGACTGTAAGAAATATAAAACGGAGCGTGCGCTGGAACTGGAAGGAGAATTTCTGCCGCCGCACATGCTTTCGGTCATGCACGGCTATTTTTCGCTGGAAGAGGTAAAAAAGGCGGCAAAAAAACATGGTGTCAGCATCAATACCTATCTGGTCGGTGTTTACACCTACAGTATTTATAAAGAAGTGCTGCACGGAGGTGTTTCCAAACGCCCGATCAGCATCTCGGTTCCGGTAAATCTTCGGCCGTTTTATCAGTCGATTACCACCAAAAATTTCTTCGCCATGATAGAATCTGTATTTCGGACGGAAAAGGAAGATTATACGCTGGAAGAAATTTTAAAGATTGTGGAAGGTAATCTGAAGCCGCAGCTGACAAAAGAAAATATGGATCGTCTGATTGCCTACAATGTATCCAATGAACTAAACAGGATGCATCGGATTGTCCCTCTGTTTTTGAAACAGCTGGCGATGAAATGGGTGTATAGATCGACTGCTTTGTCAAATACATCTACAATCACAAATCTTGGAGAATTACAGATTCGGGATGCATACAAACCATTTATTGAGAGATTTCATGTGGTGCTTTCTATGTCAAAAGGCCAAAACATGAAATGTGCGGTTGCGACCTATAATGGAGAAATGGTATATTCGATCAGTACAAAGCTTTCCGATGTGTCAATACAGAGAAGATTTTTCCGTACCTTGGTCGAGGATGAGGTTTCTGTCACGCTTGAGACAAACGGTGAGAGGTATGAAATATGAGTTATTGCAAACAGTGTAAAATAAATATTGCCGATCCGACCACGGTCTGTCCGCTGTGCCAGAGCGTGCTGGAGAAAACGGAGCAGGCGAAAGAAGGAATGTATCCGATGATTGGCAGACAACGAAAAGGCCGCAGGCTTATGCTCCGGATTTTTGCATTCTTATGCCTGATTGCCATGGTCGTACTGGCCATTGTAAATTATGTGACATACAACGGAGTCATGTGGTCCATCATCGGCGATGCGGGGATTCTCTATTTGCTGGTCACACTGAGGTATACGCTTTTCAATGAGCATGAAGGGCATACCATGAAGATTCTGATGCAGGTGATTGCGGTCATGCTGCTTACCATTTTGATTGATTATACAATAGGATATCAGGGATGGTCTGTGGCATATGCGCTTCCGATTATCATTCTGGTCGCCGATGTCCTGATTCTGATTTTGATGCTTGTGAATCTGCGGATATGGCATAGCTATATTTTATTGCAGATCGGAATGTCCATTCTTTCTGTCGCACTTGGAGTTTACATGCTGATTGTTGATTTGCAGCATGCGATGCTGACAGGGATTGCCATTGGGGTATCGCTGGTTATGTTTTTGGGGACTGTGTGTGTGGGAGATGCGCGTGCAAGAAATGAGCTAAAAAGAAGATTTCATGTCTGAAAAGGAGAGCGAAACAATGAACAAAGGGGAAACGGTTGCTGCGCTGCGTGAGAATATAAATGCAGTGTTTGTAGGAAAAGAGAAAATTGTCGAAAATGTTTTGATCTGTCTGCTGGCAGGGGGACATGTGCTGCTTGAGGATGTTCCGGGGGTCGGGAAAACGACACTGGCACTTACTCTGGCAAAAAGCATGGATGCAAAGTTCGGAAGAATCCAGTTTACGCCGGATACACTGCCTGCGGATGTTGTAGGCGTTTCGATTTATCAGGCTAAAAATGAAGAGTTTGTCTTTCGGTCGGGACCGGTGATGAATCACATCCTTTTGGCAGATGAAATCAACCGGACTTCACCAAAGACCCAGTCAAGTCTCCTTGAAGCGATGGCAGAAGGACAGGTGACTGTAGATGGGGAGGTGTATCCTCTTTTGCAGCCGTTTTTGGTGATTGCAACACAGAATCCGAAGGAATTTGTCGGTACGTATCCGTTGCCGGAGGCACAGATGGACCGATTTATGATGCGGTTATCCATCGGGTATCCGGACCGCGGGCAGGAAATGAAAATGGCAGAGCTGTTTTTGCAAGGAAAAACGTCTGACAAGGTACAGCCGGTATGCAGCAGTGAAGAAGTTATGAAGCTGAGAGAGGCAGTAAGTCAGGTGGCAGTAAAGGAAAATGTGCTCGGATATATGGAGGATATTGTGACGATGACAAGACAGGAGGAGCGCTTTGTGCTCGGGGCAAGTCCGAGAGCACTTCTCGCACTTGTCCGCGCTTCCCAGGCCTGCGCCTTTTTGCAGGGGAGGGATTATGTAAAACCGGATGATGTCAAGGCAGTGGCAAAATATGTACTTGCACACAGACTGGTTCTTTCACCGGAGGCCCGGCTTCAGATGGCAAAGGCAGAGAATATACTTGAGCAGATTATAGTGAAAGCAAAAGTACCGATGTAGTCATCGGGAATGAAAAGAGAATGGATAAAAGAAATGAATTAAAAAAGCGCAGAATAATCTTTGCTTTGGTCTGGGTATTGTCACTGGTTCTTATCAGTTTTTACGCAGGCCCGGTTAGTTATGGCTTTTTTTACGCGGTAACCTTACTTCCGGTCATTTCTTTTTTGTACGCGAGTTTAGTGTTTTTTTTCTTTAAAACCTATCAGGAGCTGGAAAGCCGTAATGTTGTGTGCGGACAACAGGTTCCATATCTGTTTGTTCTCAGAAATGAAGGAGTTTATCCGTTTTCGGGAATCAAAGTCCGCTTATATTCTTTTTTTTCTTACGTTGAAAGTATGGATGAAGATACTGAGTATGAGGTTTTGCGGGGAGATAAATATATCTTTCAGACAAACCTCGTTTGCAAATACCGCGGTGAGTACGAGGTGGGAATCAAAGAGGTGGAAGTGACGGACTTTTTACGACTGTTCACTCTGCGCTATAAGGTGCGAAGTACGCTCAGTGTGGTGGTAAAACCGAAAATATCAAATATCGCGCAGCTGACAAGTGTGGAAGATCTGATGGGCGTTATGCAAAGGAGCGGGGCGGCTGCCCATACAGAGCCGGATGTTTTGACAAGAGATTATCAGCCCGGGGATCCGATACACAGAATTTCGTGGAAAATGTCAGCAAGAGAGCAGAAACTGAAAGTAAGATTGCAGACCGGAGAGGAAAAACAGGGAATTGTTCTTCTGGGAGATACCAAAAGATATTATAAGGAGATCAAAGAGTACCTGCCGCTGGAAAGTAAGATGCTGGAGATTATGGTTTCGCTCGGACACTATATGGCAACCAATAATATGCCTTTTACCGCCTGTCTCGGGCAGGGAGGGCGAGGGCTTTTGGGGGTGGAAGGAATCCGGGATTTTGAGTCCTATTACCGGGCGGTTTCCGATGTGTGGTTTCGGGAGGAAGACCGGTTAGCCGTAACCATGAAAACACTTTTGGATAATGGGATGCTTTTAAGGAGCAAACTGATATTTGGTGTTCTGCATGAAATGAATGATGAAATCATGTACATGACAATACAGTTGTCAGATGCAGGAATACCGGTCATTTGGTATGTGGTGACACAGGAAGACTGCTTGCAGTATATCAAACAGAGCAATGAACGAAGAAAGATAATCGTGATTCCGGTGGAAGCACAGCCTGATGGGAGATTGTAATGAACGGATTTTTTTCGGGAAAAGAAAAAAATATATATCGTCTGGTAAACACCGTCCTTTTGGCAGGGGCGGTTATGTTTCTGTTTGGAAAGGCAGTGGGGATTCATGAACCCCAAAATCTCCACCTTGTGACAGGAGTGCTTGCTGCATTTGCGACGAGCGTGTTTTTTGAGTTTTACGATAAGCGAAAAATTATCAGCATCGCCGGATTGGGAATTCTGGTATGGCAGACAGTGGTGATTTCAGGAAAGGAAACAGCGCTTTTGTTTTTGCAATCCTATGCAAAATGGTTTGCAGGGATTTCCGGATGGGAAGCAGACTGGTGGAACGGATATCAGGTACTGCAGACGGGATTGCTTGTTGTGGTGATTTATGTTTTGCAAAGGCTGCTGGACCGTTATTTTTGGATGAGAGTGCTTCCGGCCGGTTTGATGGCAGCAGGCATGATTTATATCATGGTATTTCAGATAGAAGTACCATATCCGGGCGTTGTGTGCAGCGTTTGCTATATGATGCTGATACTGATGGAATGGACACAGAAAAACTGGAAAAAGAAAAGGAGTAAAAGCATGGAGCAGTACATGCTCTGGTTTGCTCCGTTTGTTGCGGTTTTCTTTATAGTGTTACTTATATTGCCGATATCAGATAAGCCATATGAATGGAAGTATGTAAAGGCCGCATACCGCTATATGGCGGACCAAATCCATTATCTGGTAAAAGAGATAACGCAGGGAGAAGATGATTATAACATAGCTCTCAGTGGATTTTCGGGAGAAAACCATCTGCGCGGATCGGTGGGAGAGAGTAAAGAACTGGTCATGACACTGAAAAGCGAGAGAGCGATGCGGACCAATGTTTATCTGGTTGGGAAAGTATACAATCACTTTGAAGCGGATGGATGGAAGGCAGAGCAGAAGGAGTCTTTGACGGACCGTTATATAGATACCGTGCAGACAGCGTCTGCAGCTGCGCTTTTTGG
>JAGAOK010000045.1 GCA_017623815.1 Lachnospiraceae bacterium
GGATTTTAATCCGTCTTTTTGACATGGGAAAGTCATAGAAAAAGAGGATGATGGAATAACTCCAACATCCTCTTTGATTCATCTTTCACCCCGACTCAATGCTTAACTTAATGACATTGATCCTTAAGATCGGGGATTTGATTTCATTAATTATATTTGCGTTTTCTCGCTGCTTCAGATTTCTTTTTACGTTTTACGCTTGGTTTCTCGTAATGCTCTCTTTTGTGGATTTCCTGCTGGATACCAGCCTTAGCACAACTTCTTTTAAAACGACGTAAAGCGCTATCTAAAGTCTCATTTTCTTTAACGATTACGTTAGACATATAAACACCTGACCTCCCTTCAGTCCCTTGACTGGTGGGTTAATTTATTTCGTACGATTTGACGTACATTATGATTATAACAGATTTTTTCTCCAAGTCAACACTTTTTTATGTTAATTAACCAATCTGAGAAACAAGTACTTTCTCTGCCTCTTCAATCGCTGCCGGAATACCCGCCGGATTCTTTCCGCCGGCCTGTGCCATATTCGGACGACCGCCACCGCCGCCGCCGACAAGTGCTGCGATTCCCTTGATCAGATTTCCTGCATGCGCTCCTTTCGCCATCGCTCCGTCCGTCGCCATAGCCACAAGGTTTACTTTTCCGTCACAATCTGATGCAAGTACGATAACACCGTCACCGAGTTTTTCTTTGAGCTGGTCTCCGAGATCGCGAAGTTTATTCATATCCACTCCCGGAACGCTGACAGCAAGAAGTTTCACACCTGCCACTTCTTTCACCTGATCCATAACATCACCAAGTGCTTCGTTTGCCGCTTTGCTCTTAAGCGATTCATTTTCAGAAGAAAGCGCTTTAATCTCTGCCTGCATATGAGTAATTTTATCGGTAAGTGTCGCAGGCGTTGCCTTTGCTGCCGCTACTGCTTTTGCAAAGTTTTCCTCCATTGCTTTATAGTACTCCATGACATTGGCACCTGTCAGTGCCTCAATTCTTCTGACACCTGCAGATACACCACTCTCTGAAAGAATCTTAAAGAATGAAATATCTCCCGTATTCTTTACATGAGTACCACCACAAAGTTCCATAGAGAAATCTCCCATAGATACCACTCTTACCGTATCCCCATACTTCTCACCAAACAATGCCATAGCACCTTTTTTCTGTGCATCTTCGATGCTCATCTCTTCTGTCACAACTGCGATATTTTCTGCAATCTTCTCATTCACAAGTTTTTCAACCTGTGCAATCTCATCTGCTGTCATCGCCTGTGAATAACTAAAGTCAAAACGTGTTCTTCCGTTATCCTGATAAGATCCCTGCTGGTGTACACTGTCACCAAGCACAACCTGTAAAGCTTTCTGAAGCAAGTGTGTTGCAGAGTGGTTCTTACATGTGTTGCCACGATTTACCGTATCCACTGCAAGGTCAGCCATCTCTCCGGCTGTTATCACTCCTTCTGTCACTTTTCCGACATGACCGATTCGATCTCCCGGAAGTTTCACAGTTTCAATAACTTCAAACACACCTTTTTCTGTACGAATGATACCGATATCACCTTTCTGTCCACCCATGGTAGCATAGAACGGTGTTTTTTCTACAATAATTGTTCCTTCCTGCTCTGCCGCAAGTTCTGAAACCACCTCTGTCGCAGAAGCAACCGCTGATATCTTGCTTTCAAAGCTAAGATTATCATAGCCTACAAATTCGCTGACAATCGCAGCATCAAGACCTTCAAACACATCCGCATCCGCTGTAAGCTTTGCAGAGAAGTTCTGATGTTCTCTGGCTTTCTGCTTCTGCTCTTCCATTGCAGCTGCAAAGCCTTCTTCATCTACCTTAAGCCCCTCTTCCTCTGCCAGCTCTACGGTCAGCTCAATCGGGAATCCGAAGGTATCATACAGATAGAATGCAGATTTTCCGTCGATGGCGGTATCTTTCTGTGCTCTCTTTGTCTCAAGAATTTTCTGGAACTCTTTCATTCCGTTCTCAAGAGTGCTCTCAAAACGAGCGATTTCCTTCTGAAGTTCTGAAAGAATATAGTCTCTGTTCTTCACCAAAAGCGGATAACTTTCATTATAAATCTGATCGATATACAGACTTGCAATCTTGATCAAATCTTCGGTTGTAAGCTTTAAAGTACGTCCGTGTCTTACCGCGCGTCGAATCAGACGGCGAAGTACGTATCCTGCTCCCGCATTCGACGGAAGAAGCTTTGCCTCATCTCCGATCAGCATAACTCCGGTACGGATGTGATCTGCCAAAATACGCATAGAACGTGTCATTTTTTCATCATTATTATATTTTAAGCCTGATGCTTTCTCAATATAAGCAATTACCGGTGCAAATAAATCAATCTGATATACATCTCGGCTGCCATTTAAGAACGCAAGAATACGTTCAAGTCCCCAACCTGTATCTACGTTTTTCTTGGCAAGCGGTGTTAAATGACCGTCATGGTGTTTTTCATACTGCATAAACACGTCATTACCAAGCTCTGTGTATTTACCGCAGGAACAACCAGGACCACAATCCGGTCCGCAATCCGGTCTGTCTGCAATATAAAACATTTCACTGTCAGGACCGCAAGGACCGTACTCAAGTCCCCACCAGTTATCTTCTGCCGGAAGATAATAAATATGTTCCTTCTTAAATCCGGACTCGATACGATACTGTGCACCTTCCTCATCGCGAGGTGCATTTTCATCACCTGCAAATACGGTTGCAGCAAGATGATCTGCATCAAATCCGAATACCTGTGTCAAAAGCTCATAACTCCACTGGCAACGTTCTTTTTTAAAGTAATCCCCAAGACTCCAGCTACCCATCATCTCAAAGAAGGTAACGTGGCTCTTATCTCCTACGGAATCAATATCGTTGGTACGCACACATCCCTGTACGTTGCAAAGTCTTGTTCCGAGCGGATGCTTCTGACCGAGAAGATACGGCATCAAAGGCTGCATACCTGCAACATTAAACATAACACCGGTAGATCCGTCAGATACCAGTGAAACGGCTCCGACATCTACATGTCCTCGCTCTTTATAAAACTCTTTCCATGTTTTTCTTAATTCGTCTGAAGTGAACTGTCTCATTTTCACGATTCTCCTTACTTAAAATGTAAATTTATCTGCAAAGTAAGCGTCAAGGTCAGCAATTGCAACTCGTTCCTGCTCCATAGAGTCACGGAAACGAACAGTTACGCAACCATCTGTCTCAGACTCAAAGTCATAGGTAATACAGAACGGTGTTCCGATCTCGTCCTGACGGCGATATCTCTTACCAATGTTTCCTCTGTCATCAAATTCACAGTTATATTTCTTGCAAAGTTCCATGTAAATCTTTTCTGCGCCTTCGTTTAATTTCTTAGAAAGCGGAAGGACACCGATCTTAACCGGAGCAAGAGCCGGATGGAAATGAAGAACGGTTCTCATATCCGGTTTTTCTTCTGTTCCGATATTTTCCTCGTCATACGCTGCACAAAGGAAGGCAAGAACTACACGGTCAGCACCAAGGGATGGCTCAACGACGTAAGGAACATATTTTTCACCTGTTGTATCATCAAAATATGTCATATCCTGACCGGATGTCTCCTGATGCTGCGTCAAGTCATAATCTGTTCTGTCTGCAATACCCCAGAGTTCACCCCATCCGAACGGGAATAAGAACTCGATATCCGTTGTACCTTTACTGTAGAAGCAAAGTTCTTCCGGATCATGGTCACGAAGTCTCATCTCATCTTCTTTGATACCGAGAGAAAGGAGCCAGTCACGGCAGAATCCTCTCCAGTACTGGAACCACTCCATATCGGTACCCGGCTGACAGAAGAACTCAAGTTCCATCTGCTCAAACTCTCTGGTACGGAATGTGAAGTTACCCGGAGTAATCTCGTTACGGAAGGATTTACCAATCTGTGCAATACCAAACGGTAATTTCTTACGGGAAGTTCTCTGTACGTTTTTAAAGTTTACAAAGATACCCTGCGCTGTTTCCGGACGAAGATATACGGTATTCTTTGCATCTTCTGTTACACCCTGGAAGGTCTTGAACATAAGGTTAAACTGACGGATATCTGTAAAGTTGTGTTTTCCGCAAGTCGGACATTTGATATTCTGCTCTTCCACATATGCTTTCATTTCTTCATGAGAATACGCATCAATCGGTTTCGCAAGAGAAAGTCCGTTTTCTGCTACATAATCTTCGATTAATTTGTCTGCACGGAATCTTTCGTGACATTCTTTACAGTCCATAAGCGGATCTGCAAATCCTTTTAAATGTCCGCTGGCTACCCATGTCTGCGGATTCATAAGAATGGCACAGTCAACACCTACGTTGTATGGATTTTCCATAACGAACTTCTGCCACCATGCTTTTTTTACATTATTCTTTAATTCTACACCAAGGTTACCGTAATCCCATGTATTTGCAAGTCCGCCGTAAATCTCAGAACCCGGGTATACAAAACCTCTGTTTTTGGCAAGTGCTACGATTTTCTCAAATGATTTTTCCATGTCTTTATCCTCTCTGTTCTATAATTTTATTCATAAATAATGAAAGCTTTCTGACCTTCATTTAAATTGACCGCTCTTTTTTCTTCTACAATAGAAATTCCGTCACTGATATAACAAATTTTTCCCGGAACAATAACCTGCTGTGCCTCCACAAGGATAATCATATGCATATCTCCTTTTTCCAGCACATCTGCTGCGGAAAGAACCACACCTTCCTGAGCTACATCACGCATGGTTGTGAATTCATATCCCTCTCTGTAGGCATCCGCAACCATTCCGCAGAATAGTTCCTTTTCATTAAATGACTTATAATCTGCGCTGCTTTTAAATTCTATCTTTACACAGATTCGTTTATCCTCGCCTAACTTTACATCCTTAAGTACAATTGCATCTTCCACGCCTGTTTTCGCATTATAATCCATTATTTTAGATGTAATATCCCCCTCAAGTTCTTCTGCATTATAATATGGCTGCGAAAAATCTTCCACTATGATTTGTGTCACACCACCGTCTTTTTGAAAGCTTACAGTTGTTGTATCCACGCTTCCTCCAATCATGTCACATGCGCACAAAAGAAGCGCCATACACCCGACCGTAAGTATCGCTTTTATTCTTTTCATAATCAGAACCTGTCCTTTCTTCTCAGTCCTCTCGTAATATTCATACATACCGCATAATATTATACTAGGCAAATCCTAGTTTTTCAACCTGCAATTTTGCAGTATCTCAAGACTTTTGAAATTATGACCAATATATTTTTTGCGATATACTTCACATTCTCTTTCAAGTTGCGCAAGTACTTCGTCCGAAACCGTAAAGGTATATAGTTTTTCAATCGGAGAATTTTGTATATATTGAATCGTATAGACAGCGGATTCTGAAAGCGGATGCTTGGACAGCACTCCCGGAAATTCACCGTTTACTACCAGTGTTTTCATCTCAAATATGTACTGTACCAGTTCATTTGGAATAGACGAAACCGACAACGCCTTTAACGACATATATAGAAGTTTTAACATCTCCTTTTCATCGTTATTTTCCCTCGTGTAATAATCCGCCACATCCGCAAAATACATAGCATAAAAAACGCTCTCGAAATCCTCGCGGAGCGTTTCAAAATACTGGTCCACCTTCACATCTGAAAGATTGTATGCATTTTTCCCTTCATAAAGACGGAACGTCCCGTAAACAAAAGGTTCTGTCGCCGCCATAAAACGGCTCCCCTGACGTTTGGCGCCCCTGGCAAATGCGCCCACTTTTCCTCTCTCTTTTGTGAGGATGGTAATTCTTTTGTCTGTGTCCAAAACAGGGACGGCTTTTAACACCATCCCTGTCACTTCAATAAAATCCTGCATGTTGTTTCACCATATCATCAGGCTCATTTTTACCGGAAACGACCGCTTCGCCCTCCGGACTGCGCTCCGTTTTCTCTGTTGCCTGACGGTAACTCAAATAATCTGTCACTTTTCCGCTTGTCAGAAAAGTCTCCCAGCATTCATCTTTTTCCATCCCCGATCCGTCCTTTCCATATCTTTTGCTCTCACAAATATGGTCTGCCGGTCCTAACAAAAATATGTCTGCCAGTTTATTCCTATCTATCTCTTATTTGGTAATATCCTTGGCATTGTAGCCAAAATTTTTCAGCAGAAAATCGCTGTCGCGCCAGTCTTTTTTTACTTTTACCCATAATTTCAGATTGACATGATATTCCAGCAAATCTTCTATTTCTCTTCGTGCACGCGATCCGATTTTTTTCAGCATTGCGCCGCCCTTTCCGATGATAATTCCTTTGTGGGAATCCCGTTCGCACACGATGGTTGCGTCAATATCCACCACCCGGTCACGATAATTCATCGTCTCAATGGAAACCGCAATACCATGCGGAATCTCCTCGTCAAGACATCGCAGTGCCTGCTCGCGAATCAGTTCAGCCACAATCTGTCTCTGCGGCTGATCCGTCACCGTATCCTCATCATAAAACATCGGACCGTACGGAAGGTATTTAAATATGGTCTGTATCAGATCCTGTTCGTTATCACCTTTCAGTGCTGACACCGGAACTATCTCCACAAAATCATATACTTTACGATAGGTATCAATAAACTCCAGAATCTGCTCTCTCTTAACAGTATCTATCTTATTGATTACCAGAATGACCGGAGTCTTTACCTTTTGAAGCTGCTCGATAATATGGCGTTCTCCCGCTCCGATAAAATTGGACGGCTCTACAAGCCAGAGAATCACATCCACTTCCTTGAGTGTGTGCATCGCCGCACTCACCATATAGTCGCCGAGTTTATTTTTTGATTTATGAATACCCGGTGTGTCAAGGAATACAATCTGTCCTTCATCACAGGTATACACCGTCTGTATCTTATTTCTCGTTGTCTGCGGTTTGTTCGATGTGATCGCTATTTTCTGCCCGATCAGCCGGTTCATCAATGTGGATTTCCCCACGTTCGGTCTTCCGATCAGCGTCACAAACCCTGTTTTCATTTCTTTCTGCATTCTTTTTTTCCTTTTTTATCTTATTGCGCTTTCTGATTTTACGGATAATCACAACAACAATCCAGATAACCAGTGCCCATATCATAAGATACGGCAAAGCAACCACAAAATCAATCACAAATTCTTTAAAATCATGTACAATATTTTTTATACTGTTGATAAAACCTTCTGCCATACGCTCCAGATCCGTCTTCTTTTCCGGCTCCGTCGGTGTATATACAACCACTTCCGATACGCTGATTTCAATGGTCGCAAAATCTACAAGATTGTCATATGTACGAAGCTGTGACTCCAGACTCTGTATTTCGTATCTGACTGTGGTCATACGGCTTTCCAGTGCCACAATAGTATCGATATCTTCTGCCTTTTCAAGCAGTGCCATCAACCTTTCGTATTCCACTTCATTTGCTTCTTTGCGGCTTTTGGTATCCACATAGGAAAGTGTTACATCTGTTGCACTTTCATTCTTGCGTACGATATTTCCCTGCTCTCCGACCGCACCGACAAGCTCATCAAGTTTATCCACCGGAACGCGTACTGTGTACTGTGCAGTTCTGTAAGAACTGTACTCATAACTGCTTCCGTACACATTACTCTCTTCCATGTATCCGCCAAGGCTGTTTACCTTACTCTCAATAAACTGTGTCAGCCCGTCGAAATCCTGCGTTTCCACATCCAGATTAACCCGGCGGATCAGTTTGCGGTTGGACGCCACCGTATTTTCCAGTGCCTCACCGCCATCGGTTCCGCCCGCCTCCTGCGGCGCAGTTTCCTCCATTGCCGCATCTTCCATCGGAGCTTCTTCGTATTCTGCCGCATATTCTTCTGTTGTTGCCGTGCTGTCTGTGTAAGAACCCATACCGTTTACCATCGGCTTACTCTGGGTTATGGATGCACTGTCAGAAGCCACCTCTGACGTCATCTTGTCCGCTGCGCCGCATCCGATGATCCCCATACAAAGCATCATGCAAAGTAAATAGCACATCATTTTTTTCATTACTTTTTTCATAATAATAATACCCCCTTAAAAATGTTTGATACAAAAGGTACGGATTGCACTTTTATAATTATGGATGAACCATAAATTTTTCGTATCTAAAACAGCGGCTGAATTTCCCCGAACAATTCTCTGCTTTCTTCTAACTTTTCCTCATTGCCGACTACGCAGATGACCTCCTCATCCAGCATTGCCTGTACATAATCTGCAAGGCGGTGAATATCCTCCTGCGTGCAGGTGAGAATCTCGTCCCTCTCTTTTTGTTCTTTTGTGAGATTATGACCTGTCATATATGCTGCATAACTGCGTGCTCCCTCACTGCTTGGCGAAAGCGGCATGTCTTTTTCTGCAATCGCCCCGATGATATACTTGGTCATCGTCTCTTCATCCGCTGCAAATTCACGAAGAAAAGCAGGTGCCTGCTCATAGACATCGATAGTCTGTTTCAGGTTCGGATCACGATAAGAAACAAAGTACGAGGTTCCTTCCTTGGAGAAATTGCTCATACAGCCATAAGCTCCCCCCTTAACTCTGACCTGAATCCAGAGATATTCATATCCCATCATCACGCGAAGCACACGAAGGGCTCCTGTATACGCAAGTCCGCATTTTGCATAGTTTCCGGCTCTGCAGACATACTGGATTCCCGCCGAAGTACAAAAACCTTCCTGTTTCTTTGTAAGCTGCGCGGTAAACGGCTGACCGGAATTATCCGCATCGGATAATCCTGATAAAAAGTCTTCGGATGCTTTTTCAAATCTGGCAAGTCCTGCTTCCGATCCTGTATAATCATATAACAGACGTCCTTTATGACTGATAAATTCCAGCGTTTCGCGAAGTCCGGCAATACATTCCTCTTTTTTATTTTCAAAATCTGACAGAATATCGCTGATAAAACGGTAAAAACTCACTCCGCCCATCTGATCATCCGCCCACGCAGCAAGCGTAATATACGAAGCTGCTCTCATCACTGCCAGTGAATGTCCTGCGCTTGTCATACGTGCCTGCATGCGGGATTTCAGTTCTCCTAAAATCTCTTTCAGACGTTTTTCATCCGTAAGCTCCGATGTAAAGAAAATTTCCGAAATCAGACGAATCAGTTCATCGGTCTGATGTTCAAATGCTTTTCCCTTAATTTCAAACATAAAACGGAATTCATCCCGGTTTTCCGCATCGGAATAGGTTCCGGTCTGGAAAGTGATTCCGCCGGTCTTTAAATTCATTTCGTTAAACAGATCTCCGTAACTGTAGTTTTTCGTATTCACAAGGCCGAGTACATTTTTCAAAAGTCCCAGATACGGAAGTTTTTCTTCCGGAATATCACGGATATCAAATGCCAGTCTCACGTAAGCAACACCGTTAGTATCGATCGGATGGAACAAAAACTTCCTATCACCGCACATGCGCTCCTCATTGCAATACCCCTGTGCCTCTTTTCCGAGATCCTCTCTCGAAAGCATCGGGATTTTCGCCAGTTCTTCCGGTGTATTTTCCTGCTCCTGATACTCTTTCAGCGCCTTGGTTTCTTCCACGATTTGCAAAAGCTGCTGCTCGGTAAAAGATGCTTTTCTGGCAGCCAGTTTCTCTGCCAGTTCTTTGTTGTTTTTCTTTTCCAGTCCTTTGACCGGATACATAGACAGAATCAGTTTATGCGGATTATCCAGAATCTGCTCTTTGATAAGTGTCTCGAAATATCCGCTCTCCGCCTTTTTGCGAAGCGTTGCAAACGTATCGAGCGCTTCTACATGTAAGAACGGTCTGCCTGCATCATAGAGCCAGCTGTCAAGTGCCTGAAGGCCATACATCAATCCTTTCGGATACATACCGAAATCTGCCTCTCTGTACTTAAACTCAAAGTTATTTAACGCTGCATATAGAGAAGCTTTGGAAATCCCGTCTCTTACCAGCGCTTTTAATGTCTCTTCCAGAATTTCAATAAAACGCTCTTTTTCTTCTTCCTTTGCATTTTTTGCAACAAAGGAGAAAAACGGCTGTAAAATACCATTTTCACATACACTGTACACATCCTCACCGATTCCCGCGTCCATAAGCGCCACCTTCACCGGTGCTCCCGGAGCTGAACAGAGAGCATAATCCAGCACCTGCAGTGCAAGATACAATTCCTTGTCCAGGCAAGTCCCGATGGACACATTGTAGGAGAAATAGGTCATATTTTCCGTGTCATCACTGTCAAGGACCGGGTATTCGCGTCTTTCATCCATTGCCCCCGGGAATGCATCCTGTATCTGAATCTGTGAATCCACTTCCAGATACTCATATTTGGAAAGATATTCCTCATCCAGATAACGCAGTTTTTCTTCCATATCCATATTTCCGTACAGATAAATGTAACTGTTGGACGGATGATAATATTTCTGATGAAACGCAAGAAAATCCTCATAAGTCAGACTCGGAATGTCGGAAGGCTTTCCGCCGGAGTCCACGCCGTAAGCCGTGTCCGGATATAACCCGTTATAGATTTCACGATCCAGCATATCATCTGCAGACGAATATGCTCCCTTCATTTCATTGTACACAACACCGTTATAAGTCAGTTCATCCTCAAGAGAATCCAGCTCGTAGTGCCATCCCTCCTGCATGAAAATCTTCTTTTCTTTGTAAATATTCGGATGAAATACCGCATCCAGATATACATCCATCAAGTTGAAAAAATCCTTGTCATTGCAGCTTGCAATCGGATATACCGTCTTGTCCGGATAGGTAATCGCATTTAAAAAAGTGTTAAGCGACCCCTTGGCAAGTTCCACAAACGGATCCTTGACCGGGTATTTATCGGAACCGCAGAGCACGCTGTGCTCAATGATATGTGCAACACCGGTACTGTCTGTCGGCGGTGTCCGAAAACCGATATAAAAGACCTTATTTTCATCTTCATTAGAAAGAAGTGCGATGCGCGCTCCTGTCTTTTTATGTCTGAGTATGATGCCCTGTGACTTTAAGTCCGCAATCTCTCTTTCTTCTATCAATTCATACGCCTGTAAGTTTTTATATTCCATGTCTGCCTCCAATTTATACCGGAAGTGATCCCAGATGAAGTTTTGAGAATTTATACTCCATCATATATTCCGGATTGATCTGCTTTTTCAGTTCTTCATCTCCCACTAACTGCTGAATCGTAAGTACCTTCTCCCGAAATTCTGTATGTTCTTTTCCTTTCCGGTCCGTAATCTGAACCGGGAGCATCACTTTAAACTTTCCTTTCAGCCGTGCAAATATATCATATGTTTTACTCTTATCATCAATCGTCAAAAGGTGGTCGCAGATTCTTATATCTTCTCCTGCTTCCGCCATAATATACATATAAACCGACGTTTTCAGTTTCTGCGGCGTATCCTCTGCATCCGCCAGTTCTCCATAAGTCATACGAAGTCCGATAAATATATCCGAAAAATTCTGCATCACAAATTTAAAATCATTTTCATTTCCCATTGTCATCATTTGTCATCTCCATTTCGATGGTCTCAATCTGATTACCTGAAATACGCATTGCCTCAGCTACTTCCTCCAGCGTCAACTCTGACCCTGAGCAAATCTCTTCCGGTGAGACCTTGCGACGAAGTTCATCAAAAAGCTCCTGTGCAACATCCGCCACGCGGTTTACTTTGTCCGCCATCTCCTGATCCGCATTCTTTTCCTGCGCCTCCTCATTGATCATCAGCTCCATCGCATCCATCATGGCCTTACCCAAAAATCCGCTCACTTCTTCAAAGATGTTCTCATCTGCCTCAATGGCACCAAGTTCTCTTACCGCCTGTGTCAGCGCCAGATTTCCTTCACCAATCAGATCCTCCAGTAAAATCCCCTGACCTGCATACAATTTAGCAAGCTGCGCCGCCTGCGAAAGAAACTGTGTCAGAACAATTTCCTGTGCATCACCATCCCCCGCAACTGCCGAAAGCATAATTTCTTCCAGCTGCCCGCGCGGAATTTCAGCAATCGCTGCAATACTCTCCTCATATTCCTTCAGATAATCCTTATCTTCCATCGACAAAAACTCATCAAGATCTGCTTTCTCGCCCACAGAAATCTTCTGCGAGGCAAGATAATCCAGCAACAGTTTTTTCTGCTCTTCATTTTCTATCGTATCCGGAAAATACTCCGCCACCTGCTCATGACTGACACAAAGCTGCTGTGTTTTCGCCAGCTGCGTAAGCGCTGCAAGATTTTCACGGAATTGCTGTTCGTTCATGGTCATTATTGTCATTCTCCTTGTCGTTTTTGCACTAC
>JAGAOK010000046.1 GCA_017623815.1 Lachnospiraceae bacterium
AATATCTCTGGTACTACATAAACAGGTATCATAGAGGTATCAACAAAAAGAAAAAAGCCCCAGAAATGGCTTATTTCCGCCATTTCTGAAGCTGTGTTTATTACTCGAACTCAATCGTCGCAACCGGTTTCTTTGTAAGCTCATAGCAAACTCTGTTTACACTAGGAACCTCTGCTGTAATACGATCTACGACTTTCTCAAGGAAATCATAGTCAAGTCTCTCAATTGTAGCTGTCATGGCATCGATCGTGTTAACCGCACGGATAACTACCATGTAGCCCATGCTTCTCTCGTGGTCACGAACACCAACTGCTTTGAAATCCGGAACAACAGTGAAGTACTGCCATACTTTCTTATCAAGTCCTGCTTTTGCAAACTCCTCACGAAGGATAGCGTCTGCCTCGCGGAGTGCTTCGAGACGATCGCGTGTGATTGCTCCGAGGCAACGAACGCCGAGTCCCGGACCCGGGAACGGCTGACGGTAAACCATCTCAGCCGGAAGGCCAAGTTCAATACCACAGGCACGAACTTCATCTTTGAAGAGCTGAGCAAGCGGCTCAACAAGCTCGAACTGAAGATCCTCAGGAAGACCTCCTACGTTGTGGTGAGATTTTACGCATTTTGCTGTCTTTGTACCGGACTCGATGATGTCAGGATAAATTGTACCCTGTCCGAGGAAATCAATTCCTTCTAATTTACGTGCTTCCTCTTCGAATACGCGAATGAACTCGCCACCGATGATTTTACGTTTCTCTTCCGGATCTGCTACATTTTCAAGCTTTCCAAGGAAACGGTCTGTTGCATCTACATATATAAGATTCGCATTTAACTGATTACGGAATACGTCTACTACATTTTCGGACTCATTTTTACGCATGAGACCGTGATTTACATGTACACATACAAGCTGCTGTCCGATTGCTTTTAATAAAAGCGCAGCTACCACGGAGGAATCTACACCGCCGGAAAGTGCGAGAAGAACTTTTCTGTCTCCTACCTGGCGGCGAACAAGCTCTACCTGATCTTCGATAAAGTTTTTCATATTCCAGTTAGCCTCGGCTTTACACTCATCGAAAACGAATGCTTTGATCACATCCTCTGCCGGAATTGCATCGTATGCTTTTTCGCATTTTGCAGTCGGATGGTCAATTGCCATTACCGGATAACCGCATTCATATATAGAAGGTAATACGTCAACAGCCACTCCGTCTACCACACGGTTCTCACCGCCGCACAAAATGATACCTTTTACATTTTCAAGTGCTGCAAGGCCTTCCGGTGTGATATCATGCGGATGAATTTCACTGTAAACACCCATGTCACGAACCTGTCGAGCGATTACGGTATTTTCTGTACCACCTAAGTCAAGAATTACAATCATGTCCTGTTTCATCTTTTTACTCCTCCAAATTTAAAATTGTGGAACTTCTTTTTATGGAACACACTGTATTATAGTACACTTTTTTCCCACAAAAAAGTATTTTTTTCATATTTTTTAAAAAAATTTTTTGAAGAGCAAAAAAAATATTTGCATATCGCGCCATTTGTGCTAAAGTATTAGTGTCAAAAAGACATTATACTCAAATGGAGGAGATCGTACGATGAAAAAAGTTTATGAAGGTAAGACAAAAGATGTTTACAGTCTTGAAAACGGCAATGTAATGCTGAAATTCAAGGATGACTGCACGGGCAAAGACGGAGTATTTGATCCGGGCGAAAACAGCGTTGGCTTAACAATCGAAGGTATCGGAAAAGAAAATTTAAAAACTTCTATCCACTACTTCGAATTATTAAAAGAAGCCGGCATCAAAACTCACTATGTAGGTGCTGATGTAGAAAACGCTACTATGGAAGTTCTTCCGGCAACAGTATTCGGACACGGTCTTGAAGTTATCTGCCGCCTGGTTGCAACAGGAAGTTTTATCCGCAGATACGGTGAATATATTGAAGACGGAACTGTTTTAGAAGGTGGTTACGTAGAATGTACATTTAAAAATGATGCGCTCGGCGATCCGCTTGTTACAGGCGAAGGTCTTGCAGCACTCGGTGTTATGTCTCCGGAAATGTTCCAGAGCATGAAAGAGCAGACATTAAAGATTACAAAGATCGTTGCAGATGACCTCAAATCTATCGGACTTGATCTTTGGGACATCAAATTCGAATTTGGCTACAATAACGACGAAGTTATCCTGATTGACGAAATCGCTTCCGGTAACATGCGTGTTTACAAAGACGGCCAGATCGTTGATCCGGTTGAACTTACAAAACTTATCTTAAACAGATAGTCATAGCTAACAAATAAGGCGTCACTCCATATGGAGTGGCGCCCTTTTTATTCTTTCGTATTTTTTCTTCTATATAATATAGTTTTCTATGAACTGCAATTTATACCATGTATTTCATCGCTGCTGCATCGCCGACCAGTGTTACGTCCGGATGAAGCTGGAGTACAGAAGCCGGAACCTGTGGTGTAATCGGTCCTGTGAATGCTTTTTTCACGATTTCTGCTTTATCCTCTCCGCATGCTACGATTAAGATCTTCTTTGCCTGCATGATGGAAGCGATACCCATCGTATAAGCCTGCTTCGGAACCTCGTCCTTGCTTGCAAAAAATCTGGCATTTGCCTCAATGGTCATCTGTGTCAGATCCACACAGTTCGTTCCTTTGGAAAATTCATCCGCCGGCTCATTAAATGCAATATGTCCGTTGTGTCCGAGTCCGAGAAGCTGCAAATCTACACCGCCCATGCTCTCGATGATCGCATCGTAATCCGCACACGCTTTGTCTGCATCCGGCTCAAGACCGTTTGGTACGTTTGTATTCTTCTTATCAATATTGATGTGATCGAAAAGGTTTGTGTTCATAAAGTAACGATAACTCTGATCATTCTCCGGAGAAAGTCCTTTGTACTCATCCAGATTCACGCTTCTTACTTTTGAAAAATCAAGTTCTCCCTTTTCGCATTTATCGATCAGCACCTTGTAAGCTCCGACAGGTGTGGAACCCGTTGCCAATCCAAGCACACATTCAGGTTTTAAAATCACCTGTGATGCAATGATGTTTCCCGCAATGCGGCTCGCCTCGTCATAATCTTTTCCGCAATAAATTCTCATTCTTTTTCCTCTTTTCTTATTTGATATTGTACTGCTGATAAATCTGTGGCGTAAAAAATCCGTTTTTATTATAATAAAGTCATTTTTATTGTGCAATTATTTTTTTTTAAAAAATATGAAAATTTTTTGAGAATTATTACATCATTTTCTTGCATCATGAGCAACTTCAATATATAATAAGTTTCGTGGTTAAAAAACCGCGTAACTTTTACACTATATTTAATAGAATGAAGGTGTGTTAAATGGAAAGAAAAATTGGAACTGTATCAAGAGGTGTTCGTTGCCCGATCATCCGTGAAGGCGACAATCTGGTAGACATCGCCGTTACCAGCGTGCTGGAGGCAGCACAGAGCGAAGGTTATGAAATGCGTGACAGAGACGTGGTTGCTCTCACAGAGTCCATCGTAGCTCGCGCACAGGGTAACTATGCATCTGTTCAGGCTATCGCGGACGATGTAAAAGCCAAACTCGGCGGAGAGACCATCGGTGTTATTTTCCCGATCCTTTCCCGTAACCGTTTTGCAATCTGTTTAAAAGGTATTGCAATGGGTGCAAAAAAGGTAGTACTTATGCTCAGTTATCCGAGCGATGAAGTTGGAAATGCACTTTTAACTTATGACCAGTTAGACAATGCAAATATCAACCCATACACAGATATCCTTACTCTTGAAAAATACCGTGAACTGTTCGGTGAGAACAAACATGAATTCACAGGTGTTGACTATGTACAGTATTATTCAGATATTATTACAGGCGCGGGTGCAGAGGTTGAAATCGTTTTTGCAAATCAGGCAAAGACCATCTTAGACTACACCGACTGCGTCATCAACTGCGACATCCACACAAGAGCAAGAACCAAACGTATCTTACTTGAAAACGGTGCCAAAGTTGTATGCGGAATGGATGACATTCTTAACGCTTCCGTAAACGGCAGCGGTTACAATGCCAAATACGGATTACTCGGATCTAACAAATCAACAGAAGATACCATCAAGTTATTCCCGAGAGAGTGTCAGGATCTGGTGGAAGACATTCAGGCACAACTTCTTGAAAAGACAGGCAAGCACGTGGAAGTTATGGTATATGGTGACGGCGCTTTCAAAGATCCACAGGGTAAAATCTGGGAGCTCGCCGATCCGGTTGTTTCACCAGCATTCACAAGCGGTCTTATCGGAACACCGAACGAGCTTAAACTTAAATATCTTGCAGATAATGACTTCAAGAACCTTTCCGGTGCAGAGCTCAAGGAAGCAATTTCCAAGAGCATTAAAGAAAAAGATGCAAACCTTGTTGGTAACATGGCTTCTCAGGGTACCACACCGAGACAGCTTACTGACCTGATTGGTTCTCTTTGTGACCTGACCAGTGGTTCCGGAGACAAAGGAACTCCGATTATCCACATCCAGGGTTACTTCGATAACTTTACTGATTAAAAGAACTATAAAAGGAAGTATTGCAAATGCAATGCTTCCTTTTTTGTTTGCTCGCTCCCCGGAGGGGACTTTTTTCTCCCCGCGTCGACTTCTTCTCCCCAGCGGAGTTTTTTTCTCCCCGGCGGGTATTACACTCGATTTTCGCCTCTCAATACCCAATTTTTCGCTGTTTTTTGCTCCAAACGGGTATTTCATGCCACATTCCGGATCTAATACCCAGGATTTCCCAAATCAGAGGGTACCAGATGACCTTTCAGCATCTCAATACCCTCGCAGGGTACCAGACAACATTTCTTATATTCGTAACGCCCTATCATCTCTTAGCAGGAAAATGAATACAGTCCGCCGGGCAAACCGTTGCGCATTTCCCGCATTTGATGCACTCCGGCGATACCGAAATCTCCTCCGGTTTTAAATCCACCGGGCATGATTTCTGACATTTTCCGCACGCGATACATTTTTCCTTTTCCCAGTGCACCTGCACCAGTGAAAACCGATTAAACCAGCCATAAATTGCACCGAGCGGACAAAGATACTGGCAAAACGGACGATAGATTATTACAGATACCAGCGTCAGCACAATCAAAATCGCCAGTTTCCATCCAAATAGTCCACCTGCCAGCGCGCGAAGATCTGCATTCGCCGCCATCAGCGGAAGCGCTCCCATCAAAGTCCCCGACGGGCAAATGTATTTGCAAAACGCAGGTGACTTAACAAATCCGCCCAGCAACATCAGGCTGCCAAGAATCACCAATCCAAACAGCATCACATACTTTCCGTATTTGAGTATGTTGTGCCCGGGTAACCTTTTTCTCTTGTGCAAAAACGGAATCTTAAACAGCAGATCCTGAAACAAACCGAACGGACACATCCATCCGCACACAAAACGCCCGAAAATACTTCCGAACACAAATAAAAAACCAAGCACGGCAAACGGTACTTCCACTTTGTTTTTCGCCAGTGCATTCTGAAGTGCACCGAGCGGACACGAACCGATAGCTCCCGGACACGAATAACAATTCAGCCCCGGAACACAGGCATATTTCAGCGGTCCTTTGTAGATTTTACCGGTGAAAAAACCATATACATATCCGTTTGTGATAATCGTATATATGATTTGAAATTGCAAACGAAGTTTTGCCAGACCGAATTTCTTCACGACCGTTCCTTTCTGCTTTTAACCGATTCCTATACACTCAAGACAGATCATGATTGCCTTGTTGTATATATCATCATATTGCTGCGTAGCAAATCCCGCAACAAAGAGAAGTAAGCCAGCGCTTACTCCCCAAATCCATTTTGGTATTTTTTTACTCTGCCTGCTCATCGGCGCTACTCTCTTTACTCAAAAGATCTTCGATAATTTTTATCCACGTTTCTTTGTCATTTGCACCAATGATGTAACCAAGCGGTTCTCCCTTCGAATTTACAAAGAATGTTGATGGAACCACCGTCACACCATTTACCAAGTTCTCCACAAGCGAATGATTCAGCAAAAGATTCGGATAATTTGCCTTTCTTGTCTCAATCAGGCTCTTAGCCTGGTCGATATCCGCCTGCGGTGCACCCGCCTGCACATCACTGATAATTCCGATGATCTGAAGGTCCGCCTTATCATAAGAGTCCGCAATCTCTCCCAGCGCAGGCATTTCCTGTACACAAGGATTACAATACGTTGCCCATACATTAATCATAGTAATTTTAGACTCTGCAAAAATATCGGAAGTCATCTCTTCCCCGTCGATTGTCTTCGCCGTAAATTTCAGAACATATTCGCCTTCTGCAACATCTTCTCCATCCTCAGCCTGTGTGTTAGCACTTACTGTCTCTTCCTGCGCTCCGGCATCCGCTGCCTCCTGCTGCGTTTCTTCCTGCTGAGCCGCTTCCTGCTCCTGCACTGTTTCCTGCTGCGTCTCCTCCGGTGCTTTCTGCGCATCCGCCTGGTCGCCGGACGCACATCCAACCAAAAGAACTCCTGCCAGTATCAACATCATCAATTTTGTTTTCATTTTTCTGTCTCCATTTCTATTGTTTTATTTCTCTATGGTAAGCTGCGGGTTACTGCTGATAATAAACCCGACATCTTGCACTTTCCCACCCGGCTCAACCATCCGGTTGTAATCCTTGGAAGAAATCTTAAGCCGAGTTTCTTCCACTTTATAGTCTCCGTTCCAACCATCCGAAAACTCAATTTTATCACTGAAGACCATTTCCATTTCCCAGCCGTCCAGTTTCTTTCCCGATACGTTTTCAAGGGTCAGTGTATACTGATAAAATGTCTTGCCGTCTGCTTCCCAGCTTCCGGTTACCACCGCCGTATATTTTAAATCATTACTTGTCCCACTTACAGAGTCCGCAGCCGGTTCCTTGCCGGATGTGTTTTCTTTTGAATCTCCCTGTTTTTCAGAACTATTTTTCTCTGAAGATTTTTCCTCTTTGCCGTCACCCGCGGTTAAATCCCCTACTTTACGATTACCGGTCAGCAGCTTATAAATCCACTTTCCGTTCTGAGACAGATCCTCTGTCGTAAAACCGGATGTTTTGCTACAACCGGCTGAAAAAATCGAAGAAGTTTCATTCTTGTTGGAAAGATTCCAGGTCACATAACTGACACCCCTTGCATCAAGTGCCTTGATCCATTCGTTCGACTGATACTCATCAAATGCACCGTTTCCGCTTGCATCACAGGTTCCGAACTCCGAAACAAAAATCGGAAGCCCGCTGTCCAGCGCCTGATTCATTCGGTCGCGAAGCCAGTCGGTATGCGTCGTTGCATAAAAATGCAGAGAGTACATAATGTTGTCATACTCTGTGATCGGATCCGCTGCCGCCTTGTCCACATCCTGACTCCAGGTCGGCGTTCCGACAATGATCAGCGCATCCTTGTCATTTGCGCGAATGATCGGAATGATCTCAAGTGCGTAAGCTTTCACATCCGCCCATGATGTCGCACCGTTTGGCTCATTGCATATTTCATAAATCACATTGTCCGCGCCTGCATATTCCTTGGACATTTCCTCGAAAAATTGCTTCGCCTCGTCCTTATTGCGGTTCGGATCTTCATCGCGCAGTACATGCCAGTCAATCATAACATACATATCCGCATTTGTCGCATACTGCACACCATCTTTTACAAGTTGTTTCAGTTTATCTTTATTTCCATCCGTGCAATAACCACCATTTTCTGCCGTGTACATCGCCAGACGCATGACATTTGCCTTCCAGTCATTACGCAGTTCATGAAACAACTCCTGATTCACATACTGCGGAAACCACGAAAGCCCGTGTGTACTGATTCCCCGTAGCTGAACCGGATTTCCTTTGCTATCCGTCAGCTGCGTTCCTTTTACGCAAAGTGCTCCGGCCGTAGACGGCGTAGCCAAAGTCGCCTCGCCGGTTACCTCCGACTTATCATCGTCCGATGAATTGGTTGCTTCCGGCTTATCACCCTCCGGCGAATTGGTTGCTTCCGACTTACTATCCTCTGATGGCTCGGTTGCTTCCGGTTGCTCCGCAGTGCTTTCTTCATCCACAGGATCTGTCTGCCCGTTTGCTTCTGTCGTCTCAAAGGTTTCCATCTCCGCCTCTGCAACATGCTCCGTCTGCACATCCGAATGTTCTTTTTGAACATCCGCCGACGCATTGCATGCAGTCAGGCAGACTACTAGTATAACCGACGCAATGATATATAATACATTTCTAATTTTCCGTTTTTTCAAGGCAAACTCCTCCAACTGTCTTTTTTCATTCCTCTTCTTCTCCCAGGCGTTCAAGTTCAATCATCGTCACTGTCACATTGGAGCAGTACAACGCGATATGCTCCATCTCATCCAAAATCTCATGGAACACAAACTCGCTCTGTTTATTACAGCGCCCGGCCTGAATACGGGAAATGTGGGCCATTTTATAAGCATTGCAAAGAGATCCGACATTCTTTTTCATCGCATCTACCTCTTCGGCACGGCCGGTATCTTCCTCTGAAAATACCTCAATTGTCACTTCCAGAATTTCTTTTACTGCATCTCCGAGCACCGCAAGTTCTCCCTGCGCCTCCTCCGAAAAGCGAGTCTTGCTCTCATGAAGATGACTTGCCACATCTGCCAGATTGACCGCCTGATCCGCCAGACGCTCAAACTCGCCAACCATGTATAAAATCTTGGAAACCTGTCTGCTCTGCTCCAGCTCCATCTCTCCGGTTGCAAGCTGCACCAGATACGCTTCCAATTTATCCTCATACTTATCAATCAGATTTTCACGCTTTCTGACTTTGCTGTAACGCTCCTCCGAATACTCTTCCAACAGCTTGATGGAACGCAGCAAATTGGAACGGACCTTTTTCACCATTCCATCCATAACCACCTGACTCTGGCGAATAGCCAGCTCCGGATTTTGTAAAAAATGCTCCTCCAGAAGGTCAAAAATTTCGGTCTCTGTCTCATCATCGTCCTTCATCGGCAACAGATAAAACAGCAGTTTTTCCACCTGTTTTAAAAACGGCAGAAGCAAAACAGCAATGGCAATACGAAACAGCGAATTGACCGCTGCGATGCTGACCGGTGTCATAACCATATCCATTACGCCAAAATCAAACACCGCGTTACATCCGTAAAAAATCACCAGACACAGTGCGGTCCCGAGCACATTTACCACCAAAAAGCTGAGCGCCGTCCGTTTTCCGTTTCTCCCAGCACTGATCGCAGACAAAATCACCGGACAGGATGCTCCGATTGCCACTCCCAGCATCATCGGAAATGCAGCGGCAAAGGAAATGCTACCGGTAAGGGACAACGCCTGCAAAATACCGATGGATGCATTTGCACTCTGTAGCATCAGCGAAACAAAAATTCCCAGCACAATACCCGGAAGAGGGCTGGAAAGCATTGCAATTGCCTCCTCAAAACCTGCACTTTCCTGAAGCGGTGCAACAGCATCGCTCATCATCTGCATTCCGACCATCAGAATTACAAATCCAAACATGATGTCACTAATCTTGCGAATCAATGCTTTCTGCGAAAACATTTTAAATAAAATACCAATCACCGCCACAACGGCCGTAATCGTTGTGGTTGATAACAGCACCGCCAATCCTTCCGATTCCTCCAGATAGGACAAGCATAAAAGCCACGCATTTACGCTAAGCCCGATGTTGGCTCCAATGATAATTCCGATGGACTGCGCCACCTTCATAATTCCGGAATTGACAAATCCGATTACCATGGCAGATGTCGCCGATGCCGACTGAATTACGCCTGTCACCGCCGCGCCGAACAAAATGCCCTTCACCGGTGATCTCGAAAGTCTGTATAAAGTTAGCTCAAGCTTATTTCCCGCCACGTTTTTCAACCCGTCGCCCATCAGCATCATTCCGAACAGAAAAAGTGACACTCCGCATAACAGAGAGAATATCATTGATAATCCCATGCTCATACGCTCCTCAGTTGTATTTTCCTTCTAGTCTTCTTTTTTATTTTCCAGCTCTTTATCTTCCTGTAACTCTTCCATGTAACCGGCCGTGATAATACTTGCAGGAAGAGCCACCACGGCAATTCCCATAATCGATGACACCATCGTTACCATCTGCCCAGCCATGGAAGTCGGATAAATATCACCGTATCCCACGGTTGTCAGTGAAACTGTCGCCCAATAAAAGGCATCAAAAAACGTCTCAAATGTCTCCGGTTCTACATTAAATACCACCAAAGACGAAATCAGTATGTACACAAGTGCCAGCCAGAACACTGCCATAAGCGAATCCTTCTGGCGCCGGAACACTTCAACTAAAATCGCCACATGTCTGGAATAGCGGAACACTTTAAAGATACGGAAAATACGCAGTGTCCGCATCAGCCGCGTAATACGCAGAAGGCGTAGCCCCGGATTTATCATAAAAAGGGAAGGCAGAATAGACAACAGATCCACTATCGCCATCGGTGTAAACGGATATATAAAATAGGATTTCACACCTTTTTTCAGCTTCAGATCTGCCGTGAATAAGCGTAGAGCATAATCCACGATAAACACGCTAACCGCTATACGGTCGATCCACAGAAACAAAGGTATCTCTTCTTTAAATGCAAGCGGAATGATACTCAGCACAATAACAACCATCATGAAAATATCATAAAAATCGTAAATCAAACTGGTCTTATTGTTTTCATCCGCTACTTCCAACAGCGCAAACAATTTCTTTTTCATTTCTGCTTCCCGTACATCCTTTCGCTTTTTTGCATACACGATATAATTTTACTACAAGATACAAAAAAAGAACAGAGAAAACTCTGCATGTTTTCTCTGTTCTGCGCTCTTTCTCTCTATTTCTTTCGGCATCTGCCGCATCCCGGTGTACTTTTCGCTGCTCCTACCAGCATAAATACAATCGCTAAAAGCGTAATTACCATTCTTACCGGTCCTGTCATCATCGGTGATAAACTGTCAGACTGTCCCATCATAAGCCCGCAGGAATTAAGCAAAAGTCCTATCGGTAATAATGGCGAAACCTGTCTTTCATCCTTTTCCGGATCAATTCCGGTCTGTCTGCTTTTGAGTTCAATAATCTTGTTTTTGGTTTTGATCGTAGCATTTGCCACCACCAAGGTAAATGCAGCAACAATGCATGCAAACACCCATCCGATCGCCGCACCATTTGCAGCAACCATCACCTCAATAAAGAAGCAAATAAGTTCTATAATTGTAACCACCTTAAACATTTTCAAAATCTTGGTGTAGTGCTCAATGCTGGACTCCACATCTGTGTAAAGCTGAAACTTGCCTTTGGATGCAAGCTTGCGGAGAATAATCCAGTATCCCCAGCTCTGTACAATCTCAATCTCTGCCTCGTTCATAAATTCACGGTAGTCCTCTGTCACGCTTCCAAACTTCTCGCCAAAATCAATCTGATATCTCCATTTGCCTTTTTCCGTCTGTTCAAATTTATAAAATCCGGCGAAAAATCCTGTCATCGCCCACCCCTCATCGGCCATTTCATTCAGCCACTTTGTTTCAGCATCTTTATCCCAATATAATTTAAACTTAATCATCTTATTTCTCCTCCATAAGCTTTGCGTTGTTTAACAGTTCGGCAAGTCTGTCCCTCTCTGCCATAAAAACTTCTCTTCCTGTATCCGTGATCCTATACTCTTTTTTCTTGCGCGACTCTGTATCCACGCTGTAAATATCAATCCATCCTTTTTTCTGTAATGTCTGAATCGCTCCGTAAAGTGTACCCGCACCGAGCGACACTCTTCCGCCGGTCATCTCCTCGACCTCCTGTGTAATTCCGTATCCGTGATTCGGCTTTCGCAGCGCCAACAGTATGTAGTACACTGCTTCCGTTAAAGGTAAATCTTTTTCTGCCATCTTGCTTTCCTCCTTGTTTTCGGTTTGTTTGTGTTGTCATTGTCTATCTTATAAGATGTCGGCGATTTATCGCTTGTCGATTTATCGGTCTCTGATTTATCGTTTGGTGATGTATCGTCGTCCGATGTATCATGTCTATAATATATCGCGTGCCGATATATTTGTCAATAGGTTTTTTTAAAATTTTCTATCGGGAGCGTTTTTTCTTGGTTTGATAGGTGATTTGGCAGGTAAGTAGGGCGGCAAATTCCGGGCGCAGACCTACCTACACTTGCACTTTTTCTTTTAGTAGGAAGATTCACTCCAAAAATTGCACCTACCAAACTGCAAAAAACTCCCGCCGGTAGGTGCACATGCACCACGGCGGGAGTTCATCCGGCTATTTTATTCCTTTTCGTCAGCCAACGACCGACAAAACCTATTGACTCTACTCCACCAGCACGGTCGGCGAGGACATCTCGCTGTACTGCGTGGAAATCATCTTCACAAAGCTGATGCGTGAATACGCACCTCGCAGGTTTCTGTTGTAAACGAAAAGTCCTGTCAGGTTGCTCGCATTTACCCAGCGGTAATCATCCTCTGAAAAATCCACATTCAAAAGCTCGTATGGATTATTGAATGCCTGCAGAATATATTTCTTGCCGCGATTTTCAGACAATATCTGTGCCCATTCTTCGCCACTTTCGTGCTCTACACCCGCATGCACTCCGCGAGAACCGTACGAATCCTCCGGCTTGATAATCCAGCCGTCTTTGTTTCCCAGCACGTCCTTAAGCAGCTTCTCGTTACCTGCGGCAAAC
>JAGAOK010000006.1 GCA_017623815.1 Lachnospiraceae bacterium
ATGAACTTCGAACTTACAGCATCTATGATGTGTGCAAATTATGGCCATCTGGCAAGAGAAGTAAAAGATTTGGAGGAAGGCGGAATCGACTCGTTCCATATTGATATTATGGACGGACGATATGTGCCGAATTTTGCAATGTCTTTAAATGATATGGCATATATTGCAAGTGCTACCCAAAAGCCTTTAGATGTACATTTGATGATCGAGCATCCGAATAACAATATTCATCTGTTTTTAAACAGATTGCGTCCGGGAGATACGGTTTATATTCATCCGGAGGCAGAGTACCATCCGTCGACAACATTGCAGAAGATTATCGATGCAGGTATGATTCCGGGCATTGCAATTAATCCGGGAACAAGCGTTGAGACAGTGATGATGATGCTGACGATTGTAAAGAAAGTGCTCGTCATGTCGGTAAATCCGGGAAATGCAGGACAGATGTATCTTCCGTATGTCGGTCAGAAAATAGATAAATTGCTTGAACTCCGTGAGCAGATGGATTTTGATATTTACTGGGATGGAGCCTGTAGCGCAGAGAAAATTTTAGAGTACGCGCCAAAGGGAGTAAATGGTTTCGTGCTTGGAACTACACTTCTGTTCGGAAAAGGAAAACCGTACGGGGAAGTGCTTAAGGATATACATAAACTAAGGTTTTAATAGAGATTGCATGGGAAGTGACAGTATGAACATAGCAATTATTTTAGCCGGCGGAACAGGAACGCGCCTTGGGGCGAACCGGCCAAAGCAATATCTGGAAATAAATAACAGACCGATTATCGCGTACAGTATGCAGGCGATAAATATATGCAAAAAGATAGATGCCATTTGGATTGTGGCAGATGAAATGTGGCGTGATTATATCAGAGAGCATGTCTGTATGGAAAAAGTAAAGGGATTTTCGCAGCCCGGAATTAACCGTCAGCTCTCCATCTGGAATGCGCTCTTTGATATGCGTGGAGAAGCGGAACCGGATGCAAAGGTGTTTATTCACGATGCGGCCCGCCCCGTTTTGTCGGAAGATATGGTGGTGCGGTATCTTGAGGCAGCAGAAGGATATGACGGAGTTTTACCGGTGCTTCCGATGAAAGATACCGTATATTTAAGTAAAGACGGAAAAACGATCACCTCTCTTTTGGATCGAACAGAAGTGGTGGCGGGACCGGCGCCGGAAGTATTTGTTTATGAGAAATATTATCAGGCAAATAAAGCACTTTTGCCGGATAAGATTTTGCAGATTAACGGTTCGACAGAACCGGCGATTCTGGCAGGGATGAATGTTGCGACGGTTCCGGGAGAGGAACGGAATTTTAAGATTACAACGCAGGCGGATCTTGAGAGGTTTCGTCGAATTTGTGAAAGTAAAAACTTATAGAGAAAAGCAAGGGAAGGGAATCACAGATGAAAGCATACATATTACGCGCGGTCAATCAGTTTAAACTGGAAGATGCTCCGCTGCCGGATCTTAAGTCAGGAGAAGTTTTGGTCAAAGTTATGGCGGCAGGTATCTGTGGTTCGGATATTCCGAGAGTCTATCAGACGGGAGCGCATGTGCATCCGATTGTGATAGGACATGAGTTTTCCGGGAAAGTAGTTAAGGTGGCAGCAGGAGTGGATGATAAATGGCTGGATAAGCCGGTGGGCATCTTCCCGCTGATTCCGTGCCGCGAGTGCGGACCTTGTCAGAATAAACAATATGAAATGTGCAGAAATTATAGTTATCTTGGTTCGCGCACAGATGGCGGTTTTGCAGAGTATGTTGCAGTGCCAAAAGAGTGTCTGATTGAGCTTCCGCAAAGTGTTTCTTTCGAGGCGGCAGCGATGCTGGAGCCGATGGCGGTTGCGGTACATGCGATGCGTCGTATCGAGCCGGGGAAAAAAGATAATGTTGTGGTGTGCGGGCTTGGTACGATTGGTTTGTTTCTGACTTTGTTTTTGAAAGAAAACGGAGTGGAAAATCTGTTTGTAATTGGAAATAAAGAATTTCAAAAAGAAAGAATTCTTGCTATGGGAATTTCCCGGGAGCATTATTGTGATATGCGCACACAGGATGTTTCGGAGTGGATAAAGCAAAGAACCGGCGGACGCGGTGCGGATGTTTTTTTTGAATGTGTAGGAAAGAAGGAAACGTTTTCACAGGCAGTGGATCTGGCGGCTCCGGCCGGTAAAGTGATGCTTGTTGGGAATCCGCATTCCGATATGGAACTGGAAAAGGCCGTGTACTGGAAGATTCTGCGCAATCAGCTTACGGTGAAGGGGACGTGGAATTCGTCCTTTACCGGGGATGCGGATGATGACTGGCATTATGTGCTGGATGTACTGACGCGTGGCAGGATTGCTCCGGAGCAGCTGATCACACATAGATTCACGCTGGATGACTTGGAACATGGATTCCATATCATGCGAGATAAGTCAGAAGATTATATTAAAATAATGGGAGTGTTTTCATGACCGGAGTTTTAGAGGTGCTGTCGTCTCTTGACGGCAATATCTTATTATGGATACAGGAATATTTGCGGAGTGATTTGTTCACTCCGCTTTGGAAATTTATTACAACCAGCGGAAACAGCGGGCTGATCTGGATTGTCCTCACCTGCTTTTTGCTTGCGTTTAAAAAGACGAGAAAGGTTGGCGTGATGAGCGCGGCCGCGCTTATTTTTTCGCTGATTTTCACTAATTTACTGATTAAGCCGCTGGTGGCGCGGACAAGGCCGTATGAACTAATTCAAGGCCTCGTATTACTGATTGAAAAACCACATGACTTTTCGTTTCCGTCGGGACATTCAAGTGCAGCGTTTGCCGCGGCCTGGGTGATGTTCCGAAACCTTCCGAAAAAAATTGGTATTCCGGCTGTTATCTATGCATCTCTCATGGCGTTTTCGCGTCTGTACTTCGCCGTGCACTATCCGACCGATGTGCTTGCAGGAGTGATATTCGGCATTCTATATGCACAGGCAGCCATGTGGTTAATGGAGCGTTTTCGGCCGGGTTCATCCGTTGTTGAAAAATATTAGTGTGCGTGGAAAAAGCGGAAGAATACACACATTTTTATGTTGGATTGTTATAGAAAAGAGGCATATTATTTTATGAGCGCCCTTGAAAGACGCCGGTCCTTGGCGAGGCAGAGCCGAGCTTAGTACCGCTGCGTCTTTCGCGGAGTGAAAACGTGCGCGAATAAATAATATGCCTCTCTCTATATAAAAAAATAAAATAAAAATATGTTTCCCCCTAAAGTTCTCCCCAAATCATCCGATAAATTTAGTATAAAAACCACGGAAGGAGGAGTATATATGCGTATAGATGCTTATACTCAGGTGACGCAGCTTTACAATAATACAAAAGTGAAAAGTGCTGCAAAACCAACCAGAGCCGGTTTTTCAGATGCTGTACAGATCTCAAGCTTTGGAAAAGATTATCAGGTAGCAAAGAAAGCAGTTGCTTCTGCGCCGGATGTAAGAGCCGAACTTGTAGATAGCTATAAGGCAGCAGTTCAGAATGGAACCTATGATGTTTCTGACAGTGATCTGGCAGACAGATTGTTAGAAAAGTACAGTTCAATTCTTGGATAATGGGGGAGCATGATGCTTCATCGTGCTTCCCTCGAAATACCGGGGAATAAAAAGAAAAGAGGACAGACCAGTGGCAAGTTTGATGGAAACCCTGATGGACATTCTGGAACAAGAGAATAAAGAATACAAGGTGCTGCTGGATTTATCCATGAAAAAAACGCGCATTATCGTTGCAAACGATATTCCGGCGCTTTCTGCCATCACGGAGGAGGAGCAGAAACAGGTGGATCGCATTAATGCTCTCGATAAACAGAGAGAAGTTGCGATGCAGGATATTGCCAATGTAATGAACATGGACGTTCAAACATTAAAGCTTGGCAAACTAGTCGAAATGCTTGCGGGAAGACCTGCGGAGCAGAGGAGACTTACGGAAGTTAAGGATGCACTTCATGAGACAACGCAGCATATGGCCAGAATCAATGCACAGAATAAAGAGCTTTTGGAACAGGCATTGGAACTGGTGGAATTTGACCTGAATATTGTGCGGGGCTTAAAAGCAGCTCCGGAGACTGCGGAGTATAACAAAGGCGCGCTGAGCGCCGGTAATTTGATGGGGATGCCATCCGGAAGATTTGATGCCAAACAATAGTTATGAGGTGATTACATGTCATTATTTGGAAGTTTATATGTCGGCGCGTCCGGTTTGCAGACAGGACAACATGCATTGAATACCGTTGCACACAACTTATCCAATGCAGATACTGTAGGCTACACCAGACAGCAGACTTTATTGAATGATAGACAGTATAATACTTTATCGGTAAATCCGAAAGGAGTAGCAAACCAGCAGATTGGTCTCGGTGTTACTTATGCGGATGTTCGTCAGGTGCGGGATGTCTTCCTGGATCAGACCTACCGGAGAGAATCCGGACGCAGTGCCTTTTATGAAGTATCATACAATACGTTGACTGAAATAGAGACTCTTCTTGGTGAATTGGAAGGAGAGTCTTTTAGTCATTCTTTGAACAATCTTTGGGAAGCGGTACAGGAGCTTGCAAAGCAGCCGGCCAGTTCCGTGACGCAGGGACTTCTGATTCAGAGATCCAGTCAGTTTGTGGAGCAGGCAACCAATGTTTATGGCGCACTTTGCAATTATCAGGATAATTTGAACGTGCAGCTAAAAGGCGAAGTGGATAAGATTAATACCTTTGCAGATCGGCTTTATAAATTAAATAATGATATTATCCGTATTGAAGCGGGCGGAATAGAGCGCGCGAATGACCTTAGAGATGAGAGAAACAAAATTCTGGATGAACTTGGAAAGTTAGGAAACATTGACTATACAGAAGACCAGGAAGGCGGACTTATGGTAAAATTTGAAGGACATGTGCTTGTAAACCGTGCCATGACTTTTAAAATTGAAATGGATACCGATCCGGAAACCGGATTTTATACGCCGTTCTGGCTGACAGATGCCAAGAAAATTTTGCAGGAGGATGGAACCTACAAGTATCTGATTGACAACTGTAAAGTATATGATATGTCCCGCGTGATTTCTACAGCGGCCAACACCGATATCGGAAGTCTGAAAGGAATGATGTTGGCCCGAGGTACGCACCGGGCGGATTACACAGACTTGCATGATGCAAAGCAGTATAATGATGAGGTGGCATCTTCTGTTTTAATGAATGTCATGGCGGAGTTTGACAATCTGATTCACAATATTGTAAGCGAAATGAATCAGATGCTGGAAGATGCAGCGGTAAAAGAAGGCGGAACCTATCTTCGAAATGAAGACGGAACAATTATTCAGCTTTTTGAGCGAATTGGTTGTGATGAGTATGATGCGGCCGGTAATCTGGTTCGTGAAGATACTTCGCCGGGACAGGAAAATACGCTTCTTACCATTTCAAATCTTGTTGTGAATCCGGCGCTTGTAAAAGAACCGACGAAACTTGGTTTCATCAAGATGGATGCAAAAGAAGATTATGAAATTGCACAAAATCTCCAACTGGTATTTGAAACCGCGGAGTATAGACTGAATCCGAATGTTGCCACAAAGACAAATCTGATTGATTATTATTCTAACCTTGTCAGTCAGGTGGCAAACACGGGCTCCGTATTTTACAGTATTTATTCCAACGAACAGGCAACGGTAGACTCCACGGAGTATGCGCGTCAGCAGATTGTCGGGGTATCCGATGATGAGGAACTGAACAATATGATTAAGTTTCAGAATGCTTACAACGCATCCAGCCGCTATATTAACGTAATTGACGAAATGCTGGAGCATATATTAAATACGCTCGGCGCATAAAAAGGGGGAACTTAAATGGCTTCCACATTTTTTGGATTAAACATTGCATATACAGGACTTACAGCGGCGAATGCTGCGCTTAATACAACCGGAAATAATATTGCAAATGTGGAGACGGAAGGCTATTCCAGACAGACCGTAACACAGAAGGCAAGCGATGCGATCCGTACTTATACTACATATGGTTGTGCGGGAGCAGGAGTAGATACGGTTGCGATTGAGCGTAACAGAGATGCTTTTTATGATTTTAAGTATTGGAATAACAATAATAAAGTCGGTGAATACGAAGAAAAGCAATATTATATGCAGCAGATAGAAGATCTGTTTTCGGATGATAAAACCATAGAAGGTTTTACGACGATTTTTAATGAGATGTATGCTGCTTTGGCAGAGGTTCAGAAAAACGCCGGGGATGCCACAACAAAGTCGCAGTTTATCGGTTTTGCAAATAACCTTGCATACTATTTCAATACGGTGTCTGAAAATCTGAAAAATATGCAGCTTGACATTAATGCTGAGATCAAAAATAAAGTGGATGAGATCAATTCCTATGCAAGAGAAATAGCATCTCTCAATCAGCAGATTAATGTGATTGAACTGACCGGAACCACTGCAAATGAGCTTCGTGACCAGAGAGATGTCCTGATTGATAAATTATCACTGGTTACCAGCGTGGAAATTACAGAAACTCCGGTATATGACATAAATAACGGACGCGATACCGGAGCAAAGCGCTACGTGGTACAAATCGCCGGAGGACAACTACTGGTAGACAGCGGTGAGTATTTTGAACTTGAGTGCGTGGCAAAAGCAAGTTATGAGGCGAATAATCAATCCGATGCGCTTGGTTTATTTGATATAAAATGGAAAAACGGAAATGACTTTTATATGTCAAGCAACCTGATCGGCGGACAGCTTCAAGGGCTTATTGCAATGCGTGACGGTAACAATGCGGAGCAGTTTAATGGTGTGGTAGCTGCAATTGAAAGAAGCCAGACCACCGGAAAAAATGAAGTGACCGTAGATGTGACAGCAGATTACCTGAAAGATTTGAACAAATGTACTCTTTCCGATGATGGAGGTGTGATGCAGATCGGTAATCAGGAATTTTATTATGATACATTTAAAGTGATTTATGATACCAACGGCGATATTACGCAGTATGTGTTTGAAATCAGCGATGATCTGGCAAAGAACTCTTATCAGCCGAATTCCAGTCGTGTCGGAAAAGAAGTAGAGGTGGGTGCCAAGATTGATTATCAGGGAGTTCCATATTATCAGGAGCAGATCAATGAGTGGGTGCGTACGTTTGCAGAAGCGTTTAACCGCATTTTGACACAAGAGGGTTCTGTGGATGGATACGGAAAGGAAGCGGACGTGCTCTTTGTGGCAAATGAAGCGACCGATATTACCCAAAGGAAGTTTTTGGATTCCCGCAATAAAGTGTCCGGTACACCGATTTCCAGTACGGACGATACGTATTACTATCTGACGGCTTCTAACTTTGCAATCAACAAAGAGATGCTTGAGGATTCTGAACTGTTTGCAACACATACAGGAGCCGGAAACGGTCAGGAAGCGTACGATGTGATCGAAGATCTGACGGATCTTCGAACCAATAGAGATGTGATGAGCTTCCGTGGATGTAATGCGGGAGATTTTCTGCAGTGTATTTTATCAGATGTTTCCTTAAATGCCAGCAGCGCAAATTCTTTTTATGCCAGCTATCAGAACATCGAGGCAACCATTGATACGCAGCGTCTTTCTATCAGTGGTGTGGATACAGATGAAGAATCTTTGAATCTTGTGCAGTTCCAGCACGCATACAATCTGGCGTCCCAGATGATTCAGGTGCTGACGGAAGTTTATGACAGATTAATTCTTCAGACAGGTGTATAAATACGAAAAATAAGCCGATATATAGGTTGAGAGTTTTGAAAACCGGAGGTTACGTATGAGAATAACAAATAAGATTATTTCCCAGAATTCCATAACGAATATTAATAGAAATAAAGTGTTGGAGGATAAATTTAATACGCAGCTTGCAACGGGATCAAAAATCAACCGTCCTTCGGATGACCCGGTAGTTGCGATCCGTGCGCTGAGACTCCGTACAAACTTAAGTCAGGTGAGTCAGTATTATACGAAAAATATTCCGGATGCAGAGTCGTGGCTTGATGTGACAGAGAGCGCAATCAGCACGGTAATTGAAATTGTGACGGATATGTATTCGAATTGTACACAGGGAGCAGCAGGTTTTAATACACCGGATGACCGCAGCAAAGTTCTTGATAATCTGAAGGCGTTGCAGGAGGAAGTGTACGCAACAGGTGATGCGGACTATGCAGGAAGATTTGTATTTACCGGATATCGGACAGATACTCCGCTTACCTTTGGAAAGGGAACGGAAAAAACATATACCATTACAGAACAGCTGCAAAGCAGCAGCCTTGGAGAATTTACATATGTAGATGTGGCAGAACTTGATACGATGACAGAGGGAAATGCAGAAGCCCTTGGGACAAAAGAGCAGGAGATTACGACCAATCAGATTTACCGTCTGCGTCTTGCTTATGAAAACTGCTCAGATGAAGTGGCGCCGACGATTACATACTATGATACAAACGGAGCTCCTCAGGCGATTACAGCAACGATTATTTCAAAGAACGATCAGACGCGGGATCCGTATCTGAGTGCAGAGACATCCGCTTCGGGCGCGGTGTTTATTCCTGAGACGGGGGAACTGGTTTTAAGTAAGGCCAATTATAACAAATTGGCAGCCGTGAAGGATGACCCGACAACGCTGTCAGTCGACGAGGGTGAGATCCGAGTAACCTACGAAAAGACAGAATTTGCCAAAAGTGATATCCGGCCGGAACACTATTTCTATTGCGAGTCGGATGGGATTACATACAATGAAGGATATCTGACTGGCGCAACAGACGATAACTCCAATCAGTTTATCTCTTATGATGTTGGATTTAATCAGGATGTCAGAGTCAATACACTTGCAAGTGAGCTGTTCTCGACGGATCTTAATCGTGACGTAGATGATCTGATTGCTTCGATTGAAGATGTGGAAGTGATGGAGAAAAATATTTTGACGCTGGAAGGAATGCTGAAACTTGATCCGGAAAATCAGGAGCTGAAGGACCGGCTCGCGGCAGCAAAAAAAGCAAATACATTCCTTACGGATAAGATGCAGAAGTTGTTTGAGACTAACATTTCAAATATGCAGGGACATCTGGATCTGGCCAATACAGCGCTCACTGCAACAGGTAACAGAGGTTCCCGCGTAGAACTGGTTGCAAATCGTCTGGCAAAACAGGAAGTGAACTTTAAAACACTGTCTTCGCAGAATGAAGATGTGGATATGACAGAGGTTGCGGTAACACTTGGCAGTGTAGAACTGGCTTATCAGGCAGCGCTTATGGCAACCGGAAAAATTTCGCAGACAACATTGTTGAATTATCTGTAGTAGGATAACAATAGAAAAGGAGAAAAGGGTATGGAGGTAACGACAAGAATCTTTGGTACAATTGATATTGAGGAAGAAAAACTGATTCAGTTTGTAAATGGAATTGTAGGCTTTCCGCAGCTTACGACATTTGCACTGATTCATGATAATGAAAAAGAGGGTGGGATTCAGTGGCTGCAGTCCATGCAGGAACCGCAGTTCGCGATTCCGGTAATGAATCCGCTCGATATTCTGGAAGATTATAATCCGCAGGTGGAAGATGAACTGCTCAAACCGATTGGAGGTCTGGATCCGGAAAACATGCTTGTTCTTGTAACGGTAGCGGTTCCGAGTGATCTTACCAAGATGAGTGTAAATTTACGTGGTCCGATCGTGATTAATGCAGAGAGCCGCAAAGCCTGTCAGGTGATTACAGAAGGGGAAGATTATCAGGTGAAATTCCCGATTTACGATATTTTAAAGAGCAGAAAGGCGGGTGAATGATATGCTGGCATTGACACGTAAGAAAGGCGAAGCGCTCGTCATCAATAATAATATTGAAATTACGATTCTTGAAGTAAAGGGTGATCAGGTGAAAATCGGTATATCAGCACCGAAGGAAGTGCCTGTCTACCGTAAAGAAGTCTATATTCAGATTCAGGAAGCAAACAAAGAGGCAATGGAGGTTTCAGGTCTCGAAGCCCTGAAAGGACTGTTCTAGTACTTTTTTGTGATTTTTCTTGTGAAAAATGGTTAAGTTGCTATTTATTTTTGACGATAAATAAGTTAAAGTATAAGTAACTAACTTTATTTCACATGGAGGTGGATATTATGGCAATTGAACCAATTGGAAGTATCATGACCCTGCAGGCTCAAAATACAGCACCTGTAGAACCGGTCAAACCAGTTGCGCAGAGCACGGAAGCAATCGCGCTGGAATCAGGCGCCAAGTTAGATGCGATGACACAGGGTGTGGCACGCACGCAGGAATCCGATCCGGATTCACAGGGACAGGGCGCATTTGGTAATCAGGGGCAGCCGTCAAATGAACAGCTTAAAAAAGCGGTTGACCAGATGAATAAGAAGATGGAGAATTCAGAAGCTGTCTTCGGTTTTCATGATGATACCAACAGAGTGACGATTAAGATTGTGGATCGTGACACGAAAAAAGTAATCAAGGAACTGCCACCGGAGAAAACGCTGGATATGATAGCGAAAGTCTGGGAAATGGCAGGTATTCTTGTCGATGAAAAGAGATAGGAGGCAGAGCGTATGGCAATTCGTATTACAGGTATGAACTCGGGCATTGATACAGAAAGTATTATTGCTGACCTTGTATCTGCCAAGAGTGTAAAAAAGACAAACCTTGAAAAAGCACAGACAAAACTTTCGTGGAAGATGGATGCGTGGAAGACATTGAATAGTAAGCTTTACAGTACTTATTCTTCTACTATCAGTAATATGCGTTTTTCTTCCACATATACAAAGAAAAAGACAACGGTTTCTAACGATTCCATCGCCTCTGTTATGGCAAGTGCAGATGCTACAAACGGTGTACAGACTCTGCAGGTAAAATCTTTGGCAAAATCAGGATATCTGACAGGTGCACAGCTTAGTGGTGTAAAATCTACAGATACGCTTGCGGATGCTGCAGGGATTGGTGAAGATGAAGCTGTTAATTTCAAAATTAAACTTGGAGACGGAACAGAAAAAAATGTTGAGTTGACAGGTTCAAGTAAAATAAGTGATGTGGTAGCAAGACTGAAAGAGGCAGGAGTAAACGCCAGCTTTGATGAGAAAAACCAGCGTTTCTTTGTCAGCGCAAAGGAAATGGGAATGGATGCAGAATTTGCCCTGACGGCACAGGATGCGGACGGAAATACCACAGACAGTGGTCTGAAAGTTCTTTCTTCTTTAGGGCTTTTAACAGCAGAAGCAGATGAGAATGCATCGGCAAATGGTCAGGTGAGTGCAGATTTCAGAGCACAGCTTGATCGTCTTGGGCTGACGCTTTCTACAGAGAAAGCAGATGGTGCAGCAACACGTATCAAGGCGCAGGATGCAGAAATTCTTTTAAATGGTGCAGCGTTTAAGTCGACATCTAATACATTTAATATTAATGGATTGACAATTACCGCCAAAAAGGAATCGGATGAAGAAGTGACAATGACGACAGCCGATGACTATGATGGAATTTATGATACTATCAAGAAATTCCTGAAAGAGTACAATGAACTGGTCAATGAGATGGATAAATTGTACAATGCGGATTCGGCTAAAGGGTATGAACCGCTTACTTCGGAAGAGAAGGAAGCGATGTCCGAAAAAGAGATCGAGGACTGGGAAGAGAAAATCAAAGCCTCTCTTCTTAGAAGAGACGCGACTTTGGGAAGCCTTTCGAATACGATGCAGATGGCGATGTCCGCCGGAGTTGAGATTGACGGAAAGAAGTATTATCTTTCTGACTTCGGAATCGGAACTTTGGGGTATTTTACTTCTGCAGATAATGAAAAGCATGCATATCACATCGATGGAGACAAAGATGATGATGCGACATCCGGAAAGACAGATAAATTGAAAGCTATGATTGCCAGTGATCCGGAAGTGGTGGTACAGTTTTTCCAGAAAATCAGTAATGACCTCTATTCTTCTTTGACAGATAAAATGTCTGCGACAGAGATGCGAAGTGTATACAAAGCATACAATGACAAGCAGATGAAGAAAGAGTATGATGCTTATACAAAAGATATCAAAGCACAGGAAGAGCGGGTGACTGAATTTGAGGATAAATGGTATAAGAAATTTGGCGCAATGGAAACCGCGCTGGCAAAACTAAACTCTAAGACAAGTGCAATTTCCGGTTTGCTCGGAATGTAATCGTCAGAGTGTGAGAGGGAGAACGACATGGCATTACCTAACGCATATGCGCAATATGCGCAGTACAACACAAATAAAATAATGAGTGCTTCTCCGGCAGAGCTTACTTTGATGCTTTATGATGGAGCGATTAAATTCTGTAATATAGCCATTATGGGAATTGAACAGAAGGATATACAGAAAGCAAATGATAATATTAAAAAGGTACAGCGTATCATTGATGAATTTCGCGCAACGCTTGATATGAAATATCCGGTAGCGGAAGATTTTGACAGAGTATACAAATATCTTCTCAGCCGTCTGCTGGAAGCGAATATCAAAAAGGATAAGGCGATATTGGAAGAAGTTAATGAGCATCTTCATTCCATGCGAGATACCTGGAAAGAAGTTATGAAAAGAGCAAAATAGGAGATCGCAATGGAAAAACAGTACCTTTCTATTATGAAGCAGAGTCTCGAAAAGAAAGTTGGGATTCTGGATTGTATTATTTCAAAAAACGAAGAGCAGAATGCAATATTAAAAGATCCGAACATGAAATGGGAGGATTTTGATGAAAATGCAAACTGCAAGATGCAGCTGATCGAAGAAATCGATAAACTGGATGAAGGGTTTGAAGATCTGTTTGATAGGGTAAAAGAGCAGCTGGAGGCTCCGGGCGGAAAAGAAAGATATGCTGCGGAAATCCTTCGTATGCAGGATTTGATTCGTCAGATTACGGAAAAGAGTGCTTCCATACAGGCGCAGGAGTCCAGAAACAAAATATTGGTAGAACAGTATTTTCAGCAGAGTCGTGAGCGCATCCGCAAGGGGCGTACATCCTCGAAAGCTGCGATGGATTACTATAAAAGTATGAGTCAGACATCCTTTACGCAAGCTCATTTTTTAGACAATAAAAAATAAAATAAAAAATTTTCAAAAAATTTTAATTTTGGTATTAATATTTTCGGAGATACTCCGATATATAATACAAGTAAAACAATTACTTATTAACCAAGATAAAGATTTAAACGGAGCGTACGGCCGGGTAAGTACTTTATCGATCGATGATCGTCAAGGATGACGACATGCAAATTCAAGGAGGAAATCATATGGTAGTACAGCACAATCTTACAGCAATGAACTCTAACAGAATGTTAGGAATTACAGCAAACGTTCAGGCAAAGTCCACAGAGAAGTTATCTTCAGGTTACAGAATCAACCGTGCAGCAGACGATGCAGCAGGTTTAGCAATCTCTGAAAAAATGAGACGCCAGATTAAAGGTCTTACACAGGCCAGCACAAATGCGCAGGACGGTATCTCTTGTGTACAGACAGCTGAAGGTGCACTTGCAGAAGTTCACGATATGTTACAGCGTATGAATGAACTTGCAGTTCAGGCAGCAAACGGTACTCAGACATCTGCAGACCGCGGATACATCAACTCAGAGATTCAGGCGCTCGTTTCAGAAATCGACCGTGTAGCTTCAACAACTACATTCAACGAGCAGAAACTGTTAAATGGAGAATTCTCTCAGGGTAAAGGCCTTCAGGTTGGAGCAGAAGCTTACCAGCTGATCACAATCAAGATTGGTTCCCTTACATCAGAAGGTATTGGTTTGACAGGAAACCAGACTGTTAAGTTACCAGATGGTACTCTTGCAGGCGATATCAGTGTAGGCGGAACTGATGCTTCTAAAGCACAGGCTGCTATCTCTATTATTAAGTATGCTCTTGCAAAAGTATCTAAACAGAGATCTGACCTCGGTGCAGTTCAGAACCGTTTAGAGCACACCATCAAGAACCTTGATAACGTTGTAGAAAATACAACAGCAGCTGAATCACAGATTCGTGATACAGATATGGCTTCTGAAATGGTTAAGTTCTCTAACAACAACATCCTTGCTCAGGCAGGACAGGCGATGTTAGCACAGGCTAACCAGAGCAATCAGGGCGTTCTTTCAATCCTTGGTTAATTTTTAATCGGGTGAGACAGACAAAGCGTAGATTAACTACCAGAAGGACCGGAGTAATCCGGTCCTTCTTTATGTCGAAAAATAAATTAAAAAAATTTAAAAAATCTTGCAAAAAGGTGTTAAGTATTAAAAAAAAGCTCCGATATATAATACAAGTAAGTCAAGTGAGTGTCAAGGATGCCACTTCTGACAGACACTATTACATAACAATTCAAAGGAAAGAAAACGGAAAGGATATCCGTAAATCAAGGAGGAAATCGTATGGTAGTACAGCACAATCTTACAGCAATGAATTCAAACAGAATGTTAGGAATCACAACAGACGTTCAGGCAAAATCTACAGAGAAGTTATCTTCAGGTTACAGAATCAACCGTGCAGCAGACGATGCAGCAGGTTTAGCAATCTCTGAAAAAATGAGACGTCAGATCAGAGGTCTTACACAGGCCAGCACAAACGCACAGGACGGTATCTCTTGTGTACAGACAGCTGAAGGTGCACTTGCAGAAGTTCACGATATGTTACAGCGTATGAACGAACTTGCAGTTCAGGCAGCAAACGGTACTCAGACATCTGCAGACCGTGGATACATCAACTCAGAGATTCAGGCTCTTGTTTCAGAAATCGACCGTGTAGCTTCAACAACTACATTCAACGAGCAGAAACTGTTAAATGGTGAATTTTCTCAGGGTAAAGGTCTTCAGGTCGGAGCAGAGTCTTATCAGCTTATTACAATCAAGATCGAAGCTCTTACAGCAAAAGGAATCGGTTTATTAGAGAATACAACATATTCTTCTATCAACGGTGGAAATATCAGTGTTGGTGGTACAGATGCTAAACACGCGCAGGCAGCAATTTCTATTATCAAAGGCGCGCTTGCTAAGATTTCTAAACAGAGATCTGACCTCGGTGCAGTTCAGAACCGTTTAGAGCACACAATTAAGAACCTTGACAACGTTGTAGAAAATACAACAGCAGCAGAATCACAGATTCGTGATACAGATATGGCATCTGAAATGGTTAGATTCTCCAACAATAACATCCTTGCACAGGCAGGACAGTCTATGTTGGCACAGGCTAACCAGAGCAACCAGGGTGTATTATCATTACTTGGCTAATCATAGGAGTTTTGAAAGAGTCACAGCGTATGCTGTGGCTCTTTTTTCTTGCAAGGAAATATGGTAAAATGGGATAAAATAGTATCCGGGGAGAGTGTAGATATGAGCAAGGTATTGTTTCTGGAGTGGAGCAGTTTTGGAAATGACTATATGATAAATGAATTAAAGCGTCAAGGCTATGAAGTAATTTGTTTGCCGTTTCCACGTGAGACAGAAGATGCCAGAAATAGCCCACAGCTTACAGAAACAATTGCCATGGCGATTTTAAAAGAGAGTCCAGCTTTTGTTTTTTCGTTTAATTATTTTCCGGTTGCGGCAATTGCATGCAAAGCATGTCGGACGAAATATGTTTCGTGGGTATATGACAGCCCATATATTTTGTTATATTCGAAGACAATAGAATATGACACAAATCGCGTGTTTTTGTTTGACAGGGCAGAAGCGGAGAAGTTTCAGAATATGGGGATTTCGCAGGTGTACTATCTGCCGATGGCATCGGCGGTTACAGAATACGATGAGCTGCACCCCGGAAAGGATGCGCATCAGAAATATGACGCAGACATAACATTTATCGGATCCATGTACAGCGAAACACATCAGCATATGTTTCGACATTTGGAGAAACTGGATGAGTACACAAAGGGCTATTTGTATGGGATTATGGAAGTTCAGAAATCTCTTTACGGTATAGATGTGATGGAACAGGCACTGACACCGCAGATTGTTGCAAACATGGTAAAAGTGTGTCCGGTGACAGAACATGGTGATGGATTTGAGACAACGGAGTGGGTGTTTGCAAATTACTTTCTGGCGCGCAAAGTCACGGCGATGGAGCGTAGAGAACTTCTTTCGAAGTTATCTTTAAAATATAATGTGCATTTACATACACCCGAGACAACACCATTTTTGCCGAAGGTAAAAAATATGGGTAAGCTGGATTATTATAAAGAGGCACCTTTGGCGATGAAATGTGCAAAAATTAATTTAAATATTTCACTGCGCAGTATTCATACGGGAATGCCTTTGCGAGCACTGGATATTTTAGGATGTGGTGGTTTTTTATTGACTAATTATCAGGGCGATTTTTTGGAATACCTCGAGCCGGGAAAAGATTTTGTATATTATGAGAATTATGAGCATGCGGATCAGTTAGTGGAGTATTATTTGCAGCATGAAGATGAGCGATTGGAGATTGCACAAAACGGCTATCTAAAAATAAAGCAGTACCTGTCTTATGAAAAACAGGTCTGCTTTATATTAGAGCACATATAAGATTAGATAAGAAGATGATTTTGGTCTACGTTCGGGCAGTTATCTCTTTTTTGGAAAAAGGAATTTGCCAATTCCTGGTTTCCTATAGCTTCATAGATCGTACCAAGGTAGTGGTAGGCTCTAAAGGTAGTAACACCATCTGTATGGAAATGACTGCACTGTGTTGCTTTTATAAAAGATAAAATAGCCTTCATAATATGCTGTTGGCTTGTATGAAGGTAACCGAGGAGAAATTGGAAGTCTCCGTAATTTTGGAAATAAGGTTCCAAATCGGTTGCAAAGGTCAGAGCTTTTTCTTTTTCGTTTAAATGAAAGAGAGTGTAACAGTAATTGACTACCATAATCTGTACAAATTCTGATTCCGGATTTAAATCAAAGTCCAATCCTTTTTCATAATAAATCTTTGCATTTTCGTCATCATGCAAAAGATAATAGGATTGCGCAATTTGGAAGTATGTGTATGAATCCGGATAATCTTTTACAGATTCCAGGAGGATATCTAAGTTGCGCAGTGCTTTGCCTGCAACATCCTCCGGAGAACCAACATAACCATCGTGTTGGCATTTGAGAGGAATATTGAATTCGGCATAAGCTGTCTTTTGAGGATCGATTGGTAAAACCTGTTCGTGAATCGGACGTTCATAATGGTAGTATGTTTTGTTGAATAGGCGTTCTACGCGGTCAACTGTCACTGTACCGCTGATTCCATCAGAAAAACGAAGTAGACGGCCGACGCTCTGCGGATTTTCTTCCATGAGCTTGTAGGTGGTTTCCAAATCGAATTGTTCCACATATTCATCTGTATCTAAGACGAGAATCCAATCGTGCGAAGCTTTTGATATGGAAAAATTTCTGGCGGCGGCAAAGTCTTTGATCCACTCAAAGGTGTAGACACAGTCGGTGAATTCCTTGGCGACTGCGATGGAATCATCAGAAGATCCGGTGTCAACAACTACGATTTCAGGAACATAGTCTTTGATGCAGCTAAGGCATTTTCTGAGCTTTTGGGCTTCGTTTTTTGTAATGATACAAAGAGAAATAGGAATCATGAGGATACCCCCTTTTTTTCTTGGAGACGTAAAAGCCGTTCTACGGACAGTGGATAGTCTCCTGCTTTTTTATAATAGGCAATGGCTTCGTCGTGTAAGCCATACGCTTCGTAAATACAACCTATGTTATGGAAGGCGCGATGGGAATTTGTACCTTCGTCGAAATGCTCCTCGGTCTGGGTTGCCTTGAGGAACATGGCGAGAGCTTCTTCGTTTCGCATTAGGCGCAAAAAAATGTTTCCCATTAGAAATAGGTAATCGGCATTGTTGCAAAAGGCATCATAGACGCCGGATAAAGAAGCTGCCTGCTCGATTCGATTTGTGTGAAGAAGACAGTAACCATAGGAAACCACCATGCGTTTGACGTATTCTAAAGATTCATCGACATCAAGAAAAAGGCCTTTATCGAAATAGGTATAGGCGCTTTCATAGTCGTTTTGCAACATATAACTTTCGCCTAATTGAAAATAGGTATATGGATCTTCCGGATTGTCTTGCAAATCTAACAAGAGCAATCGAATGTTGCGTTCTGCTTTCGCGGTTAAATTTTCCTGCGTTCCGGTGTAGCCGGTGTGCAGAATAGAGAGAGGGATTTCAAAGGCACTCGGCATCGAGTGATCCATGCGGACAACCTGCTCGTGTATACGCCCTTCATAGTGATAGTATTTGCGGTGGAAAAGCCGCTCTACCAGATCAGTGGTATATAAGGTATCGTGGTTGGAATCATAGCAGATATTTTTACGCGTTAATTGTCCGATCGACTCGGGATATTTTGAAATCAATTCTTGAATTTGTGCATGATCAAGTTCTTCAATAAATTCATCACAGTCGATGACAAGAATCCATTCGTTAGTTGCTTTTTCTATAGAAAAATTACGCGCTGCAGAAAAGTCGTCAATCCAGGTAAAGTCATAGACATGCTCTGTAAATTTGAGAGCAATTTCTTTAGTGCGGTCGCTGGAACCGGTATCGACGACAACGAGCTCGTAAGGATACGGTGCCAGCTTTTGAAGACATTTTTCGATGTTGGCTTCTTCATTTTTTACAATCATGCATACAGAAATTGGAATCATAATATCGCTCTCCCATGCTTTTTTTCAGTATATCATATTTGCATGTGGATTGCTATGTAAATAAGACGTTGAGATAGGAGAAAAGGATGAAAAAAATATCTATTATTGTGCCATGTTACAATGCAGAGAAATATTTAGATACCTTAATGCCGAGTCTTTTACAGCAGACGATTGGGCTTTCGGATATGGAAATTATCTTGGTGGATGATGCATCCACGGATCAAACCTACAAAAAGCTTTTGGCGTTTGAAAAACAATATCCGGAGCAAATTATGATCATTCATTTGGAAGAAAATGGGCGACAGGGAAGGGCAAGGAATATTGCGCTTTCATATGCAAGCGGGAAGTATATTGGCTTTGTAGATTCGGATGATTATGTTGAAAAAGATATGTATGAAATGCTGGTTGAGAAAGCAGAAACCTACGATGCAGATATGGTGGGTGCAAGAATAGTAAGACATGAGCAAGAGGGGATTTTTTTGATGCCAAACGATCTTCCGTCGGATAAGCTTGTCTGTGTACAGTCGCCGAATGATAGAATGAGCTTGATTTTACACGGTGGAAGCGGAGGAATATGTACAAAGATTTTTCGACGTGATTGGATTTGTTCCAATAAATTATTTTTTCCTGAGTATACATATTTTGAAGATAATTATTGGCTTGCAATGGCATGTTTATATATCGATAAATTTTATATTTTAGATAAGGTTTGCTATCATTATATCGACCATCAAGAATCTACAGTAAATAAAATTGACGATGTGGCAATTCGGAATCGTCTGGACATACAGCTGCAAAAATTACATGGTTATGTGCAGCGTGGATTTTTTAAGGAGTATTATCCGGGGATTGAGGCACTGTTTTGCAGGACGTATTATATTGATACGTTGGTGCATATGTACCGTCATTGCCCTGGAATGATAAAGCGGTATGAAAAGGAAATGAAGAAACAGGTGGTAACTATGTTTCCGCACTGCAGAGAAAATCCGATATTGATGGAACAAGATCGGATTTTCCTGGAGACAGCATTTGAAGAAATGCCGACAGAGTCACTGATTATGTGGATGAAAGAAGTCTATTGCATATAAAAGAATACTGTTTCCTATGGAAAAAACCGGAGTGTCCGGAACTAAATTTCGCGGTAGGAAACCGGATTTACAAAAAATTTCAAGTTGGGATTAAGCAGGGCGGACAAATAGGAAAAGGAACTGTTTGATAAAAGGAGGCCTTGGCACATAGCCATTAGCTGCATATCAATATAGTTTGCGCCGCCCACATTTCCTTCCACAAAAACGACTTCTTTGGCAAGTGAAAGCCCCAATTCGTCAGCGTGATTTTGACACCAAGGGATGTCATCGGAGAAGATAAAGAACGTAAGCTCCGGATAAGCGTTGACTAAATCTTTGGTGCTTTTGTGATAGAAGGAGGTGTCCAGATGTAAATTGAGTTTTAAAAAGTCTCCACGTCGAATGTGTACACCTACAGATAGGCTGGAATTAATTTTGTCGGCATAAGATTTATTTGCGTCTCTGGTGAGTGGAGGGAAACGCAATTCTTCCATGAACAAATCTCTGTATTTCATAAACCAGTTTTTGTTGATCCAATAACCGAAATAGTATATGTTTTCACAAGGAAAGTTGAGAATTTCCGGATGGTATTCGTTGCATGGGACCAAATGCACATGCCCATAGAACGGATTGTCGGTGCGATAGTTGATTGCTTCGCAAATCATTTCGATTGGAATGCCTATGTCTTGTATGGTTTGGGCGGTTCCGATTCCTTTTTTACGGTTTTCAACAAAATATTCCCAATCAGAAGGCTCGAAAAAGGAACTGAGCAGATTTGGTTTTAAACCGAATATTCTCTCGAGTTCATATCCGTTGTGTTCGTTTTTGAAGAAAAAGTGAGAGTCGTCCAAAAACCAGGCGTTGTCTTTGTTTGGAGAGGTTATTTCTGCATATCGATAAAATATGTATTGAAAAACCTGATTGGCGAGTCCACCGTTAAAATATTGAATGCGCATTCCCATATATTTGCTCCATTTCTAACTATGATTTTGTTTATTATATCATGCTTATAATGTCGTTGCTATGCTTAAAGTCTGTAGTGCCTGTAAGCTGTCTATCCCATAATTTCCCTCGTTCCAAAAATAGGTATAGGCGTAAGGGATCTCGTTTAACAGGAGGGCAACGACTAAACCGCTGGTACGGCCGCCGATAAGACAATGACATTGTCCTAATAAGAATAGTGAAGTAAGATACTCTACATTTTTTTCAAGTAGCTGCTTTGGAGAATCTTGCATTTCTTCCGAAAGTAAGGTTGCTTGGCTGCTGTCAAAATACATGCTTTGTGAAGTGAGCAAACGGTCACCAAAGGTTTCTTGAAAACGAGCGCGGATAGAGTCATCTTCAGTTGCCAAGTAACAATAGGTACAGTTGTAATTTTGCATGGTTTCTTTTGCTTTTGCAATCACGTCATTCACATCTGGCTGTACAGGATGATTGTAAGGGCGGAGATTTCTATAGTCGGTTCCGCGGCATATAACTCCGAGAATTTTGTTTCCTTCAAAAGGTAGCTTGCCATATGCGTCTTGTGTTGCTTTTTGGAGACGATCTGAGAAAGGCATATACTCCTTCATGGCTGTCTGCCAAAAGTTGAGAATCGATGGATTCATAAGCTGATCCATGTTGTAATATGGCATAAATCCAGGGATTCCGTCTTTTAGAATGCGTGTATCAGCGTTTGTGGCTACATATAAAGAGTAATTTCCAAAGGGCTGTTTAAAAAAGAGCTCCCATGCATTTTGTGTATGGTTTTGATTTAAACAGGTGAAGAGATTTTCTGAAAATTGCATATCGATAACAGGAATATAACCTTCGTTTATTGCGGCTACAATTTGTCCGAGATTGGTCATAATATGTGAAGCCAATCCTGGGATTGGATCGGAACGTCGGATAATACAAAACTGTTTGCGGTATAAAATAATTTCTCTCAACATACAGTTGATGACGCGCAGGTATATGGTGGAAGGGTTAGTGATTTCTTTTGCGCTTTCGAGTGACTTAAGAGTGGTTTCAATGCCGGCGGAAGGAAGAGACAATGCATAATATTTTTCGAGAAGGGCGGATAATAGCACTAAATATTCCTCCGGCTTTATCTTGGAAGAATGGTAGATCATATATTGTTTTATTTTTTTTACCTCTGTAAAGAGAGCGTTTATAAGATCAAGCTGATTCATAAAAGATATCCTCCATAAGGTTTGACAAGTGCTGCTGCCAAGTGTGTTCTTTGGCGCATAGATAGCCTTTTTGGGCTATGCCTGCTGCTGTTTCCGGTTGTGCTAAAATTTGCTTGATTGCTTTTGAAACTGCATGCTGATTAATATCCGAAAGCGTATAAAGAACACAGTTTTCTTTGTCAGCTAAAATGTCGTGAAAATAGTTGCTGCTGTCCGTCAGACAGATCGCGCCTTGAGACATGGCGTTGAAAATGCGTTCACTGGAGCCGTGCTTAAACCATGCCATATGATTTAAGACAATCTTGGACTGAGACATCAGTTGTATGCCTTCTTCAAAAGAAACCGGCTTGTGAAGAACAAAGAGCGGATTGTTGCATAGGTCTGTTTGTTCCCAGCCCTCCCCGTATACATGGATGGTAAATCCGGCTGTGATAATGTCCTGCATAATAGCACTGCGGTAGAAAGCGGTCAAATTCGTTTCTGAAAAACGGTGTGTTTCAATGGTTTCTTTTAAAGTGCTATCAGATATATCGGCGATGTCAAAGTAGGTCTGGTAGTAGATCTCGACTGCATTTTCGAAGGTGCAGTCGGTATGCTTTTGCAGATGTGAGTGAATAAAACAATCAATTTCATCTGCTGCTTTTGTATGATTGCATTTGTAACTGCCAATAAACAGGATGTCGATAGGACGCATATTCCAGGCGGGCAAATTCTCGTATGGAGTGATAGGTGTATGTCCACCGGTAGGCAGAAATAAGGCATCTTTCACCGAAGGATAGAAGCGTTTTACATATGCAACATGTGTGGCATCTGCGCACAAAACAGTAGTATTTTTCGGTGTTTGATTCAAGGAATGAGCATAATACATCGGATGGTCTACCAGAAAGTCATAACATGGAACGCAAAGACATTCCCACAGGTTGGAACCATCGGAAAAACATTGGTGAAGGCCGACATTGTTAAAACAATATACACGGTCGATTCCCTCGCGGGCAAAATCAAAGAGTTTCTCGGAACTGCCTGAAAAATCTGACGGGTCAAAAAATAAAATCTCGCATTCCTTTTCTGTAAAAAAGTTCGCAAACTGACCTGAAATATAGTCTAAGATAAAGTTGCCGGTCTGATAGAGCACGATTCTTTTCGGGGGAGTGTTTTGTTTTTGGCGGAGCCGATTAATACAGGCAAAAACGGAAGTGGTGTAGGGCAGATTGGTAGTGCGAAACATGTCCAAAAGCTGAGCGGCTTCCGTCAGTAGATTTTGCTCTAAAGTATGAGATAATGTATTTTCAAATTGTGTGATAAAATCCATTCTTTTTCGTTCCTGTTTGTGATATATTAATAGATAAATTATAACATAATTTGATTACATATAGGTAGTGGTGAGAAGAAAAATGAGTACAAAAATATTTATTATGACACATAGAAAATTTGATGCACCAAGTGATCCGCTTTATATTCCGCTTCATGTCGGAAGAGCGAACAGTGATGATTTGGGATACCTGGGAGATCATACCGGAGAAAACATATCGGAAAAGAACTGCTATTACAGTGAATTGACAGGGCTTTACTGGGTGGCACACAATGTGTCGGATGTGGAGTATCTGGGGCTTTGTCACTATCGTAGATTTTTCTTAAATGATGAGGGAAAACTTTTGGAGCAGTTGCAGTATGAAGGGTTTCTTAAAGAATATGATATTATTTTACCGAGAGCAATCCATCACGGAAAACCATATTGTGATGTTTATAGGGAAGCACACAATATCAGGGACTTGGAAGTGACAGGGGAAGTAATAAAGGAACTTTATCCGGATATGTACGGAGATTTTATCGAAGTTATAAACGGAGATAAGGTTTACAGCAGCAATTTATTTGTGACATCGAGAGAGTATTTTTGTGAATATAGCGAGTGGCTTTTTTCAATTTTTGATGTAGTAGAGACAAGGATTAATGTCGAGGACTACGATGCATATCACAAGAGAGTGTTTGGTTTTCTTTCCGAGCAGCTTTTATATGTGTGGGTAAAACAGAAAGGATTGAAGATTTATGAATGCCCGGTTGGTTTGACACAGGAGAAAGCTGAGACGATGGAATTGAAAACGAAGCTGAGGGAAAAGACCATGTCGCGGTCGCTACAGGGAATACAGGATGCACTGACATTGTTTCGCAAATCTATGAACGAAAGACCGGATTTGATGTTGCGGGCCTCTGATTTGTCAGGAGAACTTGCGGATATGTTCCGGGTGCTTTACGTATGTGAACAGGAGTTGCTTTCCGGGGGAGATACAATGCTTAATATTACAGGGAATCTTGATGTGCTGATAAAGCATTATCGTTTGATAGAGACGATTATGAATAAGACGTATTTGGGAACTGTGACTCAGCCGGAGCTGGCGTATTTTAGGGATGCGAAGGTTACAAAGTGGCTGTTTGGAATGATTGTTAATAATTATCCGTCCCTTAAAGAGGAGGAGGAGAAATTAAAAACTCTCCTGCAACCGGTATAAGGAACGGACGTGTCAGTTCATTTTGTGATACGTTAAGAACGCGTTTTGGATTTGTGTCAGATCCTCTTGCGTTACCGGGTGTTCAAGAAGCGTCAGCAGCGGTTTATAAAAGTCAGGCGTATTTGTTTTTAAATACGGATTGCTGCGAAAATCGGGAATTCTTTCGAGGATTCCCTTTTTTAGTTGCATAAAATCATCATACTGAAAACTGTCGAATCGCAGGCAGAGGATTTTGATTCCGGTAAAATAAAAGGTAACTATAAAGTCAAATTCAATTGCGCTTCGAAGTGCCTCCGGAATACCACGTTGCTGATAAGATTCCCATTTGAGTTCATTGATAGTAATGATATTTTTATGATAATCATTGTTTTTGCTAAGAACAGTGGAGTTTTCGTTCACAAAATAGTGATACAATTTCTGCTCCAGCATACAGGCCTTGTTTGCATATAGGTAGACCAAAGAAGAAAAGAAGATGTCTTCGTACGCTAGATGCGGAGGGAAAAATATTTCGTTGTCAAGTAAAAAGTCTTTGCGAAAAAGCTTATCCCACACATTGCAACCGACAGGGTTGGCGGCGATAAAATCGGATCGCTCGCGAGGGGTTTGGATTGTGAGAATCCGGGCCGGGGATGTTGCATCTTTTTCGGATGCAGATAAATATAGATTTTCTTTTCCGGTATCTCTGACATGTCGGCAAAAAGCAAAATCGCTTCCGGTTTCCGTGATGGCATTCAGGAGACATTCGTACATATCCGGCTCCACCCAGTCGTCGGAATCGACAAAACCGATATAGGTTCCGGTGGCATATTCCAGACCAACGTTTCTGGCGCCGCCCTGACGCATATTTTGCGGTAATAAAATGACACACACGGAGGATGGGGCCTGAGCTTCGATTTGTGAAAGCTTATCGCGTGTTCCGTCGGTGGAAGCGTCATCGACAAAAATCAGCTGCAGTTTGTCAAGCCCGATGGTTTGGGCTTTGAGAGATTCAAAACAGCGGTCGATGTAATTTTCGACGTTATGGCAAGGGATGATAATGCTGATTTCATGCATTGGCAATTACCTCCAGACGGGAAAGTGCAGGAGAAAAATCTCCGCATTTTTTATAATGGTAAGTGGCTTCCCGGGCTTGGCCGAGACACTCATAAATAACACCTATGTTATAAAACGCACGGTAACTGTTTGTGCCATCGACAGTACAATGAGAAAAGGCAGTGGCCTTTTGAAACTGTTCAATAGCCTGCGAAAAACGTGCGTTGTTCATATAAATCAGCCCCATTAAAAACACAAAATCTGCGCTGGTAGAAAACGCATCATAAATCCCTTCAAAGGAAAGTGCTGCTTCGTACTGATTTAAATCAAGCAGGCAATAGCCGTAGGATTCCACCATGGATTGCACATAAAATAAGGTGGGATCCAGATCGAAAGAAAGCCCCTTTGAAAAAGCATCGGCTGCCGCCTGTGTTTTTTGGAGCGTCCGGTAGCATTTGCCGAGCTGGTAATACAGATAAGGGTCTTCTTTTTGAGAAAGCTGCTGTAAAAGAAGTGCGGCATTGCGCTCGCATTTTTGCTTTAAAATAGCAGGATCTTCATATCCGTCATGATCGATAGAGATCGGAAGGTTACGATATTGTATCTCGACTTCGCCGGAAATAGGAACAATTTGTTCGTGGATTGCACCGCTGTAATGACAAAAGCCGCGGTGGTAAATTCTGCCGAGCCTTGTTAAGGTAAACGTCAGATCGCCGTTTAGAGTATAGCGGTCTTTTTGATTTACGGTACCGATGGCAGCAGCGTTTTCAATCTTACAGAAACTGCGTAGCTGATTAAGGTCGGCATCGGAGATACATTCGTCGCAGTCTAAAAACCAGATCCAGTCAGTCGGTGCCTGCTGAGCGCAAAAATTCCGTGCTTTCGAAAAGTCGTTACACCAGTCAAAATAAAAGATGTGATCCGTGTAACGGGATACGATGTCTATGGTGCCATCTGTGGAACCGGTGTCGGTGTAGACAATCGGAAGGTGATGTTTTTGTATGGCTTTAAGACACCTTTCTATGCAGTTTTCTTCGTTTTTTCCGATGATACATACGGAGATAAATGCCTCCACAAAACCGCTCCTTTTGTTTGAATTTTGCGGAGTTATCCGCATGTAATAAGTATAAGGGACAGCAGGGAAAAAAACAAGAAAACCCTCTTTATTTTTGATACAAAATGACGATATATATGTTATAGTATTTATATACGTTTATTAAGCGCGGCCAAAACGCGGATAACATGACAGAAAGCGGGGGTATATCATGGAAGATATCAGAAAGCAGCAAGTAGAAGCTTTGGAAGTGGGAGTAGAGTATGTTCAAAAACTGATTCCGGCAATCAAAGAAATTTTGCCTGAACTACGCGGGGAAGAAAAGGAAGATACCATGGACTTCCTTGGACAGATTATTGACGGAATTAATTTTGTGATAGAGATTGTCAATGCGACCATGCCAATGATCAATGAGAAAGAAGAAATTTTGAACAAAGAAGGAATTGAGGAAAAGGTGCAGATTCTCAGCAAAGCTTTGCAGACACGCGATAATGCAAAGACGGCGCAGGCACTTGAGGAAGGTATACTTCCGTTTGTAGATATTTTCTATCAGGTGGCAAGTATTCTTCTCGCAGGAGAAAAAGCATGAGATATGATTATTTAGTGGTTGGTGCGGGGCTGTTTGGCGCAGTGTTTGCGGCAGAGGTGAAAAAAGCCGGAAAAACATGTTATGTAATTGATAAGCGCGAGCACATTGCGGGAAATATCTATACGGAGAAGCAAAATGGTATTTCTGTACACAAATACGGCGCGCATATTTTTCATACCTCAGACAAGCAGGTGTGGGATTATGTAAATGCGCTGGCAGAATTTAATCACTATGTCAATTCTCCGGTAGCAGTTTATAAAGACGAAATTTATAATATGCCTTTTAATATGAATACCTTCAGCCGCATGTGGGGAGTGAAGACTCCGCAGGAAGCAAAGGATAAAATCGCAGAGCAGATTGAGAAGGCAGGCATCAAAGAGCCGGCCAATCTTGAGCAGCAGGCGATTTCACTGGTCGGTACCGATGTGTATCAGAAGTTAGTCAAGGGTTACACTGAGAAGCAGTGGGGAAGAGACTGTAAAGATCTCCCGGCGTTTATTATCCGGCGTCTTCCGCTTCGCTTCGTGTATGATAATAATTACTTTAATGACCGTTACCAAGGGATTCCGGTTGGTGGTTATACACAGATTGTAGAAAAACTGTTTGGTGATTCGCCAATGCAGCTTGGTATCAGTTTCAAAGAGTTTTTGGCGCAAAATGAAGCGGCAAAAGAACCGATAGTTTATGACAAGATTCTTTATACCGGAATGATTGATGAGTATTTCGATTATTGCTACGGTGAGCTTGCATATCGTTCGCTTCGATTTGAAAGCGAATACCTGGCACAGGTAGACAATTATCAGGGCAATGCGGTAGTCAATTACACAGAAAGAGAGATTCCTTATACACGAATCATCGAGCATAAACATTTTGAATTCGGAACGGGAGAGGGAACCGTGATTACGCGGGAATATCCGGCAGAATGGAAAAAAGGCGATGAGCCGTATTATCCGATTAATGACGAGGCGAATTCTTCGCTTTACGAAAAATATGCTCTGCTTGCAAAAGAGCAGACAAATGTATTGTTTGGCGGACGGCTGGGACAGTACAAATATTACGATATGGACAAAGTAATCCGTGCAGCGCTCGATATGGCAGCGCAGGAAATTGAGAGATAGTTTTGAAAAGTTCTCTGTTGCTACTTGCAATAGAGGACTTTTTTTAGTATAATACTTTGAAAATCAAAGTATTTGAAATGCAAACTAAAAGGCGAGTGTATAGAAGGAGTGGGAAACATGACTTGGAATGAAGCAATTCTTGATTTGGACGAAAGAAGAAAAAAAGCCGTTTTAGGAGGCGGAAGAGCCAGAATAGAAGCACAGCATAAAAAGGGAAAAATGACTGCACGTGAGAGAATTGAAGTGTTACTCGATGAGGGCAGTTTTGTAGAAGTTGATGATATGATTGAGTCCCGTATCGATGATTTCGGCCTGGACAAAAAAAGAGTTCCGGGCGATGGTGTGGTAACGGGATACGGTACGATTGGCGGAAGACAGGTGTTTGTTGCCAGTGAAGATTTTACAGTCATCGGAGGAACACTCGGAGAATATCATTCGTTTAAAATCTGTCGTATTCAGGATATGGCGATGGCGATGAAAGCGCCGCTTATCTGCATTAACGACAGTGGCGGAGCCAGAATTGAAGAGGGGATCTCTTCTCTCAGCGGATATAGCGGAATGTTCCTGCGTCATACAAAGGCGTCCGGTGTGATTCCTCAGATTGCAGTCATTCTCGGTCCGTGTTCCGGCGGGGCGTGTTATGCACCGGCCATCTGTGATTTCATCTTTATGGTGGAAGAGACATCAAAGATGTTTATTACCGGCCCGAATGTGGTTAAGACCGTAATCAATGAGGAGGTTTCTGTAGAGGAACTCGGCGGTGCCAGAGTACATGCGGAAAAGTCCGGTGTTTCGCACTTTACGTATAAAAATGAAAAAGAGTGTTTGGACGGAGTGAGAAAATTGTTGTCCTATCTTCCGGCGAACAATACACAAAATGCTCCGGCAACAGAAGAGTTAGGAAAAGAAAACGGCGTAGCTGCCAATGTGCTTGGAAAAGTAGGAGAGTTTGGGAAAAAGATTCTTCCGGGAGGTGAAGACCGCTGCGGAAAGATTGTAGATATTGTTCCGGACAATTCCAGACGTGCGTATGATGTAAAAGATGTTGTAGAGTGTGTGGTTGATAAAGGCAGCTTCTTCGAAGTACAGAAAGATTTTGCAAAAAATGTAGTAGTAGGTTTTGCACGCATGGATGGTGAAGTAACCGGATTTGTCTGCAATCAGCCAAACCATATGGCGGGGTCCATTGATTATCATGCATCGGATAAGATGGCGCGTTTTATTCGTTTTTGTGACTGCTTCAACATTCCGTTGGTAACGCTGATCGATGTTCCGGCATTTTTACCGGGAACAGCACAGGAGCATAACGGAATTATCCGCCACGGAGCCAAGGTTCTCTTTGCGTATTCCGAGGCGACAGTACCGAAAATTTCGTTAATTATGAGAAAAGCATACGGCGGAGCATACATTGCGATGAATTCCAAAGAGATGGGGGCAGATATTGTTTATGCATGGCCGATTGCGGAAATTGCAGTCATGGGTGCAGAAGGTGCGGTTAACATTGCGTTTAAACGTAAGATTAAAGAGTCGCCGGATCCGGAAGCGATGCGTCAGCAGTGCATTAAGGAGTACGATGACCGTTTCTTAAATCCTTATGTGGCAGCGGCCAGAGGATATGTGAATGAGGTGATCAAACCGGAAGAAACCAGAACAGCACTTTTGAAAGCATTGAAAGGCTTAAAAAATAAAGAAGTGGATGTGCCATACAAAAAGCATGGTAATATTCCGTTATAAGAAAATGATGTCGGGCATGGCGTCCAAGCAGTTTGTGTCTTGGGGCTTATGTCCGCTTTTTTTGAAAATGAAGTGTTTCACAAAAAATAAGACTTGTGCTATGATGGATATAATGTAATAGGAAAGTGAGGACTTATTATGTCAGAGGAAAAAATTTTGGCTTTGATTACCGCCAGGAGCGGATCGAAAAGCGTCGTTCATAAAAATATACGTAAGATTAACGGAAAACCAATGATGGCATATTCGATAGAGCATGCACAGGCTTCAAAATATATTAACAGGATTATCGTTTCGACTGACAGCGAGGAGTATGCGGCGATTGCGCGCGAGTACGGAGCGGAAACACCTTTTATCCGTCCGGCGGAGTATGCGACGGATACAGCCCTTGATATCGATGTGTTTGAACATGCGCTTTCTTTTTTGGAAAAAGAAGAAAATTATGTACCGGATATTGTGGTTCATCTGCGCCCGACATATCCATACCGTGATCCGGAAGATATCGATACGATGATAGAGATGATGCTTCGTGATGAGACGGTGGATTCTGTTCGAAGTGTGAAGAAAAATGAAGTGGTTCCGCATAAAATGTGGTATTTGAAGGAAGACGGAAAACTGGACCCGTTGATGAAGGATATTCCGGAAGCGTATAATATGCCTCGTCAGGCATTGCCGGCAACTTATATTCAGAACGGAAATGTAGACCTTCTCCGCCCGCGCGTGGTGACAGAGTATCATTCGATGACCGGAAAAAATATCATGGGCTTTGAGATGAAAGAGATGTATGATGTAGATACGGAGTCGGATTTTTCACGTGTTGCAGATCTTATGAAAATTATGGGCGGCGGTCAGCAGTTTGTGTTTGACATTGATGGTGTGATTGCGATGAAACGTGAGGATCTCGATTACGGACAGGCTGGGCCGAATGAGAAGATGATTCGGATTGTCAATCAGCTCTATGACTGGGGCAACAGAATTGTCCTCTTTACTGCCCGTGGCTATGTAACGGGAATCGACTGGTATCCGGTGACAGAGCAGCAGATGAAAGACTGGGGAGTAAAATATCACGAACTGCACATGGGAAAACCGAATGCAGATTACTATGTGGATGATAAGATGTTAAGTCTGGAGTTTTTATATAAAGAATTCGGAGAATGATAGGTATGAAA